>DATDBS010000029.1:0-23346 GCA_036524735.1 Propionibacteriaceae bacterium
GACGGCATACGAGATCACCCCCAGGATCTGCAAGGGGACGAGCAAGCGGGGCATTGAGGTCCACCGGGTAGCTGCATTGATCATCAGCACGGTCGCGACGCCGATGACCGGCCCACCGACCAGGTACATCATTGCGCTGCCTTTGCCCTCCGGGCCGACCGCGATGAGCAGGCAGACCACGAGGCCCAGTCCACCGAGCAGACGCGGTCGGGTCAGGACTGCTTTGAGCCGATCTCGGAACAGCCGCGCGGCGGCTCCGATGACCAACGTGATGGCCCAGCTGGTCGGCAGCTTGTAGAGGTGTCCCACGTCGTCGTTGAAGATCACCACGGTGGCTACGGTCGTCAACCAGAAGGTGGTGATGATGACCACCAGCATCCTGCTCAACCGCCAACGCCGCAGTCCGAAGACGAGCAGGAATGGCCAGGCCAGGTAGAACTGCTCTTCGATGGCCAAGGTCCACAGATGGCCGAGGCCAGGACTGATGGGCAGCAGCGGCAAGTCGGAGGTATAAGTCAGCGCCGTCACCAGAGTCTTGCCCAGGTACCAGCGGTCGTGCAGTCGGTCGGTGGTCAACTCGACCACGGTGTAGACCGCGAGCAGTAGGAGGAGGGGCGGATACAGGCGCAAGGCGCGTCGCCGGAAGAATTCGCCGTACGAAACCCGGCCGGTCCGGTCGAACTCGCTGACGAGCAGACCCGTGATCAGGTAGCCGCTCAGAGTGAAGAAGATGACCACCCCGACGATGCCGCCGTTGCCGAGCAGGTCCGGGACGGCGTGCCGAATGAGGACCAGCGCGATGGCGAGACCTCGCAGTACGTCCAGCCCTGGCATCCGCGCACGTGCCGTCTGCCCCGCCATGGCTCCACCCATCTGCCTGTTTCCACTTCGGTCCAGAAATCTCGCGCTGAGTGTACGGGCTAGGCTCCTCGCCGCCAAAATCTCGTCAGGTTCGGTATCGCGTCCGCGGCGACGAGGGTCACGACGAGAAAGCCCCGGTGCTCGCGCACCGGGGCTCAGTCGATTCAGTCGTTCGAGGTGGGCTCACCTGGATCGCTGAAGCCTTCGATGATCCCGCCGAACTCGACCGGCGGGGCGTCCGGGGCGACCGAACGGTCGACGCCGGTGAAGGTGAACGGCGTCTCCGAACCCGGGTCCGCCACGTCGACGACCACGATCTGGCCTGCCTTCAGCTCGGAGAAGAGGATTTTCTCCGCCAAGTAGTCCTCGATGTCGCGCTGCAGGGCCCGGCGCAACGGTCGTGCCCCCAACGTCGGGTCGTAGCCGCGCTGGCCGATCAGCGTCTTCGCGGCCGGCGTGAGCTCGATGCCCATGTCGCGGTCCTTCAGACGGAGCTCGATCTGAGCGACCATCAAGTCGACGATGCGCTCGATGTCTTCCTGGCTGAGCTGGCGGAACACGACGATCTCGTCGACGCGGTTCAAGAACTCCGGGCGGAAGTGCTGCTTCAGCTCATCAGCGACCTTGGCCTTCATCCGCTCGTACGAACCCTCGGCGCCACCGGTCTGACCGCTGAAGCCCAACTGCACGCTCTTGGCGATGTCCCGCGTGCCCAGGTTGGTGGTCATCACGATGACGGTGTTCTTGAAGTCGACCACCCGACCCTGGGCGTCGGTCAACCGACCCTCGTCCAGGATCTGCAGCAGCGAGTTGAAGATGTCCGGGTGGGCCTTCTCGACCTCGTCGAACAGCACCACGCTGAACGGCTTGCGGCGCACCTTCTCGGTGAGCTGTCCGCCCTCTTCGTAACCGACGTAACCGGGCGGGGAACCGAACAGCCGCGATGCGGTGTGCTTCTCGGAGTACTCGCTCATGTCCAAGGAGATGAGGGCGTCCTCGTCGCCGAACAGGAACTCGGTCAGCGCCTTGGTCAGCTCGGTCTTACCGACTCCGGACGGGCCGGCGAAGATGAACGAGCCACTCGGACGCTTCGGGTCCTTCAGACCCGCACGGGTCCGACGGATGGACCGGGACAGGGCGCGCACGGCGTCGTGCTGGCCGATGTAGCGCTTTCCGAGCTCGTCCTCCATCCGGAGCAGTCGAGCCGACTCCTCCTCGGTGAGCTTGAACACCGGGATACCGGTCGCCGTGGACAACACCTCGGCGATGATCTCTTCGTCCACCTCGGCGACGACGTCGAGGTCACCGGACTTCCACTGCGCCTCTCGCTCGGCGCGGGCGGTGAGAAGCTTCTTCTCGTCGTCCCGCAGCCCGGCCGCACGCTCGAAGTCCTGAGCGTCGATCGCGGCTTCCTTCTCCAGCCGTACGCCGGCGACCTTCTCGTCGAACTCACGCAAGTCCGGCGGCGCGGTCATCCGACGGATCCGCAACCGGGCCCCGGCCTCGTCGATCAGGTCGATCGCCTTGTCGGGCAGGAACCGGTCGGAGATGTAGCGGTCAGCCATCTGCGCCGCGGCGACGAGCGCCTCGTCGGTGATGGTCACCCGGTGGTGCGCCTCGTAGCGGTCCCGCAGACCCCGCAGGATGTCGATCGTGTGGGCGATGGACGGCTCGGCCACCTGGATGGGCTGGAAACGCCGCTCGAGTGCGGCGTCCTTCTCCACGTACTTCCGGTACTCGTCGAGCGTCGTGGCCCCGATGGTCTGGAGTTCGCCGCGGGCCAGCATCGGCTTCAGGATGCTGGCGGCGTCGATCGCACCCTCAGCCGCACCGGCGCCGACCAAGGTGTGGATCTCGTCGATGAACAACACCACGTCACCGCGGGTCTTGATCTCCTTGAGGACCTTCTTCAACCGCTCCTCGAAATCGCCACGGTAGCGGGAGCCGGCGACCAGGGCACCGAGGTCCAGGGTGTAGATCTGCTTGTCGCGCAATGTTTCCGGCACGTCACCGCGAACAATGGCCTGAGATAGACCCTCGACCACCGCAGTCTTTCCGACACCTGGCTCACCGATCAGCACCGGATTATTTTTGGTGCGTCGCGACAATACTGTCATGACGCGTTCGATCTCGGTTTCTCGACCGATGACGGGGTCGAGTTTGTTCTCTCGCGCGGCCTGAGTGAGGTTACGACCGAATTGGTCCAGGACCATAGACGACGACGGGGTGTTCCCCTGCTCGGGGGCACCCGAAGTCGCTGCTTCCTTTCCCTGGAATCCGCTGAGCAATTGCAGCACCTGATTGCGTACGCGGTTCAGGTCAGCACCCAGCTTGACGAGCACCTGCGCGGCAACACCCTCGCCCTCACGAATGAGGCCGAGAAGGATGTGTTCGGTGCCGATATAGGAATGATTGATCTGCAGGGCCTCGCGCAGGCTCAGCTCGAGCACCTTCTTGGCGCGGGGGGTGAACGGGATGTGCCCGCTCGGGGACTGCTGTCCGTGGCCGATGATCTCCTCGACCTTTTGACGGACGGCTTCCAAAGAGATGCCGAGTGACTCGAGCGCCTTGGCCGCGACACCCTCTCCCTCGTGGATCAGGCCGAGGAGGATGTGTTCGGTGCCGATGTAGTTGTGGTTCAGCATGCGAGCTTCTTCTTGCGCCAGCACGACGACACGGCGGGCTCGGTCGGTAAACCGCTCAAACATGATGGTTGCTCCTCGCTTACGATGCCGCTCGCGCCGTGGGTGGTGCAAGACCCAGCATCGACGGGTCCTACTGTAGTCGGCTCCGATGATGCCGGTCCGGGCATGGGACCCACTCGATGAGGACCGGCGTTGCGCTCCGGTAACGCCTTGGTGCCGTCCCGATCACCAACCCTCGCGGGGCGGGGCTCGATCCCTCCAGACGACGTCTGGACGTGAATGCACCCCGAGCGAAATCTTGTTCGCCCAGGGCGCAATCTTCAACCTCGACGGCCGTACAACAGATCAGGCGTGAGCCTTCTCGTACGCTTCGCGGACGTCTGCGGAGACCCGACCCCGGCTGCTGACTTCGTGACCGTTGTCCTGCGCCCACGCGCGGATGTCGCTCGTGCTCGAGCTGTCCGCCGGCTTGGAACCACGCTTGCGACGACCGCCGGTCTTGCGCGCGTGCGCCAACCACGGGGCCAGCGTGTCACGCAGACCCGCTGCGTTGCCGCTGGACAGGTCGATCTCGTACTCAGCGCCGTCCAGCGCGAAGCTGACCGTCTCGTCGGCGTTGCCGCCGTCGTAGTCGTCCTCGAGAATGATTTGCACACGTTGTGCCATTCGTATTCCTCCGTGCAGATTGTGAGTTTGCATTACCTGACAGGTTGAGATTACCTGATGAAGTCGGATTTGAGGACAAGATCCAACGCAATGTCGAGAATTGGTGCTGAATGAGTAATCGCACCGACGGCCACATAATCTACGCCGGTCTGCGCCACGGCGGCCGCAGTCTCGATGGTCAACCCACCACTCGCCTCGAACGTGGCCAGTCCGGCCAATCCTAAAACGATTGAGGTCATCTCCGCAGGACTCATATTGTCCAAGAGGACATCTTTGGCTCCCGCTAAGACAACATCGCGCGCCTGCTGAGGTGTGGTCACCTCGACCTGCACCCAGATATCAGGAAATGCGGTGCGGACCGCACGAAAGGCCTCGACCACGCCGCCGGCGGCAATCACGTGATTGTCTTTGATGAGAGCCTGATCGGCCAATGACATTCGATGGTTGACCCCGCCGGCCACGCGTACGGCGTACTTCTGGAGCATCCGAAGACCGGGGGTGGTCTTGCGCGAGTCGCGAACCCGGGTGCCGGTGTCGGCCAGGGCGTCGACCCAGGCCCGGGTTGCCGTGGCCACCCCTGACGTGAGGGTCAACAGGTTGAGGGCCACCCGTTCGGCGGTCAGCAGAGCGCGGGTGTTGCCGCTGACCCGGATCAAGACGTCTCCCACCTCGACGCGGTCGCCGTCGTGAGCGTCGAGGTCGATGGCGAAGGGTCCGGCCGGGGCGCAGACCACGGCCATGACGTACGCCGCGACCGACAACCCGGCGACGGTGCCGGGACGACGTACGACGAACTCACCGTGTCCGACCGCGTCGACCGGGATCGTGGCCACCGAGGTCACGTCCAGCCCGATGCTGGTGCCGGGCGGGAGCACTCCGCGGCCACCGAGGTCCTCCCCCAGAGCCTCGGAGACGATCAGGGCCAACGCGCCCACGTCCAGCCCCGCCGCCGCCACGAGGGCCTCGACCTCGGTCACCGATGTGCAGATCATCGGGAACCCTCCTCCGCCGGCACGAACTCGTGGTGGATCCCGTGAGCCTCGTCCCGCTCGGCGATCAGGTGTCCGTGCCAGGCGTCCTGCCGGCCCTCGAAGTCGTCGCGCCAGTGCGCCCCGCGCGACTCCTCCCGGAGCCGCGCCGACGACACCACCGCCGTCGCCACGGTCATCAGGTTCGTGGCTTCCCAGGCCTCGACGCCCGGCTCGGCCCCGTTCTTGTCGGCCAGCTGAGCCAGGTCGAAGGCGCATTGGTCGAGCCCGGCCGCAACCCGCAGACCACCGGCGTGACGGCTCATCGACTGCTGCATCGCCGGCACCACGTTCGGGTCGATCAGTCCCGCCTCACGCGAGTCGGATCCGGGTTGACGCCGGGGAGGGAGCTGTTGGTGCAGCTGCTCGGCGATCCGGCGGGCGAAGACCAGCCCCTCCAGGAGGGAGTTGGACGCCAGCCGGTTGGCACCGTGCACGCCCGAGGAGGCGACCTCCCCGCAGGCGTAGAGGCCGGCGAGATTCGTGGCCCCGTTCAGATCGGTCTCGACGCCGCCGCAGAAGTAGTGACACGCCGGTGCCACCGGGATCAGGTCGGTGACCGGGTTGATCCCGGCCCGCCGACAGCTGTGCAGGATGGTCGGGAAACGGACCCGCCAGACCTCCTCGCCGAGCGCGCGACCGTCGACGTAGACGTGGTCCACGCCGAGCCGGGCCATCTCCTTCATGATCCCCTTGGCGACGACGTCGCGCGGGGCCAGCTCGGCCAGCTCGTGCTGGCCGACCATGAACCGTTCACCGGCCGCGTTGACCAGCAGCCCACCCTCCCCGCGTACGGCCTCGCTGACCAACGGCAGCTGACCCCGAGCCCCACCGCCGAGGTAGAGCACCGTGGGATGGAACTGGATGAACTCGATGTCGCGCAGCCGGGCTCCGGCCCTGAAGGCCGCCGCGACCCCGTCGCCGGTCGACACGGGTGGGTTGGTCGTGACCGCGTAGATCTGGCCGATACCGCCGGTCGCCAGAATCACCGCGCGAGCGTGCACGGCCCCGACGCCACCGAGGGTCCCCTCGCCGAGCACATGCAGGGTGACCCCAGCGATGGCTTGTCCGGGAGGGCTCGGGTGGGCCGTCTCCCCCGCCGGGCGGGGGGCTTGCGGCGTACCCGGTGCGACCTCGGCGGGGATCAGGTCCAACACCAGCGCGTGCTCGACGATCTCGATCGCCGGATCGGCCAGCACGGTGGCGACCAGGGCACGCTCGATCTCGGCGCCGGTCGCGTCACCGCCGGCGTGGGCGATCCGGTTGCGGTGGTGCCCACCCTCCCGGGTCAGCTGCAGCGCACCGAGCGGGTCACGGTCGAACTCGGCCCCGCGAGCGATCAGCTTGGCGACCTCGTCCGGTCCCTCGCTGACCAGCACCCGAACGGCCTGCTCGATGCAGAGCCCGGCACCGGCGACCAGGGTGTCGTCGATGTGCTGCTCGACCGTGTCGCCCTCGGCCTGCACCGACGCGATGCCACCCTGAGCCCAGGGTGTGGACCCGGCCCCGACCACGTCCTTGGTCACCACCATCACGCGCCCGAGATCGCTGCACTCCAAGGCGGCGGTGAGGCCTGCGATCCCGGAACCGATGACCACCACGTCGACTTCACGGACCCACCCGGGCACCTCGGCCGCGAGCTTCTCGGGCAACGTGGGTAGAACGGGAAGGGCGGGGAACGACGGCCGCGCGCGGTCATTCGGCTGGGACTCAGCATCGGGCACCATGGGCCCATGCTCCCCTATCCGAGATCGGCGTTTCACGCTTGGGTCGATTCGGCGTACGGGGTCGAAGGCTTTTGGTCGGTGTCTTCACCGGTCGAGCATTTCCGTACGGCCGCGACCACCGGAGGACTGCTGGCCGGCCTGGTCGAAGGCATCCTCCGCGAGCGCGTCGACCTCTGCGCCGTGGTCGACATTGGGGCCGGCGGTGGTGAGCTGCTGACCGCCCTGGCCCGACGTCGACCGGACCTGCGACTGGCCGGGGTCGACCTCCGGACCCGGCCCGCAGGCCTGGACGCCGGCGTCGGTTGGGCGCAAGACCGGTGGGACGTACGCCGACACACCTGGACCAGCGGAGAGGTCGTCGACCTGTTGGCGCGACTGCCGGGCCCGGTGCTGCTCGTGGCCGCTGAGTGGTTGGACGACCTGCCGTGCCGGTGGGTGCGGTGGGCCGACGGTTGCTGGCTCGAGGTGATGGTCAGCTCGGACGGGACCACGTACGCCGGTCCCCCGCTGGTCGACGAAGAGCTGGCCTGGGCTCAGCGGTGGTGGCCGGTCGGCGATCAGGCCGAGATCGGTCTGACCCGGGACCGGGCCTGGACCGACCTGGTGGCCGGCGCGCGCGCAACCGGCGGGGCGGCGTTGCTCGTCGACTACGGACACGACCTGAGCTCCCGACCGACAGCAGGGTCGCTGGCCGGCTACGGCTCCGGGCGCCGGCTACCGGCCACCCTCGACCCGTCGGTGAACCTGACCGCGCACGTCGCCGTCGACTCCGCACGGGCGGCTGGTGAGACGCTCGGGGCTCAGACCTCGTTCGCCGGCACCCTGGCCGAGCTGGTCGAGAGCATGGACCCGTCGCAACACCGTCCCACGCCCGCCGACCCGCTGGCCGCGCTGGTCACGCGCAGCCACCGGTCCGCTCTGCGCTCACCTCGGGTCTGGGGCTCGTTCCGGGCGCTCCTGCAGGGCTGACCTCGCCTGTGGCACCCTGACCCTCGTGCACACGCCGCTCCGGGTCCTGATCGGCTCGTTGGCGCCGGGGATGCTGCCCTCGACCAGCGCACCGCCGCCGACCGGCACGATCCTGCTCGACCTGGGCGCCGACCACCCGAGTCACGCCGGTCTGCTCGAGCTCCGGTTGTGGACCGAGGACGGCGTCGTCACCAGCGCCCACGTGGTCGTCGGCGCCATGCACCGCGGGGTGGAGAAGCTCTTCGAGGTCCGCGACTACCGGCAGATCATCATGCTGGCGGATCGGCACGACTGGCAGGCCCCGTTCTCCGGCGAGCTGAGTGTGGCCCTGACGTGTGAGCAGCTGCTCGGTCTGGAGATCCCGCCGCGGGCGGTCTGGCTCCGCACCCTGCTGGCCGAGCACGCCCGCATCCTCAGCCACACCGCCTTCCTCGGCTACCTTCCCCACCGGCTCGGGCTGGCGAACGGGTTGCCGGTCGTACGCGAAGCGCTGCGCGACCAGACCCTGCGGCTGACCGGCAACCGGATCCACCCGATGGCCAACCGGATCGGCGGACTCGCTGTGGACGCGACCCCGGACTGGTTGAGCGCTGAGGCTTCGGCGATGGATGCGGTCCGGGCCGCGGCTGAGCAGGCCCGGGCGTGGCTGCAACGGCCCGAGCTGGCGGCAGAGACCGCAGGCGTCGCCGTACTGGAGCGCGGCACGATCGAGCAGTACGGCGTGACGGGACCGGCCGCCCGGGCCAGCGGGGTGGATCTCGACCTGCGCCGGCAGCGGAGCTACCTCGCGTACGCGGAACTGGCGGATCTGATCCCGACTCCGGCCCACGCGACCGGTGACGCCTGGGCCCGCTTGCACCTGCTGGCCGAGGAGCTCGCGACCAGCGCGGCGCTGGTGGACGCCTGCATCGCCGAACTACGGCGTACGCCTGGGCCGGTCTCGGTGCGGCTGGGCAAGATCGTCAAGCTGCCCGAGGGCGAGGCCTACCTCGCTGTCGAGGCGCCGCTGGGCGTGGCCGGGGTGTTCTTGGTGTCGAGAGGCGAGAAGACGCCTTGGCGACTCAAGCTGCGTACGCCGTCGTTCAACCATGTGGCCGCCCTGGAGGCGGTGCTCCCGGGAGTCCGGGTCGACCGACTCGAGGTCACTCTGGCCTCGATCGGCTACGTCGTCGGCGACCTCGACAAGTGACGGTGGCCCATTCGACCCAGAAACCGGTCACCGTCAGCCGACCAAGCGGTCGACCTCGTAGTTCGGCAGCACCATCGCGGTGTCGATCAGTTTCATGTCCACCACGGTCGGGTGCGAGCCGTCGCTCCAGAGCTCGTCGGCGTTCGGTACGTCTTCCCAGGCGGACTCGTGTTCGGCGAGGACGCGGCGCGGCATGTGGTGCACCGACGCCTCGCCACCCTGGCCACCCTCGTCGTGCAGGGCGATCAGCTCGGCCTCACGGGATCGCACCGTCTCCCGCAGCGACGTGATGACGGTCTCGCGGTGCTCGATCTCGCTCCGCAGGTACGCCCGGTCCCCGTTCAGCCCGGAGATCTCGGTCCGCAGGGTGGCGATGACCACCCGCTGGCCGTCGATCACGACGCCGGCGTCCTTGACCCGCTTGGTCAGGGTGTCCACCACGGCACCGGTCCGGGTGCGCTCCTCGTGCAGGACCTTCCCGTGCTGCTGTGACGCCTCGAGCATGTCCTTGGCGTGCTTGCGGCGAACGAAGAAGAGCTCCCGCCACGCGAACACACAGGCCACGACGGCGGCGGCCACGGCCACGACCACCCCGACCCGGACCAGCCAGGTGGGCCCGAAAGCCGCCGCCACGGCGATCACCGTGCCCGCGACCAGCACGATCTCCGACGTGCGCCGCAGCGGGGACGTCTTGGCCTGCCGGTGAGGCGTAGCCGCAGACTGCGGGCGAGCCTCGGTGTCAGCTGCTGAGGAGGGGTTCACGTCCGCCACCCTATGCCTACGTTTGTCGACAACGAGGCATTAACGCCTTCAGTGGCGGGAGTCTGCTTCCAAGTCGTTATCTTCGTCGTTGCCCGGCACCTTGCAGGCCCGTTCGAGCAACAGGCCGGCCACGCACAACACGATTCCGACGCCCACCGCGACCGCGGATCGGATGACCCGGTCACGGGGCCCGGCGGCGTCCATCCGACCGACGAAGTTCAGGGCGAACCCGAGGTAGGCCCCGGCGACCAGGGCACCCCCCAGGGCGGAAGCCTTCCCCAGGACCAGGAACGCGACGGCGCGTTGGGGCTCCATCCGCTCGTGCCGGATCTGGATCCGTTGCCGGGTCGTGTAGGCCAGCACGCCGACCAGGGCCGTGATCAGGACCAGGGCCAGCGGCGCGGTCCACGGCACGATCGGCGCGACGAGGTCGAGAGCGTTGGCGCTGACCACGACCAACCATCCGGCGAGACCGCCGAAGAGGGCCGCGACGAGCAGCGCGCGCGGCGGTGTGGTGTGAATCGAACCGCCGGGTTGGGGTTGAGTCAATGCAGGGGGTGTGCTGGAGACGGAGGGGCGACGCCCTCAGTCTTTGTCGATCTGGAGATCGTCGCGACGGACCACGCCCGAACCGTCCGCAGCCCCGGCCAGGTCGGACACCGTGCCCTGGCCCGGCAGCTGACCGGTCGGATCGATCTCGTACCAGGGAATCAACACGAACCCGCGTTGGTGGGCCTCCGGGTGGGGCAGCTTGAGGTCGGGCTGGTCGGTCTCGGTGGTGCCGACCAGGATCAGGTCGACGTCCAGGGTGCGTGGTCCCCAGCGCTCGCCGCCGCGTTCGCGACCGAAGGCATCCTCGATCGCGAAGGCGCGCTCGAGGAGGGTCCGCGGCTCCAGGGTGGTCTCGGCGACCACCACCAGATTGAGGAAGCTGGGGTTGTCGGCGGGCCCGCCGATCGGCTCGGTCTCGTACACCGACGAGACGTCGACGACGATGACGTCCGGGGTGTCCCGTAGTGCATCGATGGCACCCTGCAGGTTGCCGAGCCGGTCACCGAGGTTCGAGCCGACGGAGTAGACGACCTTCCTCAGGGGCTTCATGCCGCTCAGGGTGTCGGTATCGATGGCGTACGGGTTGGGACTAGTCATATCGTCTACTCCTGGTCAGCGTGACGGCCACATCGGCGAATTCCACGCCGACGGGCGCTTGGGGCTTGTGGACAGTGACCTCGACGCACTCGACCGCACCCGCCCGCAGCGTCGTGCGAGCGATCCTGTCGGCCAACGCCTCGATGAGGTCCAACGGCTCCCCTTGGATATCGGCCACGATGGCGGTGGCGAGGGTGCCGTAGTCGATGGTCTGGGCGAGGTCGTCGGTGCTGGCGGCCGGGGCGAGGTCGAGGGTGAGAGTGACGTCGACGACGAAGCGTTGACCTTGCTCACGCTCGAAGTCGAAGACGCCATGATGGCCGATCGCGGCGATTCCGGTCAGGGTGATGCGGTCGACGGCGGGCGCGCGCTTACGCTCCGGCGCACGCTCCAGTGCTTCAGCCGCCATCACACCTCCTTGACGGTTGCGACCCTATCCGACGCCCATGATCGCCTCGTTAACGGCAGATGGCCGGTGGACGCTGCCCACCCCGCCGGGTCAGTCCGGTCGGTCCGGAAGATCCGCCAACCGCTGGCTGACCGCCACCGCGTCCCGGCTCGCCCGGACCGAGTGCACTCTCACTCCCCACACCCGCCGCAGTGCCAGCACCGTCGTCAGCGCCGTTGTGGCGTCGTCGCGGTCCCGGGCGGGCCTGGGTACGCCGTTGGATCCGGCCAACAGGGAACCGAGGAACGCCTTCCGGGAAACGCCGATCAGCTGGGGCAGACCCAGCGCGTCGAGCTCACCCAGCCGGTTCAACAGCTGCCAGTTGTGGTCGCCGGTCTTCGCGAAGCCGAAGCCGGGATCGATCACCAGCTGGTCACGGGCCACGCCCGCCCGCGTGGCGGCCTCGACCTGTTGAGCGAGCTCGCGGAGGACATCGGCGACCACATCGGCGTACACGGCTCGGCTCTGCATGTCCTCGGAGTGGCCGCGCCAGTGCATGCAGACGTACGCCACCCCGCGCTCGGCGACGAGGTCCAGGATCGCGGGGTCCGCCCGCCCGCCGGAAACGTCGTTGACCAGCTGCGCTCCCGCGTCGAGCGCCCGCGCCGCCACCTCCGAGCGCATCGTGTCGATGCTGACGACCGCGCCGGCGGCCCGGAGCGCGCTGATCACGGGCAGCACCCGGCGCAGCTCCTCGGCGGGATCGGGACGTACGGCGCCCGGCCGGGTGGACTCGCCGCCGACGTCGACGATGTCGGCACCCTCGGCCAGCAGATCCAGTCCGTGCCGGACCGCGGCGCCCCCGTCGAACCACTCACCGCCGTCGGAGAACGAATCCGGGGTGACGTTGACCACGCCCATCACCAGCGTGCGGCCGGGGTGCGGCAGCCCCCGGACCAGCGGTATCTCTCGCACCGGACCACTTTAGATGGAGCGGGACGCACCGTTTCGGGCCCGTCTATGCTCGACGCGTGTCGCATCCGACGAACGGGTCGCCTGCACACCCGGGGGGTGCACCGCCGATGCCCCCGCGTTCATCCACCCGCCGGCCCCGAGCCCTGCTCGTCGTCGCACTGAGCGTCGTCGTCGCCGTTCTGCTCGCGGTCACGGCCGGCTTCGTCCTGGTCCGGCGAGCGGATCAGCCCGTCGCCCAGCCGGCGGCCACCACCTCGACCCCGGTGCCGACCTCGTCGATTCCGACGCCGGCCGTGACCTTGGTCCGGCCCGCGTCGCCGAGCTCGACACCGCCGCGCTCCCCGTCCGCCACTCCCTCGAGCGGGCCGACCCCACCTGGACCCGACCAGAGTCTGAAGAAGAACGCGCTCTACGGGATCGACCTGGGCCAGACCACGGTGTCCTGCGGGATCAAGGTCCGTAGTCCGCAGCCACCGCTCAAGAACGACAAGCTCGCCCCGTACGTCCGTGACGTCGTGGACTGCCTGGTCAAGGCGTTCGCGGAGCCCCTGGCCGACGAGGGCATCACCCTGACCGCGCCGAAGGTCAAGACCTACAAGAAGTCGATCAGCACGCCGTGTGGTAAATACGGGCAGGATCTCGCTCCCGCGTACTACTGCTCGGCGACCCAGACCATCTACTGGCCGCAGACGAGCGACGACGGGCGCGAGGCGTACACCTCCGCCCGGCTCGGTTACGTGGGCTTGGCCGCCCATGAGTTCGGCCACCACCTGCAGGCCACGACCGGGATGCTCGCCGAGTACGGCAGCGCCTACTACGCGACGGGCAAGAAGAGCAGTCGCTACCTGCTCAGCCGGCGGCTGGAGCTCCAGGCCCAGTGCTTCGAAGGCGTGTTCCTCGGCCAGGCGACGAAGTCGCTGAACCTCACTCCGTACGACCGTTCACAGCTGCGCACCTGGCACAGCTACACCGGCGACGAGGATCCCCCACCCAGCCGCAAACCCGACCACGGCACCAGCGCCGCGCAGATCCGGTGGCTGGAACGCGGTCTGGAATCCTCGGACTTCGGCCGCTGCAACACCTGGACCGCGTCCAAGAAGGCCGTCAAGTAGCCCGCTGGGGGCTAGCTGGTGATGAGGGCCATGGCCTCGGCGCGGGTGGCGGCGTTGCGGAGCTGGCCGCGTACGGCGCTGGTCACCGTCCGGGAACCCGGCTTGCGCACGCCCCGCATGGTCATGCAGAGGTGTTCGCACTGGAAGATCACGATCACCCCGCGTGGGGCGAGGATCCGTTCCAGCGCATCGGCGACCTGGGTGGTCAACCGCTCCTGGACCTGGGGCCGCTTGGCGTACACGTCGACCAGGCGGGCGAGCTTGCTCAGCCCGGTGATCCGGCCGTCGACGTTGGGGATGTAACCCACGTGGGCCACGCCGGTGAACGGCACGAGGTGGTGCTCGCAGCAGCTCCAGACCTCGATGTCCTTGACCACCACGAGCTCGTCGTGACCGAGGTCGAAGACGGTGGCGAGCACCTCCTCCGGCGTCTGGTGCAGACCCTGGAACATCTCGGCGTACGCCCGGGCCACCCGATCGGGGGTGTTACGCAGCCCGTCCCGGTCGGGATCCTCACCGATCCCGATGAGGATCTCGCGGACGGCCGCGGCGATCCGGGGTTGGTCGAAGGCCCGGGGCTCGACGTCCTCGGCCATCCTGATCTGGTCGACCGCCGGGAAGTGGTCGGTCACCGGAAGTCAGGTCCTCGCTGAGGCTGGTCGGTCACCCCGGGTCCCTGGGGAGGGTGGGTGCCACCCGAACCGGGCTCACCGGGCAGTTGCGATCCGGCCGAGCTGTGACCGGGCGGGAGCTGGGCGCCACCGGCCGGTACGCCTTCGAGGCTGGGCGGGAGCTGTCCGTTGGGCCCGTGACCGTTGCCGTTCCCGTTGGCGTTGTAGCCGTTCTGGCCCACGGTGGGCGGCGGGGGCATGACCGGGGGCAGGGACGACGGGATCCGTGCGTCGGAGCCGGTCCAGGCGGGACGCTTCGGCCACAGGCGGAGCGGCTGGAAGACCTCCGCCACCTCCTGGCGGTCGAGGGTCTCCTTCTCGAACAGCGCGCGGACCAGGTCGTCGAGCACGTCACGGTTGGCCGTCAAGATGTCGAAGGCCTCCTGATGGGCGTTGCCGATCAGCTTCGAGACCTCCTCGTCGACGATCGCCGCCACTTCCTCGGAGTACTCGCGGCCGTGACCCATGTCGCGACCCATGAACGGCTCGGACTCCCCGGAGCCGAGCTTGATCGCGCCCAGCCGGTCGGTCATGCCGTACTGGGTGACCATGGCGCGGGCGACGTTGGTCGCCTTCTCGATGTCGTTGCTGGCTCCGGTGGTCGGGTCGTGGAACACCAGCTCCTCCGCCGCCCGGCCGCCCATCATGTACGCCAGCTGGTCGAGCAGCTCAGCGCGGGTGTTGGAGTACTTGTCGTTCTCCGGCAGCACCATCGTGTAGCCCAGAGCCCGGCCGCGCGGCAGGATCGTCACCTTCTGCACGGGGTCCGTGCCGGGCAGTGCTGCGGCCACCAAGGCGTGTCCACCCTCGTGGTACGCGGTGACGAGCTTCTCCTTCTCGTTCATCAGCCGGCTGCGCTTCTGCGGCCCGGCGATGACGCGGTCGATGGCCTCGTCGAGGTAGTCGTCGGAGATGACCCGGGCGTTCTGCCGGGCGGTCAGCAGGGCGGCCTCGTTGAGCACGTTGGCCAGGTCGGCACCGGTGAACCCCGGCGTCCGACGGGCCACCCCGAGCAGGTCGACATCGGGAGCCATCGGCTTGCCCTCGGCGTGCACCTTGAGGATCTGGAACCGACCCTTGAGGTCGGGCGCCTCGACGGCGATCTGACGGTCGAAACGACCGGGGCGCAACAGGGCCGGGTCGAGCACGTCGGGGCGGTTGGTCGCGGCGATCAGGATCACGCCGCCGCGGACGTCGAAGCCGTCCATCTCGACCAGCAGCTGGTTGAGGGTCTGCTCACGCTCGTCGTGGCCGCCACCCATGCCGGCACCACGGTGCCGACCGACGGCGTCGATCTCGTCGATGAAGACGATGGCCGGAGCATTTTCCTTGGCCTGCTCGAAAAGATCCCGGACGCGGGACGCACCGACGCCGACGAACATCTCGACGAAGTCCGAACCGGAAATCGAGTAGAAAGGGACACCGGCCTCGCCGGCCACGGCGCGAGCGAGCAAGGTCTTACCCGTACCGGGCGGTCCGTAGAGCAGGACGCCCTTCGGGATCTTCGCACCGACCGCCTGGAACTTCGCCGGCTCGGCCAAGAACTCCTTGATCTCGTCGAGCTCCTCGATGGCCTCCTCACAACCGGCCACGTCGCGGAACGTCGTCTTCGGCGTGTCCTTGTTCATCACCTTGGCCTTCGACTTGCCGAACTGCATCACCCGGCTGCCGCCGCCCTGCACGGAGTTGAGCAGGAAGAAGAACAGCACGCCGATGATCACGAAGGGGATCAAGGTGGCCAGCAGGGAGGACAGGAAGCCCGGCGTCGCGTTCTGACCGACCCAGCTGTCGAGGGTCCTGTCCGCTACGCGCTGGTTCAACCGGGTGATCAGCTCGTCGCTCTGGTTGCCGACCCAGATCGCCTTGTAACGCGTCTTTTCCGCGTCCTTCATGGTGACCTGGATCTCCTGCTCCTTGTCGACCAGGATCACCTCGCTCATCGGCTCGTTGCCGTTGATGAGCGCCACCACCATCGAGGTCGGCTCTTCCTTGTATCCACCGCTCAGTCGGCTGCTGAAATCGATCAGCAGTCCGACGGCGATGACGGCAAGCACGATCCAGACGAGAGGTCCGCGGAATATGCGTTTGACGTTCATAACCTGCCTAGTAGATATAGAGGATCTGGGCAATCCTCAGCGCTAAGGCTAGCGGTGAGAGCCAAGTGTCCCTCCATCCGTGGACCTTCGGCCAGGCACAAAGCATCGAGCCGGCCCCCTCGGAGGGGACCGGCTCTGGATGCTTCGAGGTCAGCTCAGCTGGGCTGGCTGTACTGCACCGACTCCTTCGAGTCGGCCACCTGACCCTGGACGGAATCCTTGGAGTCCGCCACCTGCCCCTGCAGCGTGTCCTTCGAGTCCGCGACCTGGGTCTGCACGGTCGACTTGGCCGACGCGCCCTCGTCCTTGACGGTCTCAGCCGCGTCGGTCGCCGTTGCCTTGACCGACTGCACCGCGTCCTGAGCCGGCTCCTTCAGGTTGCTGGCGACATCCTTGGCGGCGTCGGTCAACTTCTCCTTCAGGGGCTCGGCCTTCGCCTTCAGACCGGCCGCCGCGTCCTTCTCCTGCTGCGACGCGGGGATGAGCCCGGACACGAGGAAGCCGAGGCCGAAAGCGACCAGACCGGCAGCCAGCGGGTTCCCCTGCGCTTTGCGCTTGACGTTGGCCGGCGCACCGGAGACGGCGTCACCGACCGCAGCGGCCCGGTCACTGGCCGCGTCACCCACAGCGCCGACCCGGTCGCTCGCAGCGCCGCCTGCCTCGGAGGCAGAGCCCATGACGCGGTCCTTCAAACCGACCGCAGCCTCCTTGACGTCATCGACCTTGCGCTTGGCGATGTTCTTGGGGTTCGCCTCGTTGGTCAGGGCGTTCACATCGTTGCTCAGGTTGGCGCGGGTGCGCTCGATCTCGGCGCGGATCTCTTCCGGGGTCTGGGTGCTCATCAGTTTCTCTCCTCGTGTCCTTTGGCTGCGTTCGGGATCTGACCCACGGTCTCGACCGTCTTCGGGAGCCCCTTGATCTTGTCGAGCTCTTTCTTGCCGACGAACGCGAGGACGCCGGCGATGATGGCCCACACGACCGCGACGATCACGCCCGACCAGCCGTTGCCGATCTGCGTGCCGAGCGCCCACCAGGCGCCGACCGACAAGAAGACCAGGAACATCAACCCGGCGACGGCGGCACCCGCGAACATGCCCAGGCCCTTGCCCGCCTTCGACGCGGACTGCTTGGCCTCGGCCTTGGCCAGCTCGACCTCCTGCCGCAGCAGGGTGGTCACGTTCTGGCCGACGTCGGTGAGGATCTCACCGATCGAGCGCTCCTCGGGTACGCGGCCCGTGGACTGCGGATCGAGGTAGGCGTTGCTCATCGGTGGTCGTACCCGGCCGCCTGGACCGGGGTGTCGAAGCTGGTGACCTGGTCCGCGCTGGCCAAGTCGCCGTAGCGGCCGGCCTGCTCCCCCGTGTACGTCGGGGCCTCGGCGTACGTCGGGGTCGCCGCGTAGGTCGGGGTCTCGGCGTATCCCGTGGTCAGGTGGGCGGTGCCGTTGGTGCTGGGCGCGGCCTCGTCCTTCGCCTCGGCGGCCAGGTTGCGGGTCAGGCGACCCACGACCACTCCGGCCACCGCTGCGCCGACCAGGAAGGCTCCGGGACGACGACGGGCGAACGAGGTGAGCTCCCGGACGAGGTCGCGGGGCTCGTGGTTCTCCAGCCAGTGGCCGATCTCGCCGGCCTTGGCGGAGGCCTGGTGGGTCAGGTCGGTCAGCTGACCCGATTCCTGCGAGCCCGACGCCATGGAACCGAGCTCCTTGGCGTACGAGTGCACGAGGGTAGCGACCTTCTGCTGCTGGGCGCCGGCCTGGGTGCTGAGCTCGCTGACGGCCGTCTTGGCCAGGTCCTTGGCCTGAGCGGTCGTCTCGGCCGCAACGTTCTTGGCTTCGACCTTGGCCGTACCGGCCACCTGCTGGCCCGCCTCGACCGCGGTCCCGGCCGCGTTCTTGGCCTCTTCCTTGGCGGTGTCGGCGACCTGGCGGCCTTCAGCGGCGGCCGTGTCCTTGACCTGTGCGGCCTCGTCCTTGGCCACGTCGGCGGTGCCCGGGTCCTGATCGGGCTGGCCGTAGGCGGGTGCCGGGGTGCTGTAGGTCAACGTCTCGTCGGCCACGAAGGGGTCGGTCGGGGTCGCGTACCGGCGACCCTGCTCGACCGAATCGTTCTCGTACGACGATGCGGGCGGGTAGGAGCCGTTGGGCACCGTGTCCCCGCCGAAGTAGTCGCCGTCGGTGGGTGTTTGGCTCATCCGCGTTCTTCTTCCTGATGTGGACTGGGACCGCAGCTCGTCCGCGGTGCAACTCAGTCCGACCCCGAGCGCGCGTTTACGATGTAAACAGGCTCTCTGTTTACAAGGTAAACACGGACTCGGGAAAAAGACAACGGCGGGGGGCCTACCAGGGCGTACGACCGCCGGGTCAGTTCGCCGCGCTCAGCTGTAGATGTGCGGCGACAAGGTGCCCACCGCGGTGAGGTTGCGGTAGTGGCCGTTGTAGTCCAGGCCGTAACCGACGACGAACTCGTTCGGGATGTCGAAGCCGACGTACGCGACCTCGACCGCGTTCTGCGCCGCCTCGGGCTTCCGGAAGGCCGTCATGACCTCGAGGCTGGCCGGTCCGCGGGAGCGCAAGTTGCTGATCAGGTACGACAGGGTGAGACCCGTGTCGATGATGTCCTCGACCACCAGCACGTCCATCCCGGTGATGTCGCTGCTCAGGTCCTTCAGGATCCGGACCACGCCCGAGGATTTGGTGCCGGAACCGTAGGAGGAGACGGCCATCCAGTCCATCCGGCAGTGGATCGTGAGGGCCCGGGACAGGTCGGCCATCACCATCACCGCGCCGTTGAGGACCCCGACCAGCAGCAGGTCCTTGCCGGCATAGTCACGGTCGATCTGGCCGGCCAGCTCTCGCATCCGGTCGCCGACCTGCTCCTTGGTGAACAAGACGCCCGTCAGGTCTGCCGAGATTGCGCTGTCATCCACAGGCGACAGCCTGCCACAAGCCTCAGGGGACCGTTCGCAGACTGCCCTGCACCCGGCGTACGGACAACCCCGGAAGGTCGGCCTGACCCTGACCGCGCCACTGGGTGACCAGATCCTCCACCCTGATGACATGGCTGAGCGTCACCTCGACCGCCCCGAGCCGCGCCAGCCAGCGCCGGATGACGCGGGTGCGCAACGCCCGGGGCAAGGCCAGCAGCAGGTCGGCCGCCAGCTCGTCGGTGCCCGGGTCGGCCTCGGCGGCGAGGCGGTCCAACAGATCGGTGTCGTCGCGGGCCAGCGCGGCCGTGCGCGCCAGTGACTCGGCGGCGCCCGGACCGAGCTCGGCCTCCAGGGTGGGCAGCACCCGCTGGCGGACCCGGACGCGGGTGAAGCGGGGATCCTCGTTGTGCGGGTCGGACCAGGGATCGAGCCCGATCTCGTGACACGTCTGCACCGTGGTCACCCGGCGCAGTGCGAGCAGCGGTCGCAGCAGGGATCCGGACCGTACGGCCATCCCAGCCAGGGACCGGAGCCCTGAGCCGCGGGCCAGTCCGAGCAGCACGGTCTCCGCCTGGTCGTCGAGCGTGTGCCCGAGCAGTACCGTGCCACCGATCCGCCTCGCCACGGTTGCCAAGGCGGCGTAGCGCGCGTCGCGGGCGGCGGCTTCAGGCCCGCCACGCGCGTCCGGATCGACATCGACCCGCAGCACCTGGACGTCCGGGCAACCCAGGTCGTCGAGCTGGTCCCGGGCACGCGCCGCCACCTCGGCTGACCCAGGTTGCAACTGGTGGTCGACGACCACCGCAGTCCAGGCCCACTCCCGCCGCCGCGCGAGGTGACCGACGGCGTACGACAGGGCCAGCGAGTCCGCACCCCCCGAGCACGCGACGACGAGTCGTACACCGGCAGGGATCAGGGCCGCATCGACGGCCTGGACCACGGCGAGGGTCGCCGGGCCGAGCTCACGTCGGGCCACGAGCGACGAGGGTCAGGCGTCCAGCAGCGGAGGGTGCACCCGGTCCAACCACAGCTGGGGATCAGCGATCTCTGCCCGGCTGGGCAACGTCTCCGGCGAGGTCCAGACCCGGTTCAACCCGGCCATCCCGACCTGGTCGAGCACGGCACGACAGAAGGCCGCTCCGTCGCGGTACTGCCGCATCTTGGCGTCGAGACCGAGCAGCTTGCGAATGACCTTGTCGAAACCCTGACCCTGGCGTCGCACGGTGAACTTGGAGCGGATCTTGGCCACCGACGGGATCACGTCAGGACCGACCCCGTCCATCACGACGTCGGCGTGGCCCTCGAGCAAGGACATCACGGCGGTGATCTTGTCCACCGTGGCCTTCTGCGCCGGGGTCTGCACCAGATCGATGATGGAGAGCTCCTCGTCCCCCCGCAGGCTCTCGACCAGCCGCTTGATCCCGTCGCGAACCATCTGGTTCACGATCTGGGGGTCGAGCTCGGCGGAGTCCACGACGGCGGCGATCTGCTCGGTCAGGTAGCTGCGCAGCCACGGCACCGCGGTGAACTGCACCCGATGGGTCTCCTCGTGCAGGCAGACCCAGAGCCGGAAGTCCTTCGGGTCCACGTCGAGCTCGCGCTCGACGGCGACGATGTTGGGCGCCACGAGCAGCAACCGGCCGCCGGTCTCACCACCGTTCGCGCCCGGGTAGAAGGGGTCGAACTGACCCAGCACCTTGGGCGCCAGATAGCTGAGGAGGGCACCCACCTCGACCCCGCTGACCCGGGCCCCCACCCCGGCGAGGGCGGGGCTGCCCTGCTGCAGCTTGTCGACGGCCTTGGCGTTGAGCGGGGCCAGGATCTGCCGGAAACCGTCCAGGTTGGCCTGGATCCAGCGTGGCCGGTCGACCACGAGGACCGGTGCGGTGCCGCCGGGAGTCGCGAGACCGGTGACCTCGCTGACGTACGCCTCCGCCCGCGTCGCGCACTCGCGCAGCTCGGCGACCGCGGCAGCGGCACCCTGCCGGGAGATCTCCGGGCCGGGCTTCACCAACCGGGCCGCCGTGTTGAACGCGACCGACCAGTCGACCATCGAGGTTGTCATGACCTGAGCGTATGTGCCGAACCCAGGTCAGCGGCAGCCGCAGGTGCTCAACGCGGCCGAGGTGCGGTCGAGCCACACCTTGGCGTTGAAGTCGTTCTTCGCGTTGTTGACCAGGAAGGCGTAGACCAGCAGCGACCCGTCTCTGGTCCGCACGAAACCCGCCAGCGAATGAACCTTGTTCAAGGTGCCGGTCTTGCCGCGTACGAGACCACGGCCGGCCAGGCTCTCGTCGTCGGAGTAATGGGTGCGCAGGCTGCCCTCGACACCGGCCACCGGCAGTCCGGTGATCACCGACCGGAGCTCCGGATGGGCGTCCTGGGAGGCCAGCCGCAACAGCTTGACCATGGTGTCGGCCGGCACGTGGGTCTTGCGGGACAGGCCGCTGCCGTCGTAGATCTTCGCACTCGAGTCCCAGACGCCGAGCTTGGTCAACCGGGCCCTGACCGTACTGACGCCGTCGGTGAAGGTGCCCTTCTTACCGGCCCCGAGCGCGGCCTGCCGCAGCACCACCTCGGCCGCGTCGTTGTCACTGACCATGAGCAGCTGTTCGACGATCCGCTCCAACGGCATCGATCCCACGCTGGCCACGGGGGTCGCCTGGTTGCTCGCCCGTTCCACGCTGATCCCACTGACCTCGATGCCCTGCTGACGCAAGGCCGCCGCGTACGCCTCTGCGGCCGCCTTGCTCGGGTTCTTCACCCGCGCACCCGGCGACCCGCTGACCCGGCCCTCGTCGACCCAGAGGGCCGAGATGGGGGTGACCTGATCGCTGTAGAAGTCCGGCCAGGTGGGGTTCCAGCGCGGACCGGAGAACAGCGAGTCGTCGTAGCCCAAGGAGACCTTCGTGACCTTGTCCTTCTTCAGGGCGGTTGCGGTGTTGCGGGCCAGGGTGGCCACCGAGGACCGCTTCGGGAACGTGCTCGCTGTCGTCTTGGTGGCGAGGTAGGGGTCACCACCGCCGACGAGGATGACCCTTCCGCGCTTCGGGCTGACCACCTTCGTGGTGAAGACACGGTCCGGACCGAGGATCGACAGGGCCGCGGCCGACGTCAGCAGCTTCATGGTCGACGCCGGGATGTAGGCGTCCTCGGCGTTGTGGGCGAACAGCGTCTTGCCCGAACCGACGTCGAGGACAGCACCCGTGTACGACGACCCGACCCCGGCGACCTTGACCCCTCTGATCTTGGCCGTGACCTTCGCCGCGCTCGGCGTCCGGCCTGCTTCCGCGGCGGCGAGGACCGGCCCGGGTAGGTCGGTGCCGGGCTCGGGCGTGGCGGTGCTCTGTCGGGAGGTCGGCGTCGGGGTCGGGGTCGGCCGATCGGAGCGGTCGGAGCGGTCGGACGGCAGGGTCGAGGCGCCGTTGCGGCTCCAGAGACCCGTGGCGTACAGGCCGTCGCGCGCCACCGCGCCGAAGGCTCCACTGACCAGCCCGGCGACCAACCCGACCGCGACGAGCATGGCGGCAACCGCCACCGCTATTCTCTTGACACGCAAACGGGCACCCACCCTCTTGACGCTAGGCTCTCCAGCGGCAGGCCCCTCGGGGGGCACCGCCGAGCACACCCCATCTTAAGGAGCTCCGGTGACCGCACCGAATGCTGAGAACAAGTCCCGACCGACGAGCGATCTGGTTTTTGACGTCTTCGTCGAGATCCCCAAGGGCAACAAGAACAAGTACGAGGTCGATCACGAGTCCGGCCGGATCCGTCTGGACCGCACCCTGTTCACCTCCACGGCCTATCCGGCCGACTACGGATTCATCGAGGGCACTCTCGGTCAGGACGGCGACCCGCTGGACGCGCTCGTCCTGGTCTCCGAGCCCACGTTCCCGGGGTGCCTCATCAAGTGCCGCGCCGTGGCCATGTTCCGGATGACCGACGAGGCCGGCGGTGACGACAAGGTTCTCTGCGTCCCCGTCTCGGACCACCGTCGTGACCACCTGCGCACGATGGACGACGTCCGCGACTACCTGCTGCTCGAGATCGAGCACTTCTTCACCGTCTACAAGGACCTCGAGCCCGGCAAGTCCGTCGAAGGTGCTACCTGGGCCGACGTCGACGAGGCCGAGGCCGAGGTCATCGCCAGCTTCCAGCGCGCGAAGGACCAGAACTACCA
>DATDBS010000030.1:0-25379 GCA_036524735.1 Propionibacteriaceae bacterium
GATGCCGTTGGCCGCGGCACGCTCGGCGAGCAGGGCCCGCAGTCGACCGTTCGCGGCCACGCCGCCCCCGATCAGCAGGTCGGTAGCGCCGGTGTACGCGCACGCGTCGACGGCCTTGGCGGTCAACACATCGCAGACCGCCTCCTGGAAGCTGGCGGCGACGTCGGCGAGCGGTACGTCCTCACCGTCGCGTTCGCGGGCCTCGACCCAGCGGGCAACCGCCGTCTTGAGACCGGAGAACGAGAAGTCGAAGCGGTGCCGGTCTCGGTCCTTGCGTGCGGTCAGCCCGCGCGGGAACGAGACGAAGCTGGGGTCACCGGTGGCGGCCCGATCGATGTGGGGACCACCCGGGTACGGCAGGCCCAGGACCCGAGCCACCTTGTCGTACGCCTCCCCCGCCGCATCGTCGATGGTCGAGCCGAGCTCGGTGATGCCGGAGGTGATGCTGTCCACCCGCAGCAGAGCGGTGTGGCCGCCCGAGACCAGCAGCGCCACGCACGGCGTGGGCAGCGGACCGTGCTCGAGCAGATCCACCGCGACGTGACCGGCCAAGTGGTTGACGCCGTAGAGCGGCTTGTCGAGCGCGTACGCCAACGCCTTGGCACTGGCCAGTCCGACGACCAGTGCCCCCATCAGCCCGGGGCCGGCGGTGACGGCGATCCCGTCCAGCTCGGACAGATCGATGTCGGCCGTCGCGCAGGCCCGCTCCAACGCCGGCACCATGGCTTCGAGGTGCGCGCGACTGGCCACCTCGGGTACGACGCCACCGAAGCGGATGTGTTCCTCGACGCTGGAGGCCACCTCATTGGCCAGCAGCTCGTGACCGCGGACGATGCCGACGCCGGTCTCGTCGCAGGAGGACTCGATGCCCAGGATGAGTGGTCCGCTCATCGTCCGTCCTCCACACCGAAGATCTTGTCCGGCCACTCGGGCAGGTCGTAGAGCTTCATGATCAAGGCGTGCTGCCCCGGACCGTAGTAGTTCTGCCGAGCGGACAGCTGCTCGAACCCGAGTCGCTGGTAGAGCGCGATGGCGCCCTCGTTGTCGTAGTCCACCTCGAGGATCACCGCGGTGGCGCCTTGGTGGCGGACGGCGGCCAAGCCGGCTCGTACCAGGTCCGCTCCAACCCCCCGACGCCGGTGCGCCGGAGCGACGACGAGCCGGTGCAGGTCGGCGAGCTCGCCCACCGTCTTGAGCGAGATCACGCCCACGGGCTGATGGGCCCGGGCGATCAGGATGGTCCGGCTGTCCCCGACCAGCTCACCCTGCCAGCTGCGTTCGCTCCACTGCTCGGTCGCGGCGAAGCCCGACCGCTCCAGTCCCATGATGGATGGCAGATCGCCTTGCCGGGCGGGCAGGATGTTGACCTGCGACGGGGCGGCGGACGCGGTCATCGCGGTGCTCCTCGGTGGTGCAGCACGGACTTCCGTCGGGTCGGTTCGACGGCGTCGGGCCGGCGCAGGTAGAGCGGCTCACGGCCGGCGTCGGGTAGGTCCCAGCCGCATACGGCCAGGGCGCCGGGGTCCAGGGCCCGCGGGCCGTCGACGACCAGCAACCGGTCGGGATAGACCTCAGCGCCGGGGCCGACGGTGGGGAGCCGGGGGACGTCATCCGGGTTGGAGACGTGCGGCCCGTCGGTCCGGCGGCCGGCGGCGCCGTAGCGGGCCCAGTAGACCTCGCGCCGGCGTGCATCCGTGGCGACCACGAACTCCTGATCGGGCGTGCTCGCCGCGTACTGGGTCGCGAGCACGTCCAGGCTGCAGATGCCACGCAGCTCGATCTTGCGCACGGAGGCCAGCACCTGCGCGGTGGCGATGCCGACGCGGAGTCCGGTGAAGGGGCCGGGGCCCAGACCGACGACGATCCGGTCCACGGCACCGATCGACTCACCGGCGGACTCCAAGCAACGCCGCACCAGCGGAGTCAGCTGCTCGACGTGGGCCATCCGATCCTCGATCGAGGCGGTGCTGAGCACCTGGGTGCCACGCGCCAAGCCGACCGATACGACCGTGGAGGTGTCGATCGCGAGGGTGAGAGGGGTGTACGCGTCCGTCATCGGCTCAATCCGTCGAGGTCGACACCCTGCCAGCGCGGGCCGACACCCGAGATCGTGACGATCCGCGGACTGTCGTCGGCCACGGCCGAGGCGTCGACCGGAGAGGTCCAGATGTCGATCTCCAACCGGTCGTCCGCCAGCCCCTCGGCGATGCCCTGGCCCCATTCGACCACGGTGACCGCACCGGCCAGGGTGGCGTCGAGATCGAGGTCGTCGAGCTCGTGCGCACTGGTCAGCCGGTAGGCGTCCACGTGCACGAGCAGTGGCCGGCCGTTGGTGGAGGGATGCTGCCGGGAGATGACGAAGGTGGGCGAGATGATCGGCCCGACGCTGGCGAGGCCGCGTCCGATGCCCTGGGTGAGGGTGGTTTTGCCGGCGCCGAGGTCACCGGAGGCGATGACCACGTCGCCCGGCCGGAGCAGGTCGGCCAACCGTTCACCGAGGCTCGTCATGGCCTCAGCCGTGGGTACGTGGACGGCCAGCGGCAGAGCCTTGGCCAGGATGACGCCGTTGGGGGCGTCTCGGGCGATGGTGAAGCCGCGGTGCTGCCAGAAGGCGATCAGGGTGGCGAACTCACCGCGGGCGAAGAGCTCGACGTCGCGGTGGCCCAGCGTCGCGGCCAGTTCCTCGGCGGCGCTGACCATCGCCGAGGCGATACCGTGCCGCTGGAAATCCGGGTGGACGGAGACCCGTTGGAACGTGGCCCCGGAGGTGCCCGGCACGACGAGGATGACGCCGGCCGGACGACCGCCCACCGTCGCGAAGATGCCGCCCCCACGACTCATCGTGGTCAGGACGGAGTCCGGTGTCTCGTTGATCGCGGTCGACGGAGGGTCCAGCTCGGGCCTGGCCCCGAAGGCCGCGTGGATGACCTCGACCATCGCGGCGGCATCGAGCTGCGATGCCACCGCGACGACCAGATCAGAAACCGAGACGTTCACCGGCGGTAATGCTAGTGGCGTGAGCCCGGTTGGGCTCAGGCGCTGTACGCACGGTGCTGCGTACGGGCCGAACGCCGCTCGCCATCACGCGAACCACCGTAGGAACGACCACCGTCGCGGCCACCACGACCACGCGGCCGGTCACTGCCGCCACCGGGGCGACGACGCACGGGCGGGGAGATGATGCGCTGGTAGTCGGACTCGCTGAAGGCCTCACCGGTCGGTGCCTTCGCACCGGTCGCGGCCACCATCTCCTGGTCGCCGGAGACGGCGGGGAGGGCCACCGGGCGGACGCCGGCCTGGCTGGTCAGGGAGTTGATCTCGCGGCGCTGGTGCGGCAGCACCAGGGTCACGACCACACCGGTGCCGCCGGCGCGAGCCGTACGACCGGCGCGGTGCAGGTACTCCTTCGGGCCACCGGGAGGGTCAGCCTGGAGGACGAGACCGATGTCGTCGACGTGGATGCCGCGGGCCGCGACGTCGGTGGCGACCAGCACGGGAACCTGACCGTTCTTGAACGCCTCGAGGATCCGGGTGCGGGCACCCTGGGCGAGTCCACCGTGCAGGGCACCGGCGACGACGCCGACGGCACGCAACTGCTCGGCGACCCGGTCAGCACCGCGCTGGGTGCGGACGAAGATCACGGTGCGGCCTTCACGGCTGGCGATCTCGGCGGTCAGGGTGACCTTGTCCTTCGGGGCGATGTGCAGCACG
This sequence comes from Propionibacteriaceae bacterium, assembly GCA_036524735.1. GTDB lineage: Bacteria > Actinomycetota > Actinomycetes > Propionibacteriales > Propionibacteriaceae > Microlunatus. The sequence goes on from DATDBS010000030.1 coordinate 3,712, forward strand.
TGGTGCGCCATCGTGGTCACGCTCGCCTGGCCGCTGTCGACCTCGTGGGTCAGCGGGGAGACCAGGTACTGCTTGACCAGCCGGTCGATCGCCCGGTCCAGCGTGGCGGAGAACAGCAGACGCTGGCCGCCGGCCGGCACGGTGTCGAGGATCTGGGTGACCGCAGGCATGAAGCCGAGGTCGGCCATGTGGTCGGCCTCGTCCAGGACGGTGACCTCACAGCGGGTGAGGTCGACCGCACCCTGGTCCATCAGGTCGATCAGCCGACCCGGGGTGGCCACCACGATGTCGACGCCCTGGGAGAACGCGCGCAGCTGCGGGGTGTACGACATGCCGCCGGCCACGAGGATGATCGAGAGGCCGACCGTGCGGGTCAGCGGGGTGAGCGCCTCGACGACCTGCATCGCGAGCTCACGGGTCGGCACCAGGACCAGGCCGCGGGGCTGCTTGCTCTTGCCGCCGGCCGCGAGGTTGGTGATCATCGGCAAGCCGAAGGCGAGCGTCTTGCCCGAGCCGGTCTGGCCGCGGCCGAGGATGTCCCGACCGTTCAGCGCGTCCGGGATCGTGGCCGACTGGATCGGGAACGGAGCGGTGATGCCCTGCGCGGTGAGCGCGGAGACCAGCGCGGGCGGCAGGCCGAGGCTGCCGAAGTCAGCGGCGGTCGGAGCCGCGGCGACAGCCGGGGTCAGCTCGCGCTCGTCGAGGGCGGGGGTACGAGTGGGTCGATCTTGCCGAGACAGCACGGTTGAAGTCCTAGGGGTGAAGTCGTTGGTGCGGGTAGGCCGCTGGTGGTGTTCGCCCGTGCGGCGCGGCGGACGGCTGTCCGAGCGATCGCCATAGGCGTTGTCGTTCTGACGGCCTTGGTAGCCGCCTTCCTTGCGATCGCCGTAGGGCTTGCGGTCGTCGTTGCGATCGGCCCAGGGCTTGCGGTCCGAACCGGCGTTGCGATCGACGTACGGCTTGCGGTCGTCATTGCGGTCAGCCCAGGGCTTGCGGTCAGATCTCGCATTGCGATCGGCCCACGGCTTGCGGTCCGAGCTCGCATTCCGGTCAGCCCACGGCTTTCGGTCCGAGCTCGCGTTCCGGTCAGCCCACGGCTTACGGTCCGAGCTCGCATTCCGGTCAGCCCACGGCTTACGGTCCGAGCTCGTGTTGCGATCGACGTAGGGCTTGCGGTCGTCGTTGCGGTCGGCCCAGGGCTTGCGGTCGGCGTTGCGATCGACGTACGGCTTGCGATCGTTGTTGGTCGGACGGCTGCGGTTCTCCGAGGACGAAGCCTCACGGTCGAACGGAGCGTCCTCGCGGCGGGGGCTGCGGGGCAGACCTCCACCACGACGCGGAGTGTGTCCGCGGGCGGCGCGGTCGGCGGGCGACCAGCGCTTCTTGGGAGTGCCGTCAGCCTTGATGGACTTGGCCGCACCGGCTGGACGAGTCGATTTCGAGGCCTTTTTGGCGCTCTTCACCGACGTGAACTTGCCTGGCATGTCTTCTCACTTCTTCCGCTCATCGGCGGACATCGAGTTCAGGCACGTCAACGCCCGAACATGATGTTTGGAGAGGGAAGACGAACCCAGCTGCGCCTGCCTCCATTGGAGGGCGCTATGGACCGACTGCGAAAGGCAACCGGGATACCCAAGGTTAACAGGTCTTAACAGAATCGTTAAGTTGACGACCTCTGGCCCTCGTAGGTGGCCCGGGCCCGAGTGAGCAGGCCGTCCAGTACCGAGTTGAAGACGCCGGCGTGCTCGATCATCCCGAGGTGCCCGCAATCAGGGACGGTGATGGTCTCGGTGTCCGGCAACAGCTCGACCATCCGGTCGGTGCGCTCGATGGGGGTCATCAGATCATCCCGCCCGCCGACCACCACGGTGTCGACCCGGCCGAGGGTGGGGAAGGCGACGTACTCGTCGAGCTCGGCGAAGGCGGGGTAGAAGTCCGCCACCACGTCCAACGGGGTCTGGGCCAACATCTCGCTGACGAACTCGACGTAGCTCGCCGGGACGTCCGAACCGAACGACATGCGCTTGGTCACCACGTACCCGAGATCCGTACCCGCCCGGCGGCTGCGCTCGACCAGCTGGGGCAACCGGTTCAAGGTGGCCAGCAACGGCTCCGCCACCCGAGTGAAGCTCCGCCCCGGCAACCCTGGGATGGGCGAGTGATCAGCCATCTCCCCGGCTGCGGTGGAGAACAACGCGACCCCCAGCACGGTCGTGCCGAAGAGCTCGGGCCGCGACTGCGCCAGGTGCATGATCGTCATGCCGCCCATCGAGTGACCTACCAGGACCACCGGGCGGTCGCCCGTGATCTCGTCCAGCACCTGCCCGAGATCGTCGGCCAGCTGAGGGATCCGGCACAGCTCGGGGTCGGACCGCGTCGAGCGACCGTGGGAGCGCTGGTCGTACAGGACCTGGCGTACGGTCCCGCGGAAGTGCTTGCGCTGGAAGTGCCAGCAGTCCATGCTCAGCGCGTACCCGTGGACGAAGACCAGGGTCACGTCGTCGGTCGGCTGGTCGGGCTCGTCGATCTCGGTGTGGAGCAGCACGCCGTCCGGGGTGACCAGCGTCGGCCCGGAGGAACGGAGGGCGAAGAACTGTTCGTCGTCGATCCGTACGTCCCGGTCCAGCCGTTTGGACACGATCCGCCGCTCGAGCTCCAGTCCGACGGCGAGACCGCCCGCCGCCAAGGCCGCGAAGCCGGCCACCAGACCGACTCCCTCGGCGATCCGGCCGCGGTCGGCCTTGCCGGGCGCCCGCTTGGTCAGCGCGGTCAGCACGGCCGACGACCGAGACGGGGTCGGGCGAGAGGGCGTCCGCCGCACCGGGGTGGTCCGGGCCATCAACTGACCCCGGGACTTGCGTTCAGGTAGTGCCGCGGCACCCGCACACCGATCCTGGTGACGATCTCGTAGCCGATGGTGTCGCACCAGACGGCCCAGTCCTGGGCGGTCGGCTCCCCGTCCGCGCCGCTGCCGAACAGGGTCACCGCGTCGCCGGACACCGCCGCCGCGGTGGGTCCGAGGTCGACCACGAACTGGTCCATGCAGACCCGGCCGCGAATGGGGGCTCGCTGCCCCGCCACGAAGACCTCGGCCCGGTTGCTCGCGTGCCGCGGGATCCCGTCGGCATAACCGAGGGGGACCAGACCGAGGGTCGTCGTCTGATCAGCCATCCAGGTCCAGCCGTACGAGACCCCCGCCCCGGCGTCGACGGTTTTCACGTTGACCAGCTGCGCGCGGAGCCGCATCACCGGAATCAGCGGCACACCCGCCTGCGCCGCGATCCCGGGAGCCGGGTCGATGCCGTACGCCGCGATCCCGACCCGGACGAGGTCGAGGTGGGTCTCAGGGAGGATCAGAGCGGCGGCCGAGTTGCCCAGGTGCCTGAGGGCCGGTTCCAGCCCCGCCGCCCGGGCCTGCTCGTACGCGGTGTTGAAGGCCTCGAGCTGGAGCTCCACCGAGGGGTGTCCGGGCTCGTCGGCCGCGGCGAGGTGGGACCAGATCCCCACGACCTCGATGCCGCCCACGTCCTCGGCCTCGGCCGCCGCCGCACACAGCTCGGCCCACGCCACGGGCGACGCTCCGTTGCGCGACAGCCCCGTGTCGATCTTGAGATGGACCCGGGCCGGGGCCTCGACGATCGCCGCGGCCGACACCAGCCGGGACACCTGGTCGATGGACTGGGCGGAGACGTCGATGTCGGCCGCCGCCAGCGGGGCCAGGTCCTCGTCGACCCCGTAGAGCCAGGTGAACAGCCGCCCCTGGACTCCGGCCGCCCGCAGCTGCAGCGCCTCCGCAGGTGTCGCCGCCCCCAGCCAGTCCGCACCGGCCACCTGAGCCTCGCGAGCGCACGCGACCATCCCGTGGCCGTACCCGTCGGCCTTGACCACGACCATCAGCCGCGCGTGCCCCACGTGCGCCTTGATGGCACTGACGTTCCCCCGGAACGCGGCCAGGTCGATCTCCGCGCTCGCGGTGGACGTGTCGATGGCGCCGAGTCCGGTGGTCACAACCGCTCCCGAGCCAGCTCGTCGCGGCGCCGCTCCAGGTCCCCGAGCAGGGCACCGATGGTGCGAGCCAGCTCGTGCGGGGGCACCGCGCCCGGACGACTCGCCGCGGCCGCAGCCTGCACCGAAGCACCCAGGACACCGGCGTCCATCGGCCGCAGACCCGCGGCGAGCAGGGCTGCACACACGCCGCCCAGGACGTCGCCGGATCCCGCCTGAGCGGTCCACGACGGACCGGGCAGAGCCACCCGTACGCCGTCGCGGTCGGGTCGGGCGACCAGCTGGGTCGCCCCCTTGAGCAGCACGGTCGCGCCAGTCTGCGCTGCGCCGGCGCGGACGGCGCGCAACGGGTCGTCGGTCACCCAGCGGCGGTCCCGCCCGAGCAGCTTGGCGAGCTCGCCCGCGTGCGGGGTCAGCAGCCACCCCCCAGGGATCTCCTTGGGCAAGAAGGTGAGCCCGTCCGCGTCGATCACGGTCGGCAGCCCTCCGTCCGCTGCCCGGGCCAGCACCTCGGTTCCGTCGGCTCGCTCACCCCAGCCGGAGCCGAACAGGTTGGCCTGCACCCGACCGGCCGAGAAGACGACGTTCGGCAGCTGGGCCCCGATGATCTCGGCGGGCCTCTCGGCCCCGAGGAAGCGCACCATGCCGGCCCCGGCGTACACCGCTCCGTACGTCGACAGCACCGCGGCGCCCGGGTACTCCTCCGAGCCGGTGTCGATGCCCACCACCCCGCGGGCGTACTTGTCCCCGTCCGGGCTCGGGTAGGGCCAGGCCTGCGCCAAGACGTCGTCGGTCATGGCCAGCAGGTCGGGGAGTTCGCCGTCGACGGGCAGCCCGATGTCGACCAGCTCGAGCTCGCCGCATCGGCTGCGGGCCGGCTGGACCAGGTGGCACGGCTTGTACGCCCCGAAGGTCACCGTCCGGGTCGCGGTGATGGCCGCCCCGGGTACGGCACCGGTGTCGGTGTCGACTCCGGACGGCAGGTCAACGGCCAGGACGGGGATCCGCCAACGCGAGGTCACCATCGAGACGAGCTCCAGCGGGCCGGTCAGACCGGCCCGACCGCCGATGCCGAGCAGACCGTCGACGAAGAGGTCGATCCGGGGGCGCGGGCGGGAACCGATGTCGGTCCACTCCACCTCGTCGAGCGACGCCGTCACTCCCCCGGCGGCGAGCAGGGCAGCCAGCCCCGCCTCGTGCGTCCGACCCAGACACGGCACCGCCACCACGCGGACCCCGCGGCGGGCCAACCTGGCGCCGGCGTACAGCGCGTCCCCGCCGTTGTTGCCGGTCCCGGCGAGGATGACGACCGTTGCTCCGTAGACCCCGCCCCGTCGGGTGGTCAGCAGTTCGACCGCGCTGCGGAACAGACCTGCCGCGGCGCGCTGCATCAGCACGTCGTCGCCGTCACTCGCCATGGCGACCTGCTCCAGCGCGCGGATGCGGTCGGCGGTGAAGGCCTCGATCACGCCTCGCACACCACCACGGCGGACGCGATCCCGGCGTCGTGGGACAGGCTCACGTGGATGGTGCCGATGCCGAGCTCGGCCGCCCGGGCGGCCACCGTGCCCCGGATCTTGAACTCAGGCTTGCCCATCTCGTCGGTGATGATCTCCGCGTCCAGCCAGGACAACCCGGCCGGGGCGCCGAGGGCCTTGGCCAGCGCCTCCTTCGCCGCGAACCGGGCGGCCTGCGAGGCCACCGGTCGCTCTGCCTCCGCCGGGGTGAACAGCCGCTTCACCATGCCGGGCCGACGGTGCACCGAAGCCGCAAAGCGGCTCACGTCACACACGTCGATGCCCAGTCCCACGATCACGAGTGAACCTCGGACTTTTGGGCCACCCGGTTCGCGGCGCCGCCGAACGGAGGAGCAATGAGGGCCGACACGCTCTTCGTCGGTCCGAAGAGCGACGACGTCAGCGGCTCCCAGCCACGAACCGCAGGCGAAGCGGAGCGAGCTGACACAGCCCAGTTGATGACCCGACCGCCGTCCTTCGTGGCACACGGTTCGTGGCGCCGCTGAACGGAGGAGCGTTGAGGGCCGACACGCTTTTCGTCGGTCCGAGGAGCGACGACGTCAGCGGCGCCCAGCCACGAACCGCAGGCGAAGCGGAGCGAGCCAATAAAGCACAGGTCCATCACTCGACGGTGACCGACTTGGCCAGGTTGCGCGGCTGGTCGACGTCGTGGCCCTTGCGGGTGGCGAGCTCGCAGGCGAACATCTGCAACGGGACGGTGGCGACCAGCGGCTGCAGCAGGGTGGAGACCTTGGGCAGGGTGATCAGCACGTCGGCGAACTCGACCACCTCGAGGTCGTCCTCCTCGGCCAGCACGACCGTCTTGGCTCCGCGGGCTCGGACCTCCTGCAGGTTGGACACCACCTTGTCGTGGAGCATGTCGCGACCCTGCGGCGGGATGACCACGAAGACCGGGAGCTGGTCGGCGATCAGGGCGATCGGCCCGTGCTTCAACTCGCCGGCGGCAAATCCCTCAGCGTGGATGTAGGCGAGCTCCTTGAGCTTGAGCGCGCCCTCCAGGGCGACGGGATACCCGACGTGGCGACCCAGGAAGAGCACCGAGGGCTCGTTGGCGAAGTCGGCGGCGAGCTTGAGGACCGGTTCGATGTTGTCGAGCACGGCGGTGATGGCCGCGGGCATCGACTCGAGCTCACGCATGGTGGCGGCGATCTCGTCGCCGTACTTCGTGCCGCGGACCTGCGCGAGGTAGAGCCCGAGCAGGTAGCAGGCCACCAGCTGGGTCAGAAACCCCTTTGTCGAAGCGACCGCGATCTCGGGGCCGGCGTGGGTGTAGATCACCGCATCCGACTCCCGCGGAATGGTCGAGCCGTTGGTGTTGCAGATGGCCAGCACCTTCGCCCGCTGCTCCCGGGCGTGCCGGATGGCCATGAGCGTGTCGGCGGTCTCGCCGGACTGGCTGATGGCTACGACCAGTGTGGTCGGGCCGACGATGGGGTCGCGGTAGCGGAACTCGCTCGCGAGCTCGACCTCGCACGGGATCCGGGTCCAGTGCTCGATGGCGTACTTGGCCACCAGTCCGGCGTAGTTCGCCGTGCCGCAGGCGATGATCACGATCTTGTCGATGGCGCGCAGCTCGGCCTCGGAGATCCGGATCTCGTTCAGGGTCAACCGGCCGTTGGCGTCGTGGCGGCCCAGGAGCGTGTCGGCGACGGCGCGGGGCTGCTCGTAGATCTCCTTGCGCATGAACCAGTCGTACCCGTCCTTCTCCGCGGCCGAGAGGTCCCAGTCGACGTGGAAGGGCCGTACGACCGCGGGCTCGCCGTCGAAAGTGGTCACCTCGACGCTGTCCCGGGTGATCTCGACGATCTGGTCCTGGCCGAGTTCGATCGCCTCGCGGGTGTGCTCGATGAACGCGGCCACGTCGGAGGCGACGAAGTTCTCCCCCACGCCGACCCCGACGACCAGCGGCGAGTTGCGACGCGCGGCGACCACGACGTCCGGGCTGCCGGCGTCGATGGCGACCAGGGTGAAAGCCCCGGCGAGCCGGTTGCAGACCGTGCGCATGGCCTCGACGAGCGGCAGGTCGGCCTCGACCAGCTGGCCGAGCAGATGAGCCACGATCTCGGTGTCGGTCTGCGAGGTCATGGTGACGCCGTCGCCCTCGAGCTCGGTGCGCAAGGCTGCGTAGTTCTCGATGATGCCGTTGTGCACCAGCGCGATCCGACCGTTGGCCGAGACGTGCGGGTGGGCGTTGACGTCGTTCGGGGCGCCATGCGTGGCCCAGCGCGTGTGGCCCAGCCCGAGGCCGGTCTCCGGCAGCGGCGACTCGATCAGCTCTTTCTCGAGGTTGCCGAGCTTGCCCGCCTTCTTGGCGGTGAACAACGCACCCTCGGCGACCACGGCCACTCCGGCCGAGTCGTAGCCTCGATACTCCAACCGGCGCAGGCCCTCCACCACGACCCCCAGGGCAGCCTGCGGACCGACGTAACCGACGATTCCACACATAGGCCGAACCCTACCGGTCTCCTCCGACGTTCCGTCCGTCTTGGCGATGTCCGCACAGCCTGTTCCGTCAGGGGTGTTGGCGTCGGGCCGACCTGCGGGTGGGCATTAGATTTCTGCCATGGCCCACGACGCGCAGGTATCCGGGCCCTACGTCGAACGCAACCGCAGTGACTGGGCCGAGCTGGCCGAGCACGCACCCATGGCGCTCGACGGCGAGACGCTCGACCGGTTGCGTGGACTCGGGGACCCGACCAGCCTGCTCGACGTCCGCGAGGTCTACCTGCCGCTGACCCGGCTGCTCAGCCGCTACTTCCTCTACACCGATGAGCTGCACCGTTCGACGAATGAGTTCCTGCAGCTCTCCACCGAGCGGACTCCGTTCGTCATCGGTGTCGCCGGCTCGGTCGCGGTGGGCAAGTCGACGACCGCCCGGCTCCTGCAGGAGCTGCTCCGCGCCTGGCCGGAGCACCCGCGGGTCAGCCTGGTCACCACGGACGGCTTCCTGCTGCCCAACGCCGAGCTCGAACGCCGCGGTCTGATGCAGTCGAAAGGCTTCCCGGAGTCGTACGACCGCCGCGCACTGCTGCGCTTCGTGATGGACGTGAAGTCGGGCAAGGACGAGGTGTCGGCCCCGGTCTACAGCCACCTGGTCTACGACATCGTGCCCAACGCGCAGGTGACCGTACGCCAACCCGACATCGTCATCGTCGAAGGTCTCAACGTGCTGCAGCCGTCCCGGGTCCGGGCCGACGGGACGTCCGGGCTTGCGGTCAGCGACTTCTTCGACTTCTCCGTCTACGTCGACGCCGACGCCGGGGACGTGCGGGACTGGTACGTGGCCCGCTTCCTCTCGCTACGGGACACGGCATTCCGCGATCCCCGGTCGTATTTCTCCCGCTACGCCGAGCTGACCCACGAGCAGGCCGTACGCCAGGCGCAGCAGGTCTGGGACAACATCAACGGGCCCAACCTGACCCGCAACATCCTCCCCACCCGCGGCCGGGCCACCGCGATCCTGCGCAAGGACTCCGACCACCGGGTGAAGTGGGTACGGATCCGGAAGGTCTGAGCGGCCCGCCTCCCCCGAAACTGGCGACAGATGAGGGTTTTGCTCGGGGAAAAGCGGTGAACTGTCGCCAGTTTCAGGGTGGATGGGGCCAGACTTAGTCTCATGGCGAGCAGCGTGTACGACGCGGCCGGCGGCGCCCCGGCGTTCCTGGCTCTGGCGCAGGCGTGGCACGACCGGTGCCTGGAGGATCCGGTGCTCAACCACCCGTTCTCCAACCCCGGCCATCCGCTGCACCTCGAACGGCTCGCGGCCTACTGGGGCGAGGCGCTGGGTGGGCCGGCGGCGTACACGCAGGAGCTGGGTGACCACAGCGACGTGCTGCGGATGCACGCCGGGAACGGTGAGCACCAGGACCTGGACGACCGTGCCCAGGTCTGCTTCGCCCGCGCGATCGAGGACGCCGACCTGCCGGCCGACGAGCGGCTGCGATCCACGCTGCGCGGCTACTTCCAGTGGGTGACGGCCGAGATGAGCGACTATCCGGACTCCCCCGACGACGTCCCCGCGGGCCTGGCCGTACCGCGTTGGTCCTGGGACGGGCCGGTCAGCGCCGGTCGCTGATCGAGATGGTGCGACCAGACCCTGAGGCAGCGGCCCAGGACTCACACCTGGTTCACATGGTTTCGCCACCAGGACCGCGGCATCCTTGAACAATGCCCCTGCTCCTCGCCCCTCCTGCCCCGGTCGAGCCGGACCTCATCGTCGTCGGTGGCATCCCGGGTGCGGGGAAGTCCACCGTGATCGCCCGAACCGTCGGACTGCCCGGGGTCGAGACCCTCGATCCGGACCAGGTCCGGAGCTGGCTCCGTCACCGGCTGCCCGACCGCATCCACTACCGCTCCTACCGCCCGGTCGTTCACGTCGTACAGACGTTGCGAGTCCTCGCCCGGTTGTGGCGGGGACCGGTACCCGGTCAGCGCCTCGTCATGCACGACCCGGCGACCCGGCCGAGGCGTCGCAGCCTGCTCGCCCGCGTGGCCCGGCTACGAGGCTGGACGCCGGCCATGGTCTACGTGGACATCGACCTGTCGAGTGCCCGCCGCGGGCAGGTCGAGCGTGGGCGCGTGGTGAAGCCGTCTTCATTCGACGGGCACTGGAGCCGCTGGCAGCAGCTGCGCCCCCAGCTGGTAGCTGACCACCGGGCGCGATCCTTCGACGGCTTCAGCTCGGTCGAGTTGGTCGACCGGGAGCGGGCCGCTGCTGCACTGTTCGCCCGGTTGGGGACGGTCGCGAGCGCTGGGCAGCAGCCGTCTCGACCGGCCGTTTCAGCCGCGGCAGCTCACACACCCGCCCGCTCGGACGAGCCCGCGCAGGGCCGCAGTCACGCCTGAGGCGCGTCCCGCTGTCGCCCGCGGGTGAGGCGCCGACGTCCTGCCCGTACGACCCTGGCGGCCAGCGCTTTGACCAGGGTCCTGGTCCGCAGCTGTTGGAGGTGGAGATGGGCGTTGGACGTCTTCGCTCGGGCGACGGCACGGCCACCCCGGGTCGCTTTGAGCGGACCGAAGTCAGGACCTCTTCCGAGCCCGGTCGACAGGACCGCCAGCAACGCCTCCCGGGCCGCATCCACGGGTACGACCTCAGGCGGTTGCATGCGCTCCACCGAAGGCACCCGGGCCGCTAGATGGCTCAGGTCCCCGACGAGGCGGACGTTGGTCGCGGCGATGCGGTCGATCTGGATCTCGGCGAGAGCGACGGCCCGATCCACAGCCCAGGTGGGAGGCACGATGGGGGCCTCAGCGGCTCCCGGGTCGCGTGTCTTGAGCATCTGGTCGATCGCACCGTCCCGAATGAACCGTTGATAGTCGCCCCAGTCGACCTCGTCACGATCGCGGACGACCTCATTGATGCTGCGGATGAGCTCGGCCTCGGCAAACGTCATCGAACGGTTCAGGTCGCTGCCCTCGAGCTGGGCGTCGAGGAGGCCGGTGGGCAGACCCAGCAAGGTTTCGAAGGTCCGCGGAACCAGTGCCCGGTTCGCTGGATCCAGCACCACGACCGTGACCTGGTCCTCACCGACGAGCCGGGCCCATTTCTCCACGATTCCGCCGAGGTCGCTCCGGGCCTTGAAGCTCGGCGTGATCGGCGGGTCGGGGACGTCGCTGAGGACGCGTTCGAGCCAGTACTCGAAAGTCGAGAACACCCCCGACTTGAGGTACTGCTGCCATGCGGAGGCCAGCTGGGCAGGAAGACTGCGCATGGTCAGCACGACGTGCTGACTTCCGCCGACGGCGTCGAGCAGCTCGCGTAACCGGTCTTCCGGCTCCTCGCTGAGGTTTTCGTTGCTGAGCCAGACCCGATTCTCGGCGTCAGCCTTGATCTCGGCCAGCAGCCGCGTCCAACGCAACTTGTCGGGCACGACGGCTGAGGGACCACTCCAGCTCACCGGACGGTCGGTGAAGGCGAACGTTGCCTTGCGGTGGTTGGTCGTCCGCCGGTCCGGATACAGGACCCCCAGCTCGAGCAGGCGATCCCGCTGGCCGGCCGCGGTGCGCTGCAGCGCCGTCGTGCCCGTCTTCGGCACCCCGACGTGGAACAACCGGCACTGGGGATCGACCGTCAGCCTCAGGTCGTCGGCGGGCAGCTGGATCGTCATTGGTTCCTCCGTGGGTCCCCGTCGACTGCGAGTCACCTGCGCTCGTCACGCGGGCTCCCGATGGCGCCCGCTGAACCATCATCGCGGTCCGACGAACCGCGAACCACCTGTGGGGCCCAGGATCACCTGGGCACATCGCCGGTCACCTCGGACCGGGACTCACAAGGCGAGGGAGCTCTTGACCACGGCGGCGAGCCGGTGGGCGATCACGTTGGCCGTCTCGTACGACTCCGCCTCGACCATCACCCGGACCAGCGACTCGGTGCCCGACGGCCGGAGCAGGACCCGCCCGGAATGACCCAGCTCGGCCTCGGCGGTCTCGATCGCGGCGCTGAGCACCGGGTCGGAGTCGGCGCGAGCCTTGTCGACACCGGTCACGTTGACCAGCACCTGGGGCAGCCGGGTCATCACCGAGGCGAGCTCGGCGAGGGTCTTGCCCGTGTTGGCCATCCGGTTCATCAGGTGCAGCCCCGTCAGCACGCCGTCACCGGTGGTGGCGTGCTCGGACATGATCACGTGACCGGACTGCTCCCCCCCGAGGGAGAAGCCGCCGGCCCGCATGGCCTCGAGGACGTAGCGGTCTCCGACCTTGGTCTGCTCGACGGTCACCCCGGCACCACGCATGGCGTTGACGAACCCGAGGTTGCTCATCACGGTGGCCACCACCGTGTCGTCGACCAGCTCACCCTCCTCGCGCAGGGCGAGGGTGAGGACAGCGAGGATCTGATCCCCGTCGACGATCTTGCCGGTGGCGTCCACGGCCAGGCAGCGGTCGGCGTCACCGTCGAGAGCGATCCCGATGTCGGCGCCGTGCTCGAGCACGGTCGAACGCAGCGAATCCATGTGGGTGGAACCGCAGTTTTCGTTGATGTTGATGCCGTCAGGCAGCGCGTGGATGCGGATCACCTCGGCACCCTGCGCTTCGAAGGCCGCCGGGCCAGCCACGAAGGCGGCCCCGTTGGCGCAGTCGACGACGACCTTGATGCCCTCGAGACTCGTGGGCTGGGCGAGGCTGTTGACCAGATGGGAGATGTAGTTCTCGACCATCGACTCGTCCACCGTCACCCGACCGACGTCAGCCCCGGTGGGTCGAGCCCACTCCTCACCCATCCGAGACTCGATGGCGTCTTCGAGGGTGTCGTCCAGCTTGTTGCCCCCGTGGGCGAAGAACTTGATCCCGTTGTCGGGCATCGGATTGTGGCTCGCGGAGAGCATCACCCCGAGATCGGCCCCGGTCTGCCGGGTCAGGAAGGCGACCCCGGGCGTAGGGACCACGCCGAGACGTACGACGTTGACACCCGCGCTGGCCAGACCGGCCACCACTGCGGCCTCGAGGAACTCCCCCGAGGCGCGTGGATCGCGACCGACCACGGCGAAGGGTTGGTGGCCGCTGAACTCCCCGGTCTCGGCGAGCACGTGTGCCGCCGCGACCGAGAGATTCAGCGCCAACTCAGCAGTCAGTGCTGAGTTGGCCTTCCCGCGTACGCCATCGGTTCCGAAGAGTCGACCCATGGAGTCTGCTCCGCGGTGCGATCAGCGCTTGCTGTACTGAGGAGCCTTACGGGCCTTCTTGAGACCAGCCTTCTTGCGCTCCTTGATGCGCGAGTCGCGGCTCAGCATGCCGGCCTTCTTGAGGGCCGGACGGCTGGCTTCCTCGTCGACCGAGTTCAAGCAGCGCGCGATGCCGAGGCGAAGGGCGCCGGCCTGGCCGGTGATGCCACCACCGTGAATACGGGCGATGACGTCGTACGAGCCGGGAACCGCAGCGGTCGAGAAGGGCTCGGCGACGATCTGCTGGTGCACCTTGTTCGGGAAGTAGTCCTCGAGGGTGCGGCCGTTGATCGTCCACTGCCCGCTGCCCGGGGTGATCCGGACTCGCGCGACAGCTTCCTTACGACGGCCGGTGGCACCGGCCGGGGCCACCACGGCCGGGCGGCCGGACGGGCCAAAGGACACCGTCTGCGTCGCCTCGGAGCGATAGGCGATCTCGCGGTCTTCCTCCGTGAACGGAGTGACCTCGTCGATGGTTTCGGTGGCGGCTTCAGACACTGTGCGCGTTTCCTTGGGTTTCAGTCGAGCTGGGAACTACTGGACGATCAGGGTGTTACTGGGCGATCTGGGTGATCTCGTACGCCTGCGGCTGCTGGGCCGAGTGCGGGTGCTCCGGTCCGGAGTACACCTTGAGCTTCTTGATCAGCTGGCGGCTCAGCCGGTTCTTGGGGAGCATGCCCCAGACCGCGAGCTCGACCGCCTTGCGCGGGTCGTTGTCCAGCAGCTCGCCGTAGGGAACGGACTTGAGCCCGCCCGGGCGACCGGAGTGACGGTGCGCGAACTTGTCGGTCCGCTTGCTGCCGCTGAGGGAGATCTTCGACGCGTTCACGACGACGACGAAGTCACCGCCGTCGACGTGCGGGGCGAACGTCGGCTTGTGCTTGCCGCGCAGAAGCGTGGCCGCGGTGACGGCGAGCCGTCCCAGGACGACATCATCGGCATCGATGACAAGCCAGTTCCTGGTGATGTCACCAGGCTTGGGGCTGTACGTAGACACGGTCGTGGACCACCTTCGGCGTTTCTATCGATCTCTTAGCGTGAGCCTTCAATTGGTTACGCCCAACCCGGGCAGACCCAGGTCCGCACGGTGTGAACACATGCGTGGACGCAACAGCGAACCAGATTACCTGCGCACACCGGTCGGGTCAAAGCGAGGCTCAGACCCACCCCTTCCGACGCTCGTCGGACGTCTGCAGACGTGGTGTTAATCATAGGTACCCCTAGTAGCGGGTGGGGGTGGCCCCGACTAGGTTGTGCGCATGACCGATTCGCTCAGCATCCGCGACAACCGGACCGGCCGCGACTACGAAGTTGCCATCACGGACGGGACCATTCGCGCCGCTGACCTCAAGCAGATCGCCCTCGAGGGCGAGCCGGGACTTGCGACCTACGACCCGGGTTTCGTGAACACCGCCTCGTGTCGCAGCTCCGTGACCTTCATCGACGGTGACGCCGGAATCCTCGAGTACCGGGGCTACCCCATCGAACAGCTCGCCGAGAGCTCGAGCTTCTTGGAGGTCGCCTACCTGCTGCTGAACGGTGAGCTGCCGACCTCCGACGAGCTCGGCACCTGGACCCACGCGGTGACCCACCACACCTTCCTGCACGAGAACATCAAGCAGTTCATCCAGGGCTTCCGGTACGACGCTCACCCGATGGGCATGCTGATGGCCTCGGTGAGCGCACTGTCCACGTTCTACCCCCACGCGAGCGACATCTCCGACCCGGTCAACCGGCAGCTGCAGATCACCCGGCTGATCGCCAAGATGCCGACGCTCGGCGCCTTCGCCTACCGCAACGGCCTGGGTAAGCCGTACGTCTACCCCGACAACGACCTCACCTACGTCGAGAACTTCCTCGCCATGCTGTTCAAGATGAGCGAGCCCCGGTACGCCGCCGATCCGCGGATCGTCAAGGCGCTCGACATCTTGTTGATCCTGCACGCCGACCACGAGCAGAACTGCTCGACGAACGCCGTACGCTCCGTCGGTTCCTCGCAGGTCGACCCCTACTCGGCCGTGGCGGCCGGGATCGGCGCGCTCTACGGTCCGCTGCACGGGGGCGCCAACGAGGCCGTCCTCAAGATGCTCCGCCGGATCGGCTCGACCGACAACATCCCCGCCTTCATGGAGGGGGTGAAGGCCGGCAAGGAGAAGCTGATGGGCTTCGGTCACCGCGTCTACAAGAACTTCGACCCGCGGGCCACCATCATCAAGAAGGCCTGCGACGACGTCTTCGAGGTCACCGGGGTCAATCCGCTGCTCAAGATCGCCAAGGAGCTCGAGAAGATCGCGCTCGAGGACGAGTACTTCATCAAGCGCAAGCTCTACCCCAACGTGGACTTCTACTCCGGTCTGATCTACGAGGCGCTGGAGTTCCCGCCGGAGATGTTCACCGTGCTCTTCGCGATCGGTCGTACGCCGGGTTGGCTGGCCCAGTGGTCGGAGCTCGTGCAGGACAAGGACCAGAAGATCGCCCGACCGAAGCAGATCTACACCGGCATCCGGACCCGCGACTTCGTCCCGATGAGCGAGCGCTGAAGGCCGGCATCAACCGGCACCGGCGCTGAGCACCGATCCGACGCTACCGACTGCCCGCCAGGGTCAGTCCGGGGTCGACTCGTCCCGGTGGACCTCGAACAGCACTTCTTTCATCGCGTCCCAGCAGGCAGGTCCCAGCCGTTCACGCCAGCGGCTCTCGACGGCCCTGATCGCCTGATCGTTGAGGGCGGCGACCTCCAAACCCTCGGCGGTCGGGATGAGGTTGCGGACCCGTCGGTCGGCGGGGTCTCCTGCTCGCTGCAACAGGCCCCGTGCCTCGAGCTCCGACGCGAACTCCCCCAACGCCTGCTTGGTCATCCCCACCCGCGCGGCCAGGTCGGTGACGCGCATGCCCTCCGTCGGCACGAGGCTCAGCAGGCGGAGCTGAGAGCTGCGGAGCCCCGCTAGCCGCGCCTGTGGGGCCATCTCGTCGGTGACCTCGTCGCGCAGGGTGCGCATGGCCAGGTCGAGGGCACTGAAGACATGGTCCGGGAAGCGGTTGACCAAGGTCATACGGTTACCTTACTATCTCTAAGTAGTTCGGCTACCTTACTACATTGACCCCAGGGGATGACCATGACGACCTCGCCAGCCACGGTGCCCTCGGTCGAAGCCCTCCTGGATCCGGGCGGGACCACCACGGAGGAGCGCGGTTCGGCAGCGGCCCGCGTGGCTGTGATGGCCACCACGATGTCGGGCCGACCGGTGGACCCCGGGCCAGTGGTCGTCTCCCCCCTCGACTACGCATTCGCGTCTCCCGCGACCGGCGGCCTGTACCGGGTGCGGGGCCGCAACCGCGAGGGACAGCCGTGGTCGCTGTTCGTCAAGCTGCTGCAGCACCCCCGGCACTGGTTGGGGCTGGCCGCGATGCCTCCTGAGGTCGCCACCGTTTTCGTCACCGACTTCCCGTGGCGAGACGAGCTGGAGCTCTTCACCCCCGAGTTTGCCGAGCGGCTGCCCGCAGGGCTTCGGGCACCGCGGCTCTCCGGGCTGATCGACCTCGGTGACGATCGGCTGGCGGTCTGGATGGAGGACATCCCGGCCGACCCCGGACCGTGGTCGCTCGACCGGTTCGTCCGGGCGGCCCGGCTGCTGGGCCGCTTCGCCGCCCGAGGCTCCCTCCCCCACGTGCTGAGTCGGTCGCCGTACCCGGCCAACTTCGGCCTCCGGATGTACACCCAGGGGTCCGTCCCGGCCCGCGGGTTGGCGCCGCTGGCCGACGACGACCTGTGGGGTCGGCCCCGGCTGGCCGCGGAGTCCGGCCTCCGAGCAGATCTGCAGCGCTACGGGGACCGCATCCCCGAGTTGTTAGCCGGGCTCGACGCCTTGCCGCAGGCCATGCAGCACGGGGACGCGAGTCCGCACAACCTGCTGGTCCCGGTCGATGCTCCCGATGAGTTCGTGCTCATCGACATCTCCTTCACCGCCCCGCACTCCGTCGGCTTCGATCTCGGCCAGCTGCTGGTCGGGCTGGTGCATGCCGACGTGATGGCGCCTGACCGGTTGCCCGAGGTCGCCGCGGCGATCGTGCCGGCGTACGCGGCAGGACTGGCCGAGGAGGGCAGTCGCGCCACACTCGACGACGTCCAGCGGGGCTTCGCTGCGAGCGTACTGCTGCGCAGCGGCCTGGACTCGATGCGCTACGACCTGGTCGACGCCACCGAGCCCGCCGCGGTCGCCACCTTCACCCACCGGGTCGCCCTGACCCGCTTCCTGATCGACCTCGCTGACAACACCTTCCGGAGGCCATCGTGACTGCCCTGTCCACCCCTCTCCAGCCGACCGACCGCACCCCGACCGCAACCCTCTACCGCCGCGCCGGGCTCGGGGGCCTGGTCGTCTTCGGCGGTTGGCTGGCCCAGCCGATCCTGGTCTTCGCCCTCCTGGGCGACGAGGAGCTGTTGACCTACGACGCGTTGCGCGGGGCCGGTTGGGTAGGCCCGTTCGACCTGGTGGCCTTTTGTCTGATCGCCACCGGCTGGCTCGTCCTGGTCGACAACGTCCATGCCCTGCTCGACGCCCGACAGGACGGGCGCCGACCCCTGGGAGCGGTCCCGCGGGCGCTCGGTCTGGCCGGTGGCCTCGCCTGGTTGTTGCTCGCCGCGATGACGACGGCGCCGTTCACCACCGCCAGCAGTGACCTCGCGGAGCTGGGTCGCGACGACCAGGTCGCGGCGCTCAGCGCGCACGGGATCGGGGACCTCGGCGTACTGATCTTCTCCGTGCTCTGCCTCGCTGCGTGGATGGTGCTGGTGGCACCGGAAGCGGACCGGCGCGGGGTGCTCCCCCGGCCCGTGACCGTGACCGTCGTCCTGCTGGCCGTGGTGGGTGTGGCACCGCTGTTGATCCCGTTCTCGGCCCCCTGGGGCACCGTGGCCCTCGTGCTCGCCGCAGCCGTGCTCGGGGTCACCGGCCTGGTCCGCTCCCGGTCGGCGGCCTGACCCGGCCGTTCAACTCGGTAGGCGCCAGCTCTTCACGTGTTCCCAGGTCATCGCCCGCCACCACGAACCGTCCCAGGTCGGGTGGGCGAACCGGTAGAGGTCGATGGTGTCGGCCCGGAACTCCGCCGGCACGCTGAGGTCGAGGTCGCGGGCAAAGGCCAGGACCTCGTCGTGCAGGTCGAGTCGGGTGTCCAGCTCGTGCGAGGCCAGGGACAGGTGGCCCCACCAGCGGTCGGGGCGGTGCAGATCGGCCGCCAACCCGGGAGCGTCGGGGTCCAGCAGCGGCCGTACGGCGGCGTCGACCTCGGTGACCAGCTGGATCAAACCCGGGTTGGGCGCACCATCGAGCTCGTGCACGTCGTAGACCACGGCGTTGCTGAGCGGCCGTACGCCCCGGTTCTGCACCTCGAAGCCTGACCACCCGACCAGCGTGGCGGCCAGCGTGGCGGCCAGCTCGTCCTCGGGTACGGCGAGAGGAAGGCTGCCGACCAACGTCACGTGCGGCGGGAAGGCCCCGGCCGAGACCAGCCCGAACTGGGCCCGCAGGGCCCCGGTGATCGTGGTGACGCCCAGCGAGGTGATCGGGTCCGGACGCAGGAACACGCCGTAGCGCAGGAGGTCGGCCATCGGCCCATCTTCGCAGTGGCCCATCCGGCAAAGTGTCGGAGGCACCGCCTACCGTGATCGCTATGACTGTGGTGTGCGTACCTGACTCTGATGCCGTCGACCTGCTCGGCCCCGTGCCGGACGGAGTGCGGGTGGTGGCCTGGAACGGCGAGGCCACGCAGCCCGACGGTCTGGCCGAGACCACCTTCTGGGTGCCGCAGGTGGAGGACTCGACCGATCTGCCGGGGAAGTTCGCCGCCCTCCCCCGGCTCCAGGTGATGCAGCTGCTCAGCGCAGGCGTCGAGGACGTCGCGGGTCAGGTGCCCGACGGGGTGACCCTGTGTGACGCCCGCGGGGTGCACGGCAGCTCGGTCGCCGAACTGGTCTTGACGCTGATCCTCGCGTCGCAGCGCCGGCTGCCCCACTTCATCGACGCCCAGCGTCGCGGTGAGTGGGACCTCGTGCAGGGCGATGACCTGCGCGACAAGCGGGTGCTGATCATCGGAGCCGGTGATCTCGGGGAGCAGACTGCGAAGCGGCTGCGGAGCTTCGACGCGGAACCGGTGCTGGTGGCGCACTCCGCGCGCGACGGCGTACACGCCACCGACGAGCTGCCCGAGCTCCTCCCGGACGCCGACATCGTCGTGCTGACCCTGCCGCTGACCGCGAAGACCACCGGCCTGGTCGGCGCCGACTTCCTCGCCGCCATGCCCGACGGGGCCCTCCTGGTCAACGTCGCCCGGGGCAAGATCGTCGACACCGACGCCCTGCTGGCCGAGCTGACCTCCGGCCGGCTGCGGGCGGCGCTGGACGTCGTCGAGCCGGAGCCGCTACCCGACGGGCATCCGCTGTGGAAGGCGTCGAACCTGATCATCACCCCGCACGCCGCGGGTCACATCACCCAGGCCGGAGCGCGCGCGTTCGCCCTGGTCAACGACCAGCTGCGTCGCCACGTGGCGGGCGAGCCCCTGATCAACGTCGTGGACGGTGACTACTGAGCGCACTCACGCGTACGCCGTGAAGTTCGGCCCGAGCGCGTCCAACCAGGCGACCGGATGCGTAGCGTTCGCGGCACCGCCCGGTCGGTCGAAGGCGGTCAGCACAGCCGACTCCAAGGCTGCCGCCGTACGATCGAAGCCGTAGCGCTCCAGCACCCACGCCCGGTTGGCTGCGCGCAGGTCGTGCAGCTCGGCCGCCCGGGTGATCAGGTCGACGACTGAGTCCCGGAGCAACAGCGGGCGCTGCTCCGGCACCCGCCACGCCCCCGGCGCATCGAACAGCTCGTGGCCGCCGCCGCCGTCGTACCCGACGACCAGGCAGCCGGAGGCGAACGCCTCGGCCACCGGGAGCCCGAAGCTCTCGCTGTGCCCGAGGGAGACGAACACGGTGCTCGTCCCCAGGATCTCCGCCACCTCCGAGCGTGGCGCGTTGGTCAGGGGAAACAGGTCGACCTCGGCCAACCGTGGATCGACCGCCAGCAGCCGGGCCAGCAGCGACGCCTCGCGAGGACGCTTGCGGGGGAACCAGCTGACCCGCAACCCCGAGTGCGGCCGGGGACGGAAGAGCTCACCGTCGACCGGGTTGGGCACGAGCTGTACGTCCGGGTCGACGAGCACCCCAGCCAGCACGTCCCGGCTCTCCGCCGACACGGCCCAGACCGCCGGCTCCGGCGACCATCCGGGGAAGGCCTGATCGCTGCCGCTCGCGCCGGCGTAGGTGTAGAAGTGGTTCTGGTTGAAGATCACCTTGCGAGCTCCGGGCGCCGGGTCCGCTCCCGGGACGATGGGCACCTCGGGCAGCACGAGGAGGTCCTCCGCGCCGATCTCGAGCGTGGGTCCGACGAGCACGGGCAGGTCCGCGTCGATCCAGTCGGGTCGCGCAGTGGGGAGCCAGAGCCAGGCCTGGTGGCCCGCCGCTCTGAGCAGCTGGACGTGCTGGGTCATCACGTGCACCCCGCCACTGTGGCGGGGGGTGGCGAACCCGGCATACAGCACGCGCCTGGTCGACGCAGCCGGGCCTAGAGGTACCACGACGCCCCGCTGCCGGTGTTGTGCGGTGGGAAGGCGTCCGGGCTGAGTCCGGCTCGGGCGCGCCAGCCCTCACCCCACTTGGCGTTCATCCCGTCGAGGATCTCCGCCCGGTTCGCCTCCGAGGTCTCCCCCAGCCGGTTCATCGTGGCCCGGCGCAGGTGCGAGACGTACGCCCCCTCGGTGACCAGGCAGCTGAAGCCGGCGGTCCGGGCCCGCAGGGCGAGGTCGATGTCGGAGCCGTAGCCGTGCCGCGGGAATGCCTCCGTGTCCAGCGACCCGATCTGGGCGACCACCGGCACCGAGAAGGCAATGGCGGTGCCGTCGCAGAAGGGCACTTCGCGGATCGCGTCGACCGGCTCGTACGCCGCCGCGGTCTCGGGGATCACCGACGCACGCTGGTGGAGCCAGAAGTCGTCGTAGCAGGCGGCAACGATGGCCGCGTCGGGGCGCTCGGCGAACGGGGCGACCAGCGCGGCCAGGAAGCCGGGCGAAAGCCGGGTGTCGTTGTTGAGCACCGCGCACACGTCGAAGCCCTCGTCCTGGGCGGTCTTCAGGGCCCAGTTGGCCGAGCCGATCCAGCGCAGGTTGGCGCCCGACCGGTGCCGCGTCACGCGCACCGAGGGCGGCGGCTCGTAGTCCCCGGCGTTGTCCACGACGACGATGCGGGCGTCGGGGAGCAGGTCGGGATCGTCGCGCAGCAGATCGGAAAGCACCGTGTCGGTGAGCTCGGCCGAACCGTACGCGGGGATGGCCACCAGGACCCGGGGCTGCGGCGGGCTGGTCGACATGGGGTTCAGTTAACCCTGTCCCGTTGGGGACACCCGACTCCTCTCACCGGTGATGGTCGGCC
>DATDBS010000031.1:0-22813 GCA_036524735.1 Propionibacteriaceae bacterium
CGGCGATCTCCACGTCCTGGTCTCCGGCCGCCAGTCTCGCTTGCGCGAGGGCGGACTCGATCCCGTCGGTCACGAAGTGGAACGTGGTGCCACCCTCCACCGGGAGCGGTGCGCGCTCGTGGTGGGTGAGCACGAAGACCGGTGCGTGGTACGGCGGCTCGGGCCCCCACCACCCCGTCCAGCTCTCGTCCCACGCTCCGTCGCCGGGTCCGAACATCTTGCGGCCCATGATGTGCGCGCCGGTGTTCGCGTGCAGCGTGGCCATCAGCTGCTGATCGGGTTCGCGCCCTGGTTGGGCGGTCTCGAACATCCAGGCCGTCAGAGCGCCCGCCCCGACGCCGAAGGGTTGTTCGAGGCTCTGGTCGGGCCCGGCGGTGAAGCCGTCCAGGGAGATGGCGAGGTTTGCGGTCACGATGGTCATGGATCACTGACCTCCCGCCGAGACGAAAGTCATCGGGGTCCAGGGCACCCGCGGGATGGCGGGCGGTTCCTAGAATCGCTCCCGAAAGATATGCTGGACACGCTGTTGTTCAGCCGGTCTGGGACTGAGGTCGCCGCCTCGTGCCGCACTTCTCGTGATGTCATCGCCGCCCAGGGGTAATCGGGGATTTGCGCCCAACGCTGACGGTGATCACCGGTCAAGATGCGCACCGGACCGTGGTTCACCCCCAGCAAGAGATGACCCTCATGAGCGCAGCACGCTTCGACCTTCACGGTCTGAGCCGGGCGATCGAGGCCTCCGACCTGGACTACCAGCTCAACCTGTACGCCGAGACCGCGGATGTCCGGGTGGTCGACCGCGACCGGCCCCGAGCCACCCCGGAGGTGATCGAGGGCAAGCCGGCGATCCGCCGCTGGCTGGAGAAGGTGTACGCCGCGGAGACCACCCACCTCGTGATGAACTCGACCGTGAGCCCGATCCGCTTCTGGCTCAGCGAGGAGTGCCACCGCCCGGACGGGGACCTGATCATCTACACTTTCGCCGCCGACGTGCTGATGGGCCAGATCGTCCAGGAGACGGTCACCCTGACGCGGAGCCGAAGTGCCGGGCCCCCGGCGCCACGGGACCTCGAGGTCACCCCGGAGGATGCCACCAGCCCTCGCCCGCGAGCGCGAGTCGTCGAACCCGATCTGCCGGGTCAGTTCCTGGGCTGAGCTCGGCTGCTGGTCGAGTTGAGGCGCAACCCCTGTCGAGTTGAGGCGCAACCCCTTCGGGGCCTTCGACAGGCTCAGGGCGCGTGCCTTCGACAGGCTCAGGGCGCGGTCAGGTTGAGCTGTGCTCACCGGCCTCGAAGACGTCGGCCGCTCGACCCACGATCAGCGGATCGGGCGCGCCGACGACCTCGGTGTCCTTGCCGTCGTAGTCCACGCTGGCCAGCACGTGCCGCATCGCCCCCAGCCGGGCTCGCTTCTTGTCGTTGCTCTTGATGACCGTCCAGGGCGCGACGTCGGTGTCGGTGGCGAGGAACATCCGCTCCTTCGCCTGGGTGTAGGCGTCCCACTTGTCGAGTGAGGCCAGGTCCATCGGCGAAAGCTTCCACTGGCGTACGGGGTCGATCTGGCGGATCAGGAAGCGGGTGCTCTGCTCGCTCCGCGACACCGAGAACCAGAACTTCACGAGCTGGAAGCCGTCCTCGATCAGCATGTCCTCGAACAGCGGCGCCTGGCGCAGGAAGTGCTCGTACTGGTCGGGCTTGCAGAAGCCCATCACCCGTTCGACGCCGGCCCGGGTGTACCAGGACCGGTCGAACATGGCCATCTCGCCCGACGCGGGCAGGTGGGCGATGTAGCGCTGGAAGTACCACTGCCGGACCTCGTAGTCGGTCGGCTTCTCCAGCGCGACCACCTTGGCGCCACGGGGGTTCAGGTGCTCCATGAACCGCTTGATGGTGCCGCCCTTGCCGGCGGCGTCGCGGCCCTCGAAGAGCAGCACCTGGCGCGAACCCGATGCCTTGATCCACTTCTGCATCTTGAGCAGCTCGATCTGCAGCAGCCGCTTCTCACCCTCGTAGAGCTCGGTCGACATCCGCTCCTCGTAGGGATAGTCCTCCCGCCAGGTGTCGACGATGGTGCCGTCGACCGACCGCAGCACCGGGTCGTCGTCGTCCAGCTCCTCGACGGTGAAGTCCACATTTCCGTACCGCGCCTTCAGCTCCTCGAGCTGGCTCGCCAAGTCCGCCATGACCTCACTTCTAGCGGGTGCACCGAACGCTCAGACCACCGGGAGGTGAACACACGGCAAACGGTCGACCGGATCAGGCGTACGCGGGCACGCCGAACAGCTCGTCAACGGTCGCGAAGCGGTAGCCGCGGTCCGTGAGCTGGTCGATCAGCGGACCGATCGCAGCCACGGACTGGTCGCGCAAACCGCCGCGTGCCTCCCGTCCGTCGTGGAAGATCAAGACCGATCCGGGACGGGTGACGGCGGCGGCGCGGTCGGCCATCCGTTGCGCCGCCGGCTGGAAGACCTCCAGCGGGTGCCCGAAGGTGCCCGACACGACCTGCAGCCCCTGCGCGTGGACACTGCCGAGCACCCACGGCCAGTGACACAGCCACGGCGGCCGGTAGAGCGCCGGGACCAGGCCGGAGACCCGGTGCAGCACGTCCTGGGCACGTTCGATCTCGCGACGTTGGTCGGGTTCACGCAGGTAGCGGGTGAAGCTGTGGCTGAAGCTGTGGTTGCCCAGCACGTGACCGGTCTCGACGACCCGCCGGGTGGCCGAGGGGAACCGCTCGGCGCAGCGACCGACCTGGAAGAACGTGCCGCGTACGCCGCGGGAGTCCAAGGTGTCGAGCAACCGGCTGGTGTACGGCTCGTTCGGCCCGTCGTCGAAGGTCAGAGCGACCACCCGCTCATCGGTCTCGCCGCGGTAGGGAAAGGTGCCGAAGAGCTGCGAGGTGGAGCCGAAACCGGTCCAGTAACCGACGCCGACCCCCAGCCCGATCGCC
This sequence comes from Propionibacteriaceae bacterium, assembly GCA_036524735.1. Classification (GTDB taxonomy): domain Bacteria; phylum Actinomycetota; class Actinomycetes; order Propionibacteriales; family Propionibacteriaceae; genus Microlunatus. The sequence continues at coordinate 2,950 of DATDBS010000031.1, forward strand.
GCGGCGGCGGCTCCGCCCCGGTTCAGTCGCCGATGACTCACCGCTGGGACCACAGCACAGCGATACTGCCGGTCGCCGCAGGCCCCACCACGGTGACCAGGCCGGCCGTGACCGCGAGCAGCGCGAGACCGAGAGCGATCCGGACGCCGAGCCGAGGGCCTACCGGGGTCCGCCTCGATCGTCGGAAGGCCGGCGCCATCCCGAAGGCCTGCCGACCCGTCAGGCGGTTCACCGCGTACGCCAGCAGATAGTGCACGAACAGCGACACGACGATGCTGTAGACGAAACCGCGGTTCAGCCGCCGCGGGGAGGTGACGACCGCGTTCTCGCGGAGCCACACGACCCGGCCCTGGGGGCGCAGCCGGCGGAGCACGTCGAGCTCGTCGCCGCCCTGGGTGAGGGTGGTGTCGTAGCCCGGGAAGGCCGTACGTCGCATCGCGAGGTTGGTGGCACTCACGTAGCTGACCAGCCCGGTCAGGCGGTAGATCGCCGCGACCAGGGCGAAGAGCAGGCCCGGGAGCACGCGGATCCAGCGGCGCGAGTGCTCGTAGCGGCAGGGGCCGGCGACGGCGACGGTGTGTTCGGAGGCGAAGGCGCCGTCGATCGTCGACAACCAGTCCGGCGGATAGATCGTGTCCGCGTCGGTCGAGACGATGATCTCACCCCGGGCCGCCTCGCAACCGCGCTGCCGAGCGGCGCAGACGCCCCGTTCGGACTCCCGGACGACGCGTACGCCATAGCTGGCGGCCACCGTCCCCGTGTCGTCGGAACTGTCGTTGTCGACCACGATGATCTCGTAGGGACCCGGGAAATCCTGCGCCTGCATCGAGGTGAGGGTGGCACCCAGGTAAGCAGCCTCGTTGTAGGCAGGCACCACGATCGAGAACCTCATCGCACCGCCTCCCGGAAAATCGGCCTGGGCAACAGGTTAGGCCGAATAGGGCTGAAGGTGCGGCATATTCCTGCTCTGGAACGATTTGGTCAGGTGCTGTTCACGACGTCAGATCCAGCTCTTGAACCACATCCGCGAGACCCACTGGGGCCGGGTCAGCAGACCGTCGGTGAGGATCGGGTAGAGGTAGGCGAAGTTGGCCGCGACCAGGGCCACGAACACACCGACGGCGATCGCCCCGAGCATCCGCCGGTCGCCCGACCCGGCGTCGCCGAGGAGCCTGCCGGCGCAGAGTGCAACCGCCATCACTGAGAACGGGATGATCGCGATGGCGTAGAAGAAGAAGAGCGGGCGACTGTCGTACTGGAACCACGGCAGCCACGCGCTCAGCACGCCGACGATCGGGATCCCGAACCGCCAGTCGCGACCGCCGACCCACAGGATCAGGGCCGCCACCAGCGCGAAGATCGCCACCCACCACAGCGCCGGCGTACCGATCCCGCTGATGACCCGGATGCAGTTGTCGGGACCGACGCAGCCGTCCGTGCCGGGCTGGATGTCGTTGACCGCGTCGATGCCGATGGGGCGCGCCAGGACCAGCCAGCCCGCCGGGTCTGCACGGTAGGCGTGGTCCTGGCTGTTGATGAAGGTGCCGGTGTGGAAGCCGTAGATGTCACGTTGGTAGTGCACCCAGGAGGCGATGTCGTCGCCGAGCAGCTTGACGCTGCGGGCCTCGGGGTGGTTGCGCCCCCAGTCGCGGTCGTAGCCACCGGAGGTGGCGAACCAGCTCGCCCAGCTGGCGACGTAGACCACCACGGTCAGTCCGACCAGGGTGACGAAGGCGGGCAACCCGTCGCGGATGATCGCGAGGTTCGCACGGACGCCCGCACCTGCGAGCCGACGAGCGCCCACGTCCCAGGCCAGACTGAGCAGGGCGAACGCGGCGAGCAGGTAAAGGGTGTTCCACTTGGTGCCCAGCGCCAGGCCGAACGAGAGTCCGGCGGCGATCCGCCAGGGTCGTACGACGAGCGCAGGTCCGAACCTGCCGCCCAGGTCGGCCAGCCCGTGACGGTCCAGGTGGTCGGCGAGCCGGGTCCGGAACCAGTCCCGGTCGGCCGCCAGGCAGGCGACGGCGAGCACGATGAAGAAGGCCATGAAGATGTCGAGCAGCGCGGTCCGTGACATCACGAAGGCCAACCCGTCCAGGGTCAGCAGCAGGCCGGCCAGACCGCCGACCAGGGTCGAGCGCGACACCCGTCGGACCAACCGGATGGTGACCAGGACCAGCAGGCAGCCGAAGACCAGCGAGGCGAAGCGCCAGCCGAACGCGTTCATCCCGAACAGCTGCTCGCCGCCCGCGATCAGCCACTTGCCGACCTGCGGGTGGACGATGAACGACCCCGAGTCCTGCATCACGTCGGGGTTGCCCGCGATGACGGAGGCGTTGGCGCTGTCCGGCCAGTTGCGCTCGTAGCCGAACTTCAGCAGCGCGTACGCGTCCTTGGCGTAGTAGGTCTCGTCGAAGACCAGCTTGTTGGGGTAGCCCAGGTTCACCACCCGGGTGACGAAGGCGATCGCGGTGATGATCAGCGCCACCGCCCAGCCGGTGATCCGGTCGGTCGGCATCGGCACCCGGAGCCGCTCGACGGTGGTCAGCGGCCCGGTCGGCTCGACGGCCAGGGCCCGCCTTGGTGCCGTCGGGGCCGGAGCGCCCGCCTCGGCGACCTGGAGCTGGCTCGTCACGACGGTCATCCTAGGTTGGGTCCCTGTCGGTTCCCACGTAAACGCGGTGTTCGGTCGCCGTACCCACCGAATCTCCTGGACAGGGCACGCATCTCCCGGGCGAGGGGGTCGGGATTGCGGCGGGCCGGTCACTCTCTGGGAGGCTGGGCGCGTGACGGACGAACGCGGACCCGGGGTGGTGGTGCTGGCGGGTACGCCGATCGGCGACGTTTCGGACGCGTCGCCGCGGCTGCTCCGCGAGCTGATCGGGGCCGACGTGATCGCCGCGGAGGACACCCGCCGGCTGCGGGCGCTGCTGGGCCGCCTCGGGATCGAGACCACGGCTCGGGTGCTCTCCTACTTCGAGGGCAACGAGGCCGTCCGTACCGACGAGCTCCTCGGGCTGCTGGCCGACGGGGCGCGGGTCGTGGTGGTCACCGACGCGGGCATGCCGTCGGTCTCCGATCCGGGCTACCGGCTGGTCGCCGCCGCGGTCGAACGCAACATCCAAGTCACGGCTGTGCCCGGACCGTCGGCGGTGCTGACCGCCCTGGCCGTCTCCGGGCTGCCTGTCGACCGCTTCTGTTTCGAGGGTTTCCTGCCCCGCAAGGCCGGGGAGCGTACGCGGCGGCTCACCGAGCTGGCGGGTGAGCCCCGGACGATGGTCTTCTTCGAGTCTCCGCACCGGACCGGCGACTCGCTGGCGGCGATGTCGGAGGTCTTCGGACCGGACCGTAGGGGAGCGGTGTGCCGGGAGCTGACGAAGACGTACGAGGAGATCCGCCGCGGTCCGCTCAGTGAGCTGGTCAGCTGGGCCGAGCAGGAGGTACGCGGCGAGGTCACGCTGGTCGTCGCCGGCGCCGAGCGGCGGGTGGCCGACCTCGAGACGGCGGTGGCCGAGGTTCTGGCCCTGACCCAGGCCGGGACCAAGCTGAAGCCGGCCGTGGCCCAGATCGCCGCCGAACACGGCATCGCGAAGAACCTGCTGTACGACGAATTCCTGAATTCGCGACGCCAGACGCCCCGACACGCCGCTCCGGCGCCGTTTCCGACGAACTAGCGTCGGAAAACCAGCATCCGGAAGGTGTGACCTGTGATTGACGCCCCGAAACCGCTCGACCTGCCTGACCTGCCCGAGCCGCTGCCGGTGCCGGTGGTCGACTCGCACTGCCACCTCGATTCGACGTTCGAGAAGTCCGGGCTCGACGCGGCCGACGCGATGGCCCTGGCGGCCCAGGTCGGAATCACCCGGATCGTCCAGATCGGCTGCGACGTCGAGGGCTCCCGGTGGGCTGTCCAGGCCGCCGAGCGTTGGGACAGCATCGTGGCCGGGGTCGCCATCCACCCCAACGACGCCGCCCGCCTCGGCCCCGACCTGCCCGCCGCCCTCGCCGTGATCGAGTCCCTCGCCTCGAACGAGCGGGTCCGCGCCGTGGGGGAAACCGGTCTTGACTTCTTCCGCACCACCGATCCGGCTGGCCTGGCCCTTCAGCGGGAGGCCTTCGCCACCCACATCGCGCTGGCCAAGACCCACGACAAGACCCTCGTCATCCACGACCGCGACGCCCACGCCGCCGTGCTGGACGTCCTCGATGCCGAAGGGTTGCCCGACCGGATCGTCATGCACTGCTTCTCGGGTGACGCCGACTTCGCCCGGGCCTGCCTCGACCGCGGCGCCCACCTGTCCTTCGCCGGCACGGTGACCTTCAAGAACAACGGCTACCTCCGCGACGCCCTGGCGATCACGCCGCTGGACCGGGTCCTGGTCGAGACCGACGCTCCCTACCTCACGCCCACCCCGCTCCGCGGCCGCCCGAACGCGTCGTACCTCATCCCGCACACCGCCCGGTTCATGGCGCAGACCCTCGACGTCGACCTCGAGGAGCTCTGCCATGCGCTGTACGACAACGCGTTCGCCGCGTTCGGCGGCGCCTGGTGAGCCACTCTTTCGAGCGGATCTAGATGGAGTTCACCGAGGCCGTACGCCGCCGCCGGATGGTGCGGTCGTACGACCCCACCCGCCCCGTGCCCGAGGCCAGCCTCGAAGCGGTGCTGAGTCCCGGCGTACGTGCCCCGTCGGCCGGGTTCACCCAGGGGATCTCCTTCCTCGTCCTCACCCAGCCGCAGGACCTCGACGCCTTCTGGCGCGCCGCCACAGACCCGGACCGGACAGGTAGGTCCGAGTCGGCCTGGCTCCGTGGGATGCGTACGGCCCCGGCCCTCGTGCTGGTCTGGACCTCCCGGGAGGCCTACCTCGACCGCTACGCCGAAGCCGACAAGAACCGACCCGACCGGGACCTGGCGACGTGGTCCGCGCCGTACTGGTTCGTCGATGCCGGCATGGCGAGCATGGCGATCCTGCTGGCCGCGGTCGACGCCGGCCTCGCCGCCTGCTTCTTCGGCGTACCTCCCGAACGCACCGATCGGGTACGCCAGACCTTCTGCGTACCCGACGACCAGATCAGCGTCGGGGTGATCAGCCTGGGCTACCCGGCTCCGGACGAGAGACGGGCTGGATCACCCACCCGCCGCGTCCGCAAGCCGAGTCAGGAACTCATCCACCGAGGCCACTGGTAACCCGTGATTTGGGTGCGTGTCGCGAAGACCGTTACTATTTCGTGACCATGAGGGTGACAACGCTGTCACCCTCGCACCAGTCAATCTCGGTCCGCACTTCTCGGGTGGGCCAGGCTTGGAGCCTCAGTGCGCAAGATCATCCCTGTCGTCGTCGCCGGAGCGACGGCCCTCGCCGTCGCCGGCGGCACCTTCGGCTACGTCACCCTGAACAAGGACGTGACCCTGTCGGTCGACGGTCAGCCCCAGCAGGTCAGCACCGCAGCCCGTACGGTCGGCGACCTGCTCTCCAGCCAGGGCATCACGCCCGGCGCCCACGACGTCGTCGCGCCGGCTCCGAGCACGAAGCTCGCAGACGGCACCCGGGTCGCGGTGCAGTTCGGCCGTGAGGTCACCTTCACCGTCGACGGCAAGCCCCAGGTCGTCTGGACGACGGCGACCACCCTCGGGCAGGCGATCACGGCGCTCGGCATCGACACCGCCGATGCCGACCTCTCGACCAGCCGGAGCGCACCCATCGGGCGCCAGGGCCTGACCGTCGACGTGGCCACCCAGAAGACCATCACCATCGACGCGGCCGGCCAGAAGAAGACGCTGACGACCACGGCGAAGACCGTGGCCGAAGCCCTCACCGTGGCCAAGATCAAGCCGGACGCGGACGACGAGGTGAGCGTCAAGACCTCGACCGCGCTGGTCGACGGAGCCAAGTTCAGCTACACCAAGGTCGACGTGAAGTCGGTGACCGAGAAGAAGAAGGTCGGCTACGCCGTCGTCCGCAAGACCTCCTCGAGCCTGGAGAAGGGCAAGACCAAGATCGACAAGGCCGGCAAGACCGGCACCCGGGCGATCGTCTACCGCGAGGTCCGGCGCAACGGCAAACTGACGAGCCGCAAGGAGACCTCGAACAAGGTCACCAGCAAGCCGACGGCCCAGATCGTCATCGTCGGGACCAAGAAGGTCGTCGTCAAGGTCAGCTCCGCGGGCGGCAGCGGCGTCTGGGACAAGATCGCCAAGTGCGAGTCCGGCGGCAACTGGTCGATCAACACCGGCAACGGCTACTACGGCGGACTCCAGTTCTCGCTGAGCACCTGGAAGGCGTACGGCGGCTCCGGAAAGCCGCACAACGCCAGCAAGGCGCAGCAGATCGCGATTGCCAAGAAGGTCCAGAAGGCGCAAGGCTGGGGCGCGTGGCCCGCTTGCACCCGAAAGCTGGGTCTTCGCTGAAGTTGCTGGACCCGACCTCCGTACGTGAGATCGCGGCTCGGCTGGACCTGCGGCCGACCAAGCAGCGGGGCCAGAACTTCGTCACCGACGCCAACACGGTACGGCGCATCGTCGCCGCGGCGGGGGTCCGGTCGGACGACGTGGTGCTCGAGATCGGACCGGGCCTGGGGTCGTTGACCCTCGGCCTGCTCGAGGCGGCCCGCGAGGTGATGGCGGTCGAGATCGACGGGCCGATGGCCGAGGAGCTGCCGCGGACGGCGGCCACCTGGATGCCTGAGCGGGCCGAGGCCTTGACCGTGATCACGGCCGATGCGCTCAAGCTGACCGAGCTCCCGGCGCCGCCGACCATCGTGGTGGCCAACCTGCCGTACAACGTCTCGGTGCCCGTGCTGCTGCACCTGCTGGCCACCTTCGACAGCTGGCAGCGCGGGCTGGTGATGGTCCAGTCCGAGGTCGCCGACCGGTTGGCGGCGGGTCCGGGCTCCAAGATCTACGGGGTTCCGTCGGTCAAGATGGCCTGGTACTCCACCACCGCCCGGGTCGGCACCGTCCCGCCGACGGTCTTCTGGCCGGTGCCCAACGTCGACTCCGGACTGGTGTCGATCACCCGTCGCGAGCCTCCGGTCACCACAGCCCCTCGAGAGCGGGTGTTCGCCATCGTGGACGCCGCCTTCGGGCAGCGCCGCAAGATGCTGCGTTCCAGCCTGTCGGGCCTCGCGGGGTCCTCGGCCGCGGCCAGCGCCGCCATCGAGGCGGCCGGTCTGGACCCCCAGGCGAGGGGCGAAGTGTTGACCGTGACCGACTTCGCGCGCATCGCTGAACAACTGCCGGTCACCTGATCCGATCCGTATAGCCTCGACCCGTGGCTTCACCCCTTCCGCCGAGTCCCGTCGGCGTCCGCGTCCGGGTGCCCGCCAAGATCAACCTCGCCCTGAAGGTCGGACCGCCGCGGCCGGACGGCTTCCACCCGCTGGCCACCGTCTACCAGGCGGTCTCGCTCTACGACGAGGTGCACGCCGCCTGGGCCAACCCGGACGAGTTCGAGGTCGTCGTCACCGGCGAGGGTGCCGCCCAGGTGCCGCTCGACGAGAACAACCTGGCTCTGCGCGCGGCCCGTCTGCTGGCGCGTACGCACGGCCCGTACGACTCCCTCGGTGTCAGCCTCAGCATCAAGAAGGCCATTCCGGTGGCGGGCGGGCTGGCGGGTGGGTCGTCCAACGGGGCCGCGGCGCTGCTGGCCTGCGCCATCTTGTGGGACATCGACCTCGCGCCGGAAGGCATGCGCGCCCTGGCCGCCGAGCTCGGCAGTGACGTGCCCTTCGCCCTGCTCGGCGGGACGGCCGTGGGTAGCGGTCGCGGCGAGGAGGTCGTACCGGCTCTGGCTCGTGGCACCTATCACTGGGTGCTCGCCTTCGGTCACCAAGGCCTCTCCACCCCGGCGGTCTACCGGCGCTTCGACGAGCTCAATCCCGACGCAGAGGCCCCTGAGATCCCCGCCGAGCTGATGAACGCGCTGCGCACCGGCGACCCCCACCAGCTCGGCGCCGCGCTCGACAACGACCTGCAGGCGGCCGCGCTCGACCTCCAGCCCCGGCTCAAGCTGGTGCTGGAGGCCGGGTTGGAGTACGGCGCGCTGGGCGCCCTGGTCTCCGGCTCGGGTCCGACCTGCGCCTTCCTGGTCGAGAGCGAGTCAGCGGCGGTGGACGTGAGCATCGCCCTGAGCGCCGACGGGCTCTGCCGGGCCGTACGCCGCGCCACCGGCCCGGTGGCGGGAGCCCGCGTCGTCGTCTGACGGTCGAAGTCAGGAAGCCGCAGCCGGACCCGGCTGGTCGTACGGCGCGAGCAGTCGGCGCAAGGCCGACGCCAGCTGCTGCTGGTCCTCCGGGCTGACGCCACTGAGCAGCACGTGTTCGGCGGCCAACAGGTTGGCCAGGGCGGCGTCGACGCTGGTGCGACCCTGGGCGGTCAGCCGGACGAGTACGCCGCGGCGGTCGTCGGGATGGTTCGCCCGGTCGACCAGCCCTCGGGCGGCGAGCCGGTCGACCCGGTTGGTCATGGTGCCCGAGGTGACCATGGTCTGCCGCAGGAGCTGACCGGGGGAGAGCTGGTACGGCTCCCCGGACCGTCGCAGTGCGGCCAGCACGTCGAACTCCCAGGTCTCCAGACCGTGGGCGCCGAACGCCGCGGCCCGCTGCCGATCCAGGTGCCGCGCGAGCCGGGTGACCCTGGACAGCACCTCCATCGGGGCCACATCCAGGTCAGGTCGCTCCTGCCGCCAGGCGTCGACCAACTGGTCGACCTCGTCGCGCAGTGGGGGCTCGGACACGCGCCTCATGCTAAGCCGTGGCCGCCGACCCGGGTCGGTCAGTGGGCAGCGGGCTTCAGGTCGTCGTCGCTCTTGGGCATCGTCGCGGCCAGCGCGATGATCCCGGCGCACAGGACGGCGGGTACGGCCATCGCGTGGTGGATGCCGAAGGCGTTGACCAGCGATCCGATCACCGCGGGACCCATCAAGAAGGCCGCGTAACCGAAGGTCACGACCACGGCGAGCACCCGGCCGCCGCCGATGTGGCCGGCCACGGCGTACACCTGGGGGGCGATCATGCCGACGCCGAAGCCGACCAGGGCCCAGCCGGCGATCAACAGCGGCAGGCTCGAGACCAGCGTGACGGTCAGGTAGCCCAGCGCTGCGCAGGTCCCGCCGAAGCGGACGACAGCCCGGCGTCCGAAGCGGACGACCAACCGGTCCCCGAGCAGCCGGATGACGACCATGAACCCGCTGACCGCGATCAGGCCGAGCGCGCCGGTGGTCGGGTCGACTCCCGCCACGTCGGTGACGTGCAGTGATGACCAGTCCACCGCAGTGCCCTCGGACAGGCCGAAGGCGAGAGCCATGATGCCCAGCACCCAGGCGGCCCGGGGGATCTTCGTACGCTTGCCGTCCACCGAGTGGGCCACTACGGCGGACTGGGGCACGATCTTGATCAGCACGCCGTAGACGCCGACGGCGATGACGGCCAGCGTGATCATCAACGGGGTGACGATCTCGCCGCCGCCCAGGCCGAGGAACTTCGCCATCAGCAGGACGGTGCCCGCACCGATGAAGTTGCCGATGGAGAAGAAGGCGTGGAAGAAGCTCATGATGGGCCGCCGCCGGGCCGCCTCCACCTGGACGCCGAGCGCGTTCATGGCCACGTCCATCGCGCCGTTGCCGAGGCCGAGCCCGACCGCCCCGATCAGCGCAACCGGGTAGCTCGGGGCGATACCGAGCACGACCACGGCGGCGATCAGGATGGGTAGGGTGCCCAAGGCGATCTTCCGGGCGCCGATCGCGTCGGCGAGCCGGCCGCCGATCTGCATCGAGATGATGCCGGCGACGCCACCGCAGAACAGGGCGATCGCGATCATCGAGGCGTCGAGGCCGAGCTTGTCGCGCAACGACGGCAAGGCGCCGCCGTAGCCGCCGAGCAACATGCCGTTCACCGCGAACATGACGGTGACGGCAACCGCTGAGCGGCGGGTGGCGAGAGGAGTGGTGGGCTGGGCCAGTAAGGTCACGAGACTCTGAGATTTTCTTCTAGAACGATTTAGTAAGTAGGCCTAACTTTAGGCGCCGCCACGGCGGTAAGCAAGCCGAAATGTGTGTCGTACCTCTCGCCGTCAGCGTGTGATGAGCTGCGGCTTGGGCTGGAGGTTCTCCAGCCCGTTCCAGGCCAGGTTGACCAGGTGCGCCGCGACCTCGGCCTTCTTCGGCCGCTGGGTGTCGAGCCACCACTGACCGGTCAGGGCGACCATCCCGACCAGCATCTGCGCGTACATCGGTGCGGTTTTCGGGTCCAGTCCGTGTCGCTTGAACGGAGTGACCAGGATGGGCTCGACCTGCGAGGCGATGTCGCTCAGGATCGTGGCGAAGGATCCCGGGGTGGCGATGGAGTCGCGCGCGAGGATCCGGAACCCGTCGGTGTGGTCCTCGATGTAGTCCAGCAGCGCCAGCGCGGCCTGTTCGATCAGCTCGCGCTGCCGGCCGGAGGTGAGCGAGCCGCGGATGCAGTCCAGCAGGGTGCGAACCTCACGGTCGACGACCACGGCGTACAGACCCTCTTTGCCGCCGAAGTGCTCGTAGACGACCGGCTTGCTGACCTGGGCGCGGGCGGCGATCTCCTCGACCGAGGTTCCCTCGAAGCCGCGCTCGGCGAACAGGGCGCGGGAGACGTCGATCAGCTGCTCGCGGCGATCGGCACTGGACATCCGTACGCGGCCGGGCCGTCGTGCCCTCGTCGGCTCCCGCGACTCGGCGGGACGCCCTGCTGCTGCCATGGGCTCTACGGTCTCACGCGCAGTACGGGATCGACCATGCGGAAGCGGTCGGTGATGCGTAGTCTTGTCCGTGCCGATCCACCGGGAGACGATCCCGACGGACCTCGGCACCTTCCCCGGTTGGTCTGCCGGCAGGGCCCGCCTGACTTTGAATCAGGACTAGCGACGTAGGTTCGACTCCTACCCGGGGAGCGTCCAACTGCGCTGCGCATCGTCTGCTTGAGGGAGCTTCTCTGTTGTCTGCGAATCCCGACGAAACCCCCGTGGCTGCGGTGGTCATCCTGGCCGCCGGTGAGGGCAAACGGATGAGGTCGTCTCGGTCCAAGCTGCTGCACGAGCTCGCTGGTCACTCCCTGCTCAGCTACGCCGTGAACGCGGCGACGACCCTGCAGCCGGCCCATATCGTCGTCGTGGTCGGACATCTGCGGGAGCAGGTCGAGGCGCACCTGAGCGAGATCGCCCCGCACGCCGGCACCGTCGTGCAGACCGAGCAGCTGGGCACCGGGCATGCCGTGCAGGTCGCGCTGGAGCAGCTCGGCGAGCTCGACGGCGACGTGCTGGTCACCTACGGAGACGTCCCGATGCTGACCAGTGACACCTTGGCCGGGCTCGTGGCTGAGCACCGCAGCCGAGGGGCCGGAGTCACGGTCTTGACCGCCCGGGTCGGCGATCCGACGGGGTACGGCCGGATCGTCCGCGACGACGCCGGGGACGTGGCCGGGATCATCGAGCACAAGGACGCCGACGACGACCAGCGGGCCATCGACGAGATCAACTCCGGCATCTACGTCTTCGAGGCATCGACCCTGCGCGCCGGGCTGGCCCAGCTCACCCCGAACAACGCCCAGGGCGAGCTCTACCTGACCGACGTGCTGGTGCACGCGCGGGCGGCCGGACGCTCGGTCGGGGCGTACGAGATCGCCGACCTGTGGCAGACCGAGGGCGTCAACGACCGGGTCCAGCTGTCCCGGATGAACGCCGAGGTGAACCGTCGTATCCTCGACCGCTGGATGCGGGCGGGAGTGACCGTGATCGACCCGGGCTCGACCTGGGTGCAGGCCTCGGTCGACCTCGGGAGTGACGTGACCCTGCTGCCCGGGACGTCACTCGAGGGCGCGACCTCGGTGGCCACCGGGGCGACGATCGGACCGGACACGACCCTGGTCGATGTCGAGGTGGGCGAGGGGGCGACGGTCTGCCGTACGCACGGTTCGCTCAGCGTGATCGGAGCCGGCGCGACCGTGGGGCCGTACGCCTACCTGCGACCCGGCACCACGCTCGGGGTCAAGGGCAAGATCGGGACGTTCGTGGAGACCAAGAACGCCCGGATCGGGGACGGCGCGAAGGTGCCGCACCTCACTTACGCCGGGGACACCGAGATCGGCGAGGGTGCCAACATCGGCGCCGGCGTCATCTTCGCCAACTACGACGGGGTGACCAAGTCGGGCAGCCGGGTCGGCAAGAGATCCTTCGTGGGCAGCGACTCCGTCCTGGTGCACCCCTTGGAGATCGCCGACGGGGCGTACATCGCGGCCGGTTCGGTGATCACCGGAGACGTGGGGCCCGGTGAGCTGGCGGTCAGTCGCGGCCGGCAGCGTAATGTCTCCGGCTGGGTCGCTCGGAAACGTGCTGACACCTTGACCGCGCGCGCCGCCGAGGCCGCGCTCACCGAACAGCAGGCGGCCACCCGCCTCGAGGGAGACAAGCAGTGAGCGGTTTCAAGCGCCCGAACGTCAAGCATCTGATGCTGTTCTCGGGCCGGGCCTACCCTGAGCTCGCGGCGGAGATCGCCCGCCTGATGAACGTCGAAATCGTGCCCACCCGGGCGATCAGCTACGCCAACTCCGAGATCTACGTCCGTTTCGAGGAGTCCGTACGGGGCTGCGACGCCTACGTGATCCAGAGCCACGCCGCCCCGGTCAACGAGTGGGTGATGGAACAGCTGATCATGGTCGACGCGCTGAAGCGGGCCTCGGCCAAGCGCATCACCGTGGTCGCCCCCTTCTATCCGTACGCGCGCCAGGACAAGAAGCACCGCGGTCGTGAGCCGATCTCGGCCCGGCTGATCGCCGACCTGTTCGCCACGGCGGGGGCCAACCGGATCATGTCGGTCGACCTGCACGCCGCCCAGATCCAGGGCTTCTTCAACGGCCCGGTCGACCACCTCTGGGCGCTGCCGGTGCTGTCGGACTACGTGCTGACCAAGTACGACACGTCCGAAATGACGGTCGTCTCGCCCGACGCCGGCCGCGTCCGCCTCGCCGACATGTGGACCGACAAGCTGAACTGCAAGCTGGCCATCATCCACAAGCGCCGCGACCCTAACGTGGCCAACACGGTCGCCGTGCACGAGGTCGTCGGTGACGTCTCGGGCAAGGTCTGCCTGCTGGTCGACGACATGATCGACACCGCCGGAACGATCTGCCAGGCCGCCGAGGCCCTGATGGCTCGGGGCGCGAAGTCGGTCATCGCCGCCGCCACCCACGCGGTGTTGTCCGGGCCGGCTGTCGAGCGGCTCAAGGCATCCTCGTTCGAGGAGGTCATCGTGACCAACACCCTGCCGATCCCGGACGAGCGACGGTTCGACCAGCTCACGGTGATCTCCATCGCCCCGCTGATCGCCCGCGGTATCCAGGAAGTCTTCGAGGACGGGTCCGTGACCAGCCTCTTCGGGGGGCAGAGCTAGTTCGACTTCGCCGAGTGTGACGAAAGGGCCCTTGGGCGGCGTGATCCGGGGCCCTTTCGTCACACTCAGCGCGTTGGTGTTTCGAACAGGGCACACCATTCCGGGGAGAACGTGGGCTCGGGCCCGTTGTACCCGTACTCGACGAGACGCGCGAACACCCGGCGTACGAGGTCCCGCGGCCGCCGCATGCGGGCGCTGGTCACGCGAATGGTCAGGTAGCCCAGGTCGTCGAACGCGTCATCCCGATCGAGATCGAGGTTCCACTGCCGTCGGTCGGTCCGGTGCTGATCGCCGTCGTACTCGAGGATGAGTTTGTACGCCTCCAGGAGCAGGTCGACCCGACCGATCACGTAGATGTCGTCCCCGAGCGTGACGTTGCATTCGGGCGTGGGCAGTCCGGCCAGCACCAGACAGAGCCGGAGTCGTGTCTCCTGCGGTGACTCGACCCGTTCGCAACTCAGTTCCGCCGCCCGCCGGGCCAGGCGGCATCCGCGCCCTTCGGCCTCGGCTGCGGCGATGACGAGGGCTGCGCGGGTGACCAGACCTCGGTGCATGAGCCAGTCCGCGGCCGCCACCGCCTGAAGCAGGTCGAACCCGACGCACGCCGCAAGCCAGGCCGCCGCCGGGGTCGCCCTTCTTCCGGTGCGAGCCGGCAGCGCCGTGACCCGGGTCAGCCGGACCTCGCGCCGTCTCGTCTGGGTGCCCGTGGTGGTCACCACGTGGATTGGCAAAGGATCGCCGACCTCGACGCCGTACAGATGGAGCATGGTGACTCCGGTCACCACGGAGTCGGGCGGCATGACGATCAACACGGCGGCGGTGCGCTTCAGCAACCCGATCGGAGTGTCGGCCGCGGCGTACAGGCCGTGGCCGAGGCTCTGAACCCGGCGCCCGCGGAGGGTCTTCTTGGTCAGATCCGCTTTCCTGGCGGCGGCGGTCCCGAATGGGCCGGGAGGTACGCGAACGGGCATCTGCCCAGGATCGAGAACCGGTCCCGCGGGCGAAAGCACCTGGCCGAGATCTGTGGATAACTTCGAGTGTGACGAAAGGGCCCTGTTGCGGCCTGATGCAGGGCCCTTTCGTCACACTCGGTGATCGCTCCTGCGGGTTTCCCTCCGTACGCCGCGTCGGCTAAGGTTGAGCGGTTGCCTCGGCGAGGGTCGCAGACCGTAATCGACTGGGTCGGACGGATCCTGTTTTCCTGACGAGGCCAAGTAGACAGCCAATCGTTTTGAGGAGTTCGTTCGTGCCCGAGGTAAAGCTCACCGCCGAATTGCGTACCGAGTTCGGCAAGGGTGCAGCCCGCCGGATCCGTCGTGCGCACAAGGTGCCCGCCGTCCTGTACGGCCACGGCACCGATCCCGTCCACATCACCCTGCCGGGTCACGAGACCCTGCTCGCGTTGCGCACCGCCAACGCCCTGCTCTCGATCGACGTCGACGGCACCTCCCAGCTCGCCCTGCCCAAGCAGGTCCAGCGGGACCCGATCCGGCACAGCATCGAACACGTCGACCTGGTGCTCGTCCGTAGCGGCGAGAAGGTCACCGTCGAGGTCCCCGTGCTGCTCGAGGGCGAAGCCGCTCCCGACACCCTCGTCGTGGTCGACCACAACACCGTGTCGATCGAGGCCGAGGCGACCCACATCCCGCAGCAGATCGTCATCTCGATCGAGGGCCTGAACGCAGGCACGCAGATCCTGGCCGGCGACCTCAAGCTGCCCGAGGGTTCGACCATCGACATGGACCCCGAGGCCCTCATCCTCCAGGTCACCGGTGCGCCGAGCGCCGAGGCCATCGAGGCCGAGCTCGCCGAGGCCGAGGCGGAGGCCGGCATCGAGCCGACCATCAACGAGGAAGCGGCCGCTGCGGCCGAAGAGTCCGACTCCTCGTCCGACGAAGACAACGCGTAACCACACCTGCTGCTATGCAGCCATGGCTGGTGGTCGGGCTCGGTAATCCGGGCCCGACCTACGCGTCTCACCGGCACAACGTCGGCTACCTGGTCGTCGACGAGATCGCCCGCCGGTTCGGCCTCCGGTTCTCGGTGGCCAAGGGCTATCGCGCCGAGACCGCAGAGGGCCGACTGGGGCCCCCCGGCCTTGACGTCCCCAAGGTCGCGCTGGTCAAGTCCCGCACCTACATGAACGAGACGGGTGGACCGGTCGCCGGGCTGCTCGGCTACCACAAGCTCGAGCCAGCCCAGATGATCGTCATTCACGACGAGCTCGACATCGGTCCGGGCCAGCTCCGGGTCAAGTTCGGCGGCGGCGACAACGGACACAACGGACTCAAGTCGATCCGCAAGTCCTTAAGCACAGGGGAGTACTACCGGGTACGCGTCGGCGTCGGCCGCCCTCCCGGCCGTCAGGACCCGGCCGACTTCCTGCTGAGCAACTTCCCCGCAAGTGAGCGGGAGAACGTCGCCGTCGAGGTGACCAGAGCCGCGGACGCCGTCGAGTCGCTGATCACCGACGGCCTCGAACGCACCCAGAGCACCTTCAACTCCTGAGGGCCCTTCGTCATCCCCGGCGCAGCGGCAGCAGCGCCCGGACCCGCTCATCGCGCAGCCACAGGCCGAGCCAGATCAGGACGCCGCAGGCGATCGGGAAGATCAGCGAGAAGATGGGCGACTCGATCCGGATCTGAGCTGCTTCCGCGCCTCCGCAGTAGCAGGCGGTGAGCAGAGCTCCCAGCACCGCCGTCCGCGGGATCAGATAGAGCGCCAGGCAGACCAGCAGCACGGCGCCGATCAGGCGTGACTGGTAGACCGGGTAGCCGAGCACATCCATGGCCTCGCGTACGGGCTCGATGACGAGCAGCTTGCCGACACTGTCGGACAGCATGAAGGCGGAGATCAGGCCCGTGACGATCCAGCCCGCGCGGGTCGTCGAACGGCGGGTGGTGGTGGGGCCGGTGGCGACGGCGTTGGTCACGGTGATCCTCCTGGGCAGCACTGGTTTTGACGTGTGGTGCCTTAATCGACTGCGGCGATGCCGCGAAGTCATCGGCCACCGGTCGAGGATTCTGGTTGTCGGTGGGGGGTTGTAGGTTTGCGCGTGTGACCCTTTCGGGACTCGTACGCCTGTTCGCCTCCGACCCCATCGTCGCCGAATCCATCGGTGACGCACGTTCGCGCACCCGCAGCGCCCTCGACCTGACCTCCCCGCCGCCCATGCGTCCGCTCATCGCGGCGGCACTGGCGGCCACCCTCGAGGAGGGTGGGGCCGACCGCCCGGTGCTCCTGGTCACCTCGACCTACCGTGAGGCCGAGGACGTCACCTCCGCCCTGCAGTCCATCGTCGGTCAGGACGACGTCGCCTACTACCCGGCCTGGGAGACGCTGCCGCACGAGCGGTTGAGCCCCCGGTCCGACACGGTCGGGCGTCGGCTCGCTGTGCTGCGACGGCTGGCCGGCAACTCCACCGAGCCGATGCCCAAGATCATCGTTGCTCCCGTCCGCAGCGTGCTGCAGCCGCAGGTCAAGGGTCTGGGCGACCTCCTTCCCGTACGCCTGACGGTCGGCGAGGATTTCGACCTCAGCGACTTGGCGGCGGCGTTGGTCGGCGCGGCGTACGTGCGGGTCGACCTGGTCGAGCGCCGAGGTGAGTTCGCGGTCCGCGGCGGCATCGTGGACGTGTTCCCGCCGACCGAGGAGCATCCCGTACGCGTGGACTTCTTCGGCGACACCGTCGAGGAGATCCGCTACTTCACCGTCGCGGACCAGCGTTCCAGCGACGTGGTCATCGACGACATCGTGGCGTCCCCGTGCCGCGAGCTGCTGCTCACCGACGCCGTCCGGAGCAAGGCCTTCGAGTTGTCGCAAGCGCATCCCGAGCTGATCGAGATGCTCGACAAGATCGCCCAGGGCCACGCGGTCGACGGGATGGAGGCCCTGTCACCGGCCCTCGTCGACGGGATGGAGCTGCTGGTCGAGCTGCTGCCCGTTGACACCCACGTGCTGGTCTGCGACCCGGAGCTCGTCCGAGGTCGCTCCATCGACCTGGTCAAGACCAGCGAGGAGTTCCTTCAGGCCTCCTGGGCAGCCGCGGCCGGCGGTGGCCAGGCCCCGATCGACCTGGGCGCATCGTCGTACCGGCCGCTCGCCGACGTGCGTACGGTCGCGCTCGCCCGCGGCCTCGCCTGGTGGACCCTCTCCCCGTTCAGCTCAGGCCCTTCGACAGGCTCAGGGGTCGTTGGGGGCTCGGCGGCCGAGCTGACCCGCACCGAGGACGGCGAGATCGTCGACTTCAGCACCCGGGTGAGCGGCGTGGGTGTGCTGTCGCGGAGCGTCGCCGGCCACACCGCGGAGTCGTACCGCGGTGACACCGAAGGTGCGTTCGACGACATCGCCAAGCGGGTCCACGACGGCTGGCGGGTCGTGCTGATGGCTGAGGGCCACGGTACGAGCAAGCGGATGGCCGAGGTGCTGACCGAGCGTGAGCTGCCGGTCCGTTTCGTCGACCACCTGGACGAGCAGCCGCTCGAGGGCATGGCGACGGTGGTCACCGGTGAGTTGGCCCACGGCTTCGTCGCCGAAGCGGTCAAGCTGGCGGTCTTCACGGCTGGCGACCTGTCCGGCCAGCGGGCGGCCGACAAGTCCAACCGCAAGATGCCGGCCCGGCGCAAGAACCAGATCGACCCACTCGAGCTCAGCCCGGGCGACGCGGTCGTGCACGGCCAGCACGGGGTCGGTCGCTACGTCGAGATGGTCCAGCGCACCGTGGCCGGCTCGACGCGCGAATACCTGCTGATCGAGTACGCCCCCTCCAAGCGCGGCCAACCCGGCGACCGCCTCTACGTCCCGATGGACCAGCTCGACCAGGTCACCCGCTACATCGGCGGTGAGAACCCGACCCTGGACAAGATGGGCGGGGCCGACTGGAACAAGCGCAAGGGCCGGGCCCGCAAGGCCGTACGTGAGATCGCCTCCGAGCTGATCAAGCTGTACGCCGCCCGCCAGGCCTCGCGCGGCCACGCCTTCTCACCCGACACGACCTGGCAGCGCGAGCTCGAGGACGCGTTCAACTTCGTCGAGACCCCCGACCAGCTGGCGGCGATCGACGAGGTCAAGCACGACATGGAGCAGGTCATCCCGATGGACCGGCTGATCTGCGGTGACGTCGGCTACGGCAAGACCGAGATCGCGGTCCGGGCGGCGTTCAAGGCTGTGCAGGATGGCAAGCAGGTCGCCGTCCTGGTGCCGACCACGCTGTTGGTCCAGCAGCACCACGCCACGTTCTCCGACCGCTACGCCGGGTTCCCGATCAACGTTGCCCCGCTCAGCCGGTTCCAGACCGACGCGGAGACCAAGGCCACCATGGAAGGGGTCGCCGAGGGCAAGGTCGACGTCGTCGTCGGCACCCACCGGCTGCTCGGCGGCGAGGTCAAGTTCAAGGACCTCGGCCTGGTCATCATCGACGAGGAGCAGCGCTTCGGGGTCGAGCACAAGGAGCAGCTGAAGCGGCTGCGGATGGACGTCGACGTGCTCGCCATGTCGGCCACCCCGATTCCGCGCACCCTGGAGATGGCCATCACCGGCATCCGGGAGATGAGCACGATCGTCACCCCGCCGGAGGAGCGGCACCCGGTGCTGACCTTCGCCGGCCCGTACGACGAGGCCCAGGTCACCGCCGCCATCCGGCGCGAGCTGTTGCGCGAGGGCCAGGTGTTCTTCGTGCACAACCGCGTACAGAGCATCGACAAGACCGCACGGCGGATCTCCGAGCTGGTCCCCGAGGCCCGGGTGGTCACCGCCCACGGTCAGATGGGGGAGCAGCGCCTCGAGCAGGTGATGGTGGACTTCTGGGAGCGGCGGGCCGATGTGCTCGTCTGCACCACGATCGTCGAGGCCGGGTTGGACATCTCCACCGCCAACACGCTGCTGATCGACCGCTCCGACCTGCTCGGTCTGTCGCAGCTCCACCAGCTGAGGGGCCGCGTCGGACGCGGCCGGGAGCGCGGCTACGCCTACTTCATGTACCCGCCGGAGAAGCCGTTGACCGAGACCGCGCACGACCGGCTGGCCACGATCGCGGCCCACACCGACCTCGGCGCCGGGATGGCCGTGGCCATGAAGGACCTCGAGATCCGCGGGGCCGGCAACATGCTCGGCGGCGAGCAGTCCGGACACATCGCCGACGTCGGCTTCGACCTCTACATCCGACTGGTCGGCGAGGCCGTGGCCGAGTTCCGCGGCGACGCGACCGAGCCCGAGCCGGAAGTTCGGATCGAGCTGCCGATCGACGCGCACCTGCCTACCGACTACGTCGAGTCAGAGCGGTTGCGCCTGGAGATGTACAAGCGGCTGGCCGAGGTTCGTGCCGAGGCCGACGTCAAGGCGGTCGAGGCCGAACTTCACGACCGCTACGGCACGCCTCCGCCCGAGGTGCTCAACCTGATCGAGGTTGCCAGGTTCCGGTTGCTCACCCGTCAGGCCGGACTCAACGAGGT
>DATDBS010000032.1:0-20589 GCA_036524735.1 Propionibacteriaceae bacterium
TACCTCCACCTGGATGACGTGCTCACCGCCCAGAAGCCGGTCAGTCGTCCGGAGCACCACGACGAGCTGCTCTTCATCATCCAGCACCAGACGTCGGAGCTGTGGCTGAAGCTGGTGCTGCACGAGTTGGGCAGTGTCCGAGAGTTCCTGGCGGCAGACGACGTAAGGCCTGCTCTCAAGGGCCTGGCGCGGGTCAAACACATCCAGCGCTCGCTGACCGAACAATGGTCCGTGCTGGCCACCCTGACGCCCTCGGAGTACGCCGAGTTCCGCAGCTTCTTGAGCACGTCGTCCGGATTCCAGTCCTACCAGTACCGCGCGGTGGAATTCATGCTCGGCAACAAGAACAGTCGAATGCTCAAATTCTTCGAGCACGACGAGCATGCCACCTCCCTCCTGACCCGGCTGCTCGGGGAACCGAGCATCTACGATGAGTTCCTCCGGTACCTCAGTCGACACGGGCACGACGTGCCCGGTGAGGTGCTCAACCGGGACGTGACCGTCGCCCACACCTACGACGAACGGCTGCTTCCCGTGTTCCGACGTATCTACGACGAGCCACAACGCGCCTGGGCGGCGTACGAGACCTGCGAGGAGCTCGTCGACGTCGAGGAGAACTTCCAACTCTGGAGATTTCGCCACCTCAAAACCGTGGAGCGCATCATCGGCAACAAGGCCGGGACCGGAGGTTCCAGTGGTGTCGCCTTCCTCAGAGCCGCCCTCGACCTCAGCTTCTTCCCCGAGCTGTACGCCGTCCGCTCCGAGATCGGGCTCTAGGCCATGACCACAGACGTAGCGCTGCTCGCCCGCGCTGAGGAACTCGACCAGGCCGATGATCTGCGTCTTTACCGGGACCGGTTCCAAGATGCGCCAGGCGTCATCGCCTACCTCGACGGCAACTCCTTGGGGCGGCCGCTGCGGGACACGCCGGAGCGGCTGGAAGCTTTCGTCCGGGGCGAATGGGGAACGCGCCTGATCCGATCGTGGGACGAGCGCTGGATGCAGCTGCCCATCGAGCTCGGCGACCGCCTGGGGCGCGTCGTCCTCGGCGCGGCGAAGGACCAGACCGTGGTCGCTGACTCGACGAGTGTCCTGCTGTACAAGCTCATCCGGGCTGCCGTCGCCGCGCGACCGAACCGCCGCGAGGTCGTGATCGAGGAGGGCAACTTCCCCACCGACCGGTTCATCCTCCAGAGCGTGGCCGCCGAATCAGGACTGGAGGTCCGTTGGATCGCGGCCGATCCGGTGCACGGGGTGACGACGGACGACATCGCCGAGGTCGTGTCCGCCCGCACAGCCCTTGTGGTGCTGAGCCACGTCGACTACCGCTCGGGTGCTGTCGCCCACATGGAGGCGATCACCGCGGTCGTGAAGGACACGGGCGCGCTGATGCTGTGGGACCTGAGCCACTCCGCCGGAGTCGTTCCTCTGCGGCTGGACGAGTGGGGCGTCGACCTTGCGGTCGGCTGCACCTACAAGTACCTGAACGGAGGTCCCGGCTCACCGGGCTTCGCGTACGTGCGGTCAGAACACCACGGCGTCCTCCGGCAGCCGATCTGGGGCTGGATGGGAGCAGGGAACGTCTTCGCCATGGCGCACGAGTACACCCCGTCCCCGGGTATTCGTCAGTTCATCAGCGGGACACCACCCGTGCTCGGCATGCAGCCGCTGAGCAGCATGCTGGACGAGATCCAGGCTGCGTCCGTGCCGCGGATCCGGGCCAAGTCGCGGGCCCTCACCGACCTGGTCGTGGAGGCCTACGACGAGCTCCTGGCTGACCTGGGCGTCCGTCTGCTCAGTCCTCGCGACGCCGACCGGCGCGGTGGCCACGTGTCGTTGGGTCACGGGCGGTTCGGTCAGATCACCGAACAACTGTGGGCCCAGGGCGTCATTCCCGACTTCCGCCACCCGGACGGCATCCGCATCGGTCTTTCGCCCCTGAGCACGTCCTACGTCGAGGCGGTGACTGGAGTGCTGGCGATCCGGGACGCCCTGCGCACCGCCGACCCATCGGTGTGATGGGCAGCACCCCCTCGTCTCGGCGACATCTTCGACGTTCACGGTTTTGATCCTGCGTCCGTAGTTTGACCTTCACCGCGGCCGGCGAAAACTACGCGGTCGAGCCAAAATCTCTGCCTTGCCGATTGTTGAACGGACCGATACGTTGACGATGCGCTGGGGTCGAACCTGAGGTTTGACACGTCGGGCCTGTTGGGTTCTGCGTTTGGGTTGAGCCAAAGCTCACCTGGCGTTCCGTTCTACGTGCGGCTGCACCATCTCTGCGGGCCGTTCGCTCCGGCTCCGCATTGCCCCTTGCGAGGTTCGCTTTGTACGACGAATGCCTGGCCGTCCACGCCGCAAACAGCCTGGCCACTGGACCCATCGCCGAGTTGAGCAAGATCCCCTTTCGTGAGCTGACGCTCCTGGAGGTTCTGCACCGGGTGGCCGAGTTGTGCAAGCAGACGGTCACTGACGTCGCTG
Source organism: Propionibacteriaceae bacterium (assembly GCA_036524735.1). Lineage (GTDB taxonomy): Bacteria > Actinomycetota > Actinomycetes > Propionibacteriales > Propionibacteriaceae > Microlunatus. The sequence continues at coordinate 2,482 of DATDBS010000032.1, forward strand.
ACGTGTCCATCACGTTCGTCGTGCGAAACAAGCCGCGAACCGTGGCGTTCACCAGCCCACTCGCCGTACATCTCGACGAGCGTCAGTACGCCACCGGCCGCGGACCCTGCACCGATGCGGCGATCTCCGAACGAACCATCACGATGGATCACACCCGTGCCAACCCGTCCTACCCGGAATTCACGAGGGACTGCGTCCGAGCCGGCATCACTCACACCGTCTCCATCGGCATGCCGATCTCCACCGAACGCTCCGCTGGAGCCATCAACCTGTACGCGACCACACCCGGGGCGCTGACCCCGACCGGAATCCAGTCAGCACAGCTGTTCGCCGACTACGCCGCAGTGACCCTCGACAACGCAGCGCACTTCCGATCGGCGGTCGACGAGGCTCGCCACCTGCATCTGGCCATGCAGTCGCGGGCTGTCATCGAACAGGCGAAAGGGATCATCATGGCCCAGACCCAGTGCTCAGCCGATGAGGCGCTCACCGTCTTGGTGAAACGGTCACAAGATCAGCACCTCAAGCTTCGCGACGTAGCGGCTGACGTCGTCGGGGAGTACACCGACACCAAGTAAGACGCCCACCTGATCACCGGCTCCCCAGCCCAGCAGGCCCCGATTTAGGGTGTGCAGGTGAAACTGCGCGAGCTCAGGGTCAGGGTGCCGGCCGCCGACGGCGAGATCGAGGCGATCATCATCGAGCCGGTGGGTCGTCGGCCCACCCAGGGCGTCCTCTACTACACCGACATCTTCCAGCTCACCGAGTCGACGTTGCGGACCGCGAGACGGCTGGCCTCAGCCGGGTTGCTGGTGTGTCTACCGGAGATCTACCCGCGGGACCTGCCGGGCATGGCGCTCGAGTTCGACGACGCCGGGAAGCAAGCTGGGTTAGGGGCCGCAGCCCGTACGACTACGGCACAGTTCGACTCCGATTGCGCTGCCCTTCTTGATCACCTCCAGCAGCGAGACGATATCGACCAGATTGACGTCGTCGGCTTCTGTCTGGGCGGGCACCTCGCGTTCCGGGCCGCGTTCGACCCGCGGGTCACGTCCACCGTCTGCTTCTATCCGACAGGCCTGCACAACGGATCGCTCGGGTCAGACCAGGCCGATTCCCTGAAGCGAGCAGCCGACATCGGCGGTCGGTTGATGATCATCTTCGGAACTGAGGACCCCCACGTTCCGGCCGACGCCAGGCTGCAGATCATCACGAGGCTGTACGAGGCTGGGCTCCAGCACGTGGAGTTGCACCTCTACAGCGGCGGCGAGCACGCGTTCATGCGCGATATCGGCCCCCGCCACGACCCGGTGCTGACCGACCTCTCGCTCACCGAAGCCATCGCGTTCCTCACCGGTCGGTGACGGCGACCCCGCCGGTGATTACTGCGCGGACTGCGCGGTTCGCCCGCTCGGCCGCCTAGCTGGTCAGGTAGCGCACGTAGGCGTACTCGATCAGGAACGACGGGAAGTGCTTCTGCAGACAGCCATGTTCGAGGATGTCCCGCGCGGCTTCGACCGCGTGATGGTCCGCGCCGGACCCGTCGGCATGGGCTCGGAGCGTCTCGTTGATCACCATGGCGGCCACGAGATCGCGGGTGATGACGACGCCCTCCGTCGTCCGCGCGCCGTGCCGGATCCACTGCCAGATCTGCATCCGAGAGATCTCGACCGTGGCGGTGTCCTCCATCAGGTGGTCGACCTCGACCGCACCGCGCCCCTCGATCCAGGCCCGGAGGTACGCCAGGCTGACCCGGATGTTGGTCCGCAGACCATGCAGGGTCACGTCTCCGGGCACCCGCGCCGTGGCGTCCAGCTCCGCCGCGCCGACCAGCACGTCGTCACGCCGACGGCCGATCTGATGGGGCCGATCGCCCGATCGACGATCGAACACCTCGATGCAAGCAGGCACCAGCCCCGGGCTGGTGACCCAGGAACCGTCGAAACCGTCCTCGACCTCGGTCGTCTTGTCGGCCATCCCGTCGATCGCCTGGGCGCCGCGCTCGTGGCAGGTCTTGGTCAACAGCGCGGTGTAGGCCCGCATGAACGGGACGGTCATCGTGAGTTGGTCCCGGTCGGGCAGCAGCCGCGTCCTGTCGTGCGCATGGTTCTTCAGCACCGAGAAGAGATAGTCCCAGCGTCCGGCGGTCAACCCGGCGGAGTAGTCGCGGAGCTCGTACAAGATCTCGGTCATCTGAAACGCCGCCGGGAAGGTCTCGATCAGGCAGGTCGCCCGGATCGTTCCCGGCTCCAGGCCGAGCTGGGCCTCCGACCACGCGAACACGTCACGCCACAGCCGCGCCTCGAGGCGCGACTCCAGCTTCGCCAGGTAGAAGTACGGGCCCTGGCCGTTCTCGATGAGCCTTGTCGCGTTGTGGAAGAAGTACAGGCCGAAGTCGACCAGGGCTCCGGAGACGGGTTCGCCGTGCAGGCGCAGGTGATGCTCCGGCAGGTGCCAGCCTCGCGGCCGGACCATGATGGTCGCGGTCTGTGCGCCCAGTTCGTGTCGATGACCGGTCTCGTCGGTGTGGTCGATCTGCCGCCGGATCGCGTCGAACAGATTGCGCTGGCCGTCGATCATGTTGAACCAGGTCGGCGAGGTCAGATCCTCGAAGTCCGCCATCCACACCCGGGCGCCCGAGTTCAGTGCCTCGACCGTCGTCGCGCGGGTGGGCGGTCCGGTGATCTCGCACCGCCGATCCTCCAGTCCGGGCGCCGGCGGGGCCACCCGCCAGCTCTGGTCGGCCCGGATGGCGGCGGTGTCCGCCCCGAACCGGGGTGCGATGGGTCGCACCGTCGCACTCCGCCGGGCCAGCAGCTCGCGGCGCTCGGCACCGAAACGGCGCTGGAGCCGGGCGACGAACTCGAGTGCGCCGGGGGTCAGGATGTCGGCGAACCCAGGATGGGAGATGCCGTTCACCTCGAGCAAGGCGCTGGGCCGTGCAGGAGGGGTGGTGGTCTGTGGTCGTTCGTCGAGGATGGTCATGATCATGGGCTCCCGGTCTCAGTGAAACTGCTGGGTTCGGTGGTTGGGTGGTTCGGTGGTTCGCTGGTTCGATGGCAGAGCGGTCAGTGGAACTGCTGGGCTTCGGTGGAACCGGCGAGCGCGGTGGTCGCGCTGGTCGGGTTGAGGGCGGTGGCGACCTGGTCGAAGTACCCGGTGCCCACCTCGGCCTGGTGCCGGGTGGCGGTGTAGCCGTTCGCCTCGTCGGCGAACTCGGCCTGCTGCAGCGCGACGTAGGAGGTCATCCCGTCGCGGGCGTAACCCTTGGCCAGGGAGAACATCGAGTGGTTGAGCGCGTGGAACCCGGCCAGGGTGATGAACTGGAACCGGTAGCCCAGCGAACCGAGCTGGTCCTGGAACTCAGCGATCTGCCGGTCGTCGAGGGCCGACTTCCAGTTGAACGATGGCGAGCAGTTGTACGCCAGCATCTTGCCCGGGAACTCCCGGTGCAGCTCGGACGCGAACTCCCGCGCCAGGCCGAGGTCCGGCGTGCCGGTCTCGACCCAGATCAGATCGGCGTACGGGGCGTACGCCTTCGCCCTGGCCAGGACCGGCCCGAGCCCGTTCTGCACCCGGTAGAAGCCCTCACCGGTCCGCTCACCGGTGCAGAAGGGCGCGTCGACCGGGTCGACGTCGGAGGTGATCAGACTCGCACCGAGCGCGTCGGTGCGGGCGATGATCACGGTCGGGACGCCCATCACGTCGGCGGCCAGCCGGGCGCTGTTGAGCGTCCGGACGTGCTGTCGGGTCGGGATCAGCACCTTGCCACCGAGGTGGCCGCACTTCTTCTCCGAGGCCAGCTGGTCCTCCCAGTGCACACCGGCGGCACCGGCGACGACCATCTGCTTCATCAACTCGAACGCGTTCAGCGGCCCACCGAAGCCGGCCTCGGCATCGGCCACGATGGGCACGATCCGCGACCCGGGGCGATCGCGGTCCCCCGCAGCCCACGCGATCTGGTCGGCTCGGATCATCGCGTTGTTGAGCCGGCGCACCACGGTCGGCACCGAGTTGGCCGGATAGAGACTCTGATCGGGGTAGGTGTGGCCGGAGAGGTTGGCGTCGGCCGCCACCTGCCAACCCGACAGGTAGATCGCCTCCAGCCCAGCCTTGACCTGCTGCACCGCCTGGTTTCCGGTCAGCGCCCCTAGAGCTCGGACGTACGTCCGCTCCTGCAGCAGCCCCCACAGACGGTCGGCGCCGAGCTGCGCCAGCGTCTGCGCCTCGACGACCGACCCGCGGAGCCGCACCACGTCTTCGGCGGTGTAGCTGCGGCTGATCCCGGCCCACCGCGGGTTGGTGGCCCAGTCCCGCTGCAGCTCGTGTTCGGGCGTCAGGTCAGTCGTCTCGTGGGGGCGGGTGATGGTGGTCATGCTCGGCTCCTTTGTCGGTGTTGCCATGACTCTGCTGCCTGGGGGCAGGCGACGGGATGGGTTTAGGCTGTCAAGTTCTGCAGAACTTGACGCCCATTGCGGATTGCGTAGAACCAGTTCATAGGTTGGTATGGCTCTATGACGTCATCCCCACGCAGCTCCGAGTCAAGAAAGATAGATCTTGACGGGAACTCGGTTCGCCTGGTCCGGCCCCGGCAGGAATCAGGCCGGGACGCGGCAGGGCCCGACCCCCTCCTGATCGGGAAACGGATCCGACATCGCCGTAAGGCGCTCCGACTGACCCTGGACACTGTCGCCGACCGGGTCGGACTCTCGGCCTCAGCCGTGTCGCTGATCGAGACCGGGAAGCGGGAGGCCAAGGTCTCCACGGTGATGGCGTTGGCGTCGGTGCTCCAGTGCGACGTCGCCGACCTGCTGTCGGGGCTGGCGCCGAGCCGCCGGGCCGACCTGGAGATGCGGCTGGAGCGAGCGCAGCGTTCAGCGACCTTCGGCGATCTGGGCGTGCCAGCCGTACGCACCGGGCCGCGACTACCCCTGGACGCCCTCGAGTCGTTGGTGGCGTTGCACGAACGAACGGCGGAGGTCGCCGCCGAACGCGACGCCACCCCGGAGTACGCCCGCCGCGCCAACGCCGACCTCCGAGCCAGAATGCGGGCGTCCGACAACTACTTCCCGGGTATCGAAGAACTGGCCGACGAGCTCTTGGGCCACATCGGTCACGACGGCGGGCCTCTCACCAAGCACCGCGTGCTCGCGATCGCCTCCCACGTCGGCTTCAGCCTGCACCCGGTGCCCGACCTGCCCGCCACCACCCGATCGGTGACCGACCTGGCCCACGGGCGCATCTACCTGCCGACGGGCGACGAGGGAGCCCAACGAACCCTGGCTCTGGCCGCGCTGGGCCACATCGTGCTCGAGCACCAGCCGCCGGCCGACTACGCGGAGTTCCTGGCCCAGCGGGTCGAGGTCAACTACTTTGCCGCCGCCGTCCTGGTGCCGCAACGCTGGGCGGTCGGCTTCCTGGGTGCCGCCAAGCAGGCGAAGGACATCGCCATCGAAGACCTGCGCGACCGGTACCTGGTCTCCTACGAGATGGCGGCCCACCGCTTCACGAACCTGGCCACCATCCGCCTGGACATCCCGGTGCACTTCATGAAGATCAACTCCGACGGGGTCATCCACAAGGCGTACGCGAACGACGGCGTCCACTTTCCCACCGACAACACCGGAGCCGTCGAGGGCCGACAGGTGTGCCGGTACTGGACGGCGCGGGAGGTCTTCCGCACCGCGGACTGGACCCAGCCGTACCAGCAGTACACCGACACCCCCACCGGGACGTTCTGGTGCACCGCCGTCGCCGAACTGGGCGACCGCGGCGCGCACTCGGTGTCGGTCGGAACGCCGTACGAGCACGTCAAGTGGTTCCGCGGTCGGGAGACCACCCACCGCTCGAAGTCACGTTGCCCCGACCCCAGCTGTTGCCAGCTCCCGCCGCGTGACCTCGCAGCGAAGTGGTCCAAGGCGAGCTGGCCCAGCGCTCGAGTCCCCTCCGCGTTGCTGGCCACCCTGCCGGCCGGCGCCTTCCCGGGCGTCGATCAGACCGAGGTGTTGCGCTTCCTCGACCGGCAGTAGCGCGGGCGGTTTCGCCGCACCCGGCATCATGGACGCATGGACGTCGGGTCGCACTCTGTCGCCTTTCCCAGGCATTGGTGGTATCCGATGGCGCGCTCGTCCGAGCTCGGACGCAAGCCGCTGGCGGTCACCTTGATGGACACCCCGCTCGTGGTCTTCCGCGGCGCGGACGGCGTCCCGGCCGTGGTCCTCGACCGGTGCGGGCACCGCAACTACCCGCTGTCGCTCGGACGAGTCACCGATGAGGGCCTGCTCCAGTGCGGCTACCACGGCTGGTCCTACGACGCCGGCGGACACTGCCTGCGCGTACCCGGCCTGCGCGAGATCCGGACGCAGTCGACCTGGCACGTCCCCGCGTACGCGACGGTGGAGCAGGACGGTTTCGTCTGGGCGTGGGGCGAGCCCGACGCCGAACCCACCCGGCCGCCGTACGCGCTGCCGGTCGTCGATGGTCCCGGCGCCGGCGAAACCGTCTTCCGCTGCGACCTGGACTCGACGCTGCGGGCCTCCCTGGAGAACGCGCTCGACGTCCCCCACACCGCCTTCCTGCATCGAGGGCTCTTCCGCGGCAACGCTCCCCGCAACACGATCACCGCGATCCGCCGTCCGATCACCGACGGCGTCGAGGTGCAGTACCTCGGTGAGCCGGTCGGGATGGGCCCGCTCCGGCTGCCCGAGAAGTCCGCCCGCACCTTCGACCACTGGGACCGGTTCCTGCTGCCGTCGATCGCCCAGATCGAGTACGCCGTCCAGGGCTGGTTCCGGATCGTCAACACCCTCGTCCAGCTCCCGCTGTCACCGTTCCGGACCCGCGCCTGGTTCGTGGTCCGCTTCTCCAGCCGGCTGCCCGCCCCCCTCGTACGGGCGGTCGTCCACCAGCAGGGCAAGCGGATCCTTGGTCAGGACGCCGACGCGCTGGCCCGTCAGACCGAGCGGACCCGCAGCCTCGGTGGCGAGCGCTACGCCTCGACCGAGCTCGACCTCCTCGGCACGGCGATCTGGCGTCTGCTGCACCAGGCCGAACGCGCCGAACAACCCGAAGGCGCGGACCTTGCGCTGGCCACGGTCAGCGAACGCACCGTCGTCTTCGACGCCTAGGTCCATCTGATGGACGGCGCACGGCTGCACCACCAGTCGTACGTGCTGGACCTGCACACCCACGGCCCGGGTTTCGTGCCCCAGCCGTTCCGCACCCTGTGGCGGAGCCTGACCCCACGCGCGCCGGCCGAGGTCGGGTTCGACGCTCTCCGCCCAGGTGGGGTCGACGCCGTCGTCGCGAAGGCGGTCGGTGACCCGATCGTCACTCGCTGGTACGTCGGCCGCAGCCCGTGGGAGGCGGTCGAGGCGCAGCTCGCCCAGGTGGAGCGTCAAGCCGCCGAGGCCGGTGCTGTCCTCGTCGACTCGGTGGACGGTCTGAAACAGGCTCGCGCCCGCGACGTACCCGCGGTGCTGCTCGGGGTCGAAGGTGCCGACGCGCTCGCTGACGACGTCGACCATGTGGACGCCTGGCACGAGCGCGGGGTACGGATGGTCGTCCTGGTCCACCTCGGAGACAACACCCTGGGCACGACCTGCCTCCCCTGGCAGCGCTACGCCGGACCGCTGCCCGTCCGGCGCCGCGCCGACCCGGGGCTGAGCCCGTTCGGCGTCCGGGTCGTCGAACGGATGAACCGGCTCGGCGTTTTGGTCGACGTGGCTCACTGCGATCGGGCGACCCTGCTCGGCGTGGTCGAGGCGGCGACCGCTCCCGTCGTGTCCTCGCACAGCGGTGCGCGAGCCCTGCAGGACTTCCCGCGGTACCTGACCGACGACGAGCTGCAGGCCATTGCCGCCACCGGTGGCCTGGTCGGGCTCTGGCCCTACCGGCACGGCCGTACCGGCGTACGCGATCTGGCTGCGCTGATGACCCACGCACGCCACGTCGCCACCACCATCGGACCCGACCACCTCGCCATCGGGTCCGACATGAACGGCGTACCGGGGGTGATGGCAGGCTTCGGCGGCGAGCCGGACCTCCCGCGCATCACCCGTGCTCTCCTCGAGACCGGGTTCGACGACACAGAGGTGGCCGGCATCCTCGGCGGGAATGCCCTCCGGGTGCTGCGGCAGGTCGAAGGGTGCGCCCACGCAGACCCCACCTGATCAGCCGAAGGTCACGGCTGTACGTCGATGATCGAGACGGTGCCCGTTCCGAGCACGCCGCCCGACGAATTCACGACGTCCATCGTGCCCTGGAGCTCGCGCCCGGTCGTCGGCCCGACGTCGGCCACCACCTGACCGGTGACCGTCATGCTCGCCCCCGACGCAAGTGATCGGGGAGTCGTGTCGACGCTGAGCTGGCCGAGCGCCGGCTGCACGTAGAGGTCGAGGTAGTCGTAGGCCGTCGATCCGGACGGCACACCGTAGCCGCTCACCAACACGATGTAGGTCGCCGCCGTCGGGTTGGCCACGGTCACCGACTCCTCGCTGCTGCCGCCCGCTGACTGCCCGACGACGACGCACGACGGCGCACACCGGTAGACGTAGAGATCGAGGTCGGCCGCAAGGTCGGCCGCGTTGCCGATGGTCGCCCGTAGGCTCGCGGCTCCCGGCGGGACGACGACCACGTACTGCTGATCGGCACCGTTGCTGATGGTCGGGCGTTGGGTCTTGGTGCTGGCCAACGCGCTCCCCCGCGGCGCCACCGTCACCGGAGCGCCGCTGTTGGTGACGGTCCAGGTCAGGGGAGTCGGCACAGCTGCCGTCACCTGGTTCAGTGTCTGGGTGGCCGGGGTGACCGTGACGCTTTGCAGGCCAGCCGTCACCGCGAACGGGTTGTCCAACAACGGGGAGGTCCGCCGGGCCTCGACCTGGATCTCCCAGATGCCCGGGAGGGGGTTCACGTAGGTACGGGTGGCCGGGTTGCAGCCGGCCGGGTCGCTGAAGCTGGCGTAGCAGACGAGCGTGCCGGCTGGGTCGCGCGGCAGCCCGTAGGAGTCGATGACGGTGAACCGGGTCTGGCTCTGGGCGGCCAGCCCGCTGAGGTCGACCTGGAGGGCCTTGGTGCCGGTCGGGACCGTGACGAACACCGACGTCGACAGGTTGCGCTGGACCGAACCACTCAGGCTGACGGCGCTGTTCACCGGGGTGGCGGCCTGGATCACGGTCAGCGGGATTCTCAGGTCGACCACCGGTGTGGCCGGGTCGTCGACCTCGAGGATGGCGGCGGACAGCCCCTGCTTCTTGGTGGTGGCGACGACGTTCAGGGGCGTCGCCGCGTTCAGACCGAGAGTCAGTGTCTTGGGGATGGAGAACGTGTTGGTGTCGTCCCCGATCAGGCGCAGGTTGTGCTTGACGGGCGCGTTCAGGCCGCTGGTCCGCAGCACCGAGACGGCGTACGTCTTGGCCGCGTTCAGCACCTGACCGCCCGCCGTGGGTCGGCACCGGTTGTAGACCCCGGGCCCGGAATTCGGGGTCCGGAGGAAGCCGGACAGCTCCGTACACACCGGAGCGGTGACGGTGTAGTCGAACCCGACCGGAGCCGACCGTACGCCCCCGGCCCCGGCCTTGGCCTGGGCCAGGACGAGCCAGGACAACGGGGTGCTGACCAGCCCCCGACCCTGCCCGGCCGTCGAGACTCCCGGCATCGGGACGGCGGTGGTGTAGAGCGCGTCACGCAGGGCCCGGGCGCTGACGGTGATCGTGCGCGCCTTGGCCGCGGACAAGAGCAGTGCCGCGCTGCCGGTCGCCTGCGGGGCCGCCATGGACGTCCCGTTGTTGTGGGCGTACCCGATCGGCAGCGCGTAGCCGGCCTCCACCACATCAGCCTGTTTCGTCCATTGCGGCACGGTCGAGATCGCCGACCCGGGTGCGGCGACGTTCGGCTTGAACGCACCGTCCTCGGCGGGGCCACGGCTGGAGAACGTGTGCAGGTTGACCAGGGAGGAGACCGTCGAGCCGTAGTTGGCCTGCCAGGTGGGCTTGGTGATCGACGAGGCGACGGCAACGACCTGGGTGGCCACGGCCGGATCGCCGATGGTGTTGACGCCGGGGCCGCTGTTGCCGGCCGAGATGAAGATCTGGACCTGATAGGTGTCGATCAACCGGTTGTAGAGCTCGGCGCGGGCGTTGTTGCCGTCGTTCAGGCCGGGCAGGCCGCCGATGGACATGTTGACGACGTTGACCCCACGGTTGGCGACCAGGTCGATCATGCCGTCGATCAGCGCCTGGCTGGTGCAACCGCCGGTGAAGAGGCAGGCCCGAGCGGAGACGAGCTTGGCGCCGGGCGCCTGACCGTTCATGCTCCCACCGAACATCTTGGAGGCCGCCGCGATGCCGGCGACGTGGGTCCCGTGTGAGTCGGCGACCACGCCGATGTTCACGTAGTCGGTGGTCCCCGAGACGTCCTCCCGGAACTCGACCACGAACGGAACGGTCTCCTTGACCTCCGTCGCCGGGTTGTCGGTGCCGAAGTGGCCGACCTGTCGGGCCTCCTTGTACGGCCGCATCCGCTCGGCCGCGGTGAACGTCCGGTCTTGGTCGGCGTCGACCCAGATGTCGTGGCTGGCCTCGTCGTAGAGCACCCCGAAGGTGTCGGCGGTGTCACCGTCGCGGTTCAGGTCTCCACCGAGCAACCCCACCAAGCGGGATTCTGTGAGCTGGCTGATCCGGAAGGCTCGGTCGTCCGGTGCGGTCCAGGTGGCTCCGGAGGAAGTGAAGATCGGCCCCTGGACGGTGTTGTCCATCTTCAGCCAGGTCGGATCGGACGTGTCCTGCGGGTCGGTCGCGGTCACCCAGTCGACAATCTTGCGTTCGCCGGTGGAGGTGGTCGCGAGCGCAGGGTGGTCGAGGTCGACCCCCGAGTCGAGGATGCCGATGGTGATGCCGCGACCGTCCCAGGTCGGCTGCGCCTGACGGAAGAGCACCGACCCCGTGTCACGGGTCGGCATGAAGGCGTTGGAGTCCGGGGTGGTCGGGCCGGGAGGGGTGGCCGGCGCAGCGGCCGCTGACGATGACGTGGTCGCCTCGCGAGGGGTCAGCGGGATGACTTCGTTGAGGTCGACCGACACGACGCTGCGCAGCGCCGCGACCTTGTCCACGGTCGTGGTCGGGACGCTGGCCCGGACGTACCCGAGCCGGTTGTCCACCACGGCGGCCGTGCCGCCGGCCTTCCGGATGCCGTTCGCGACCGTCGTCGCGTCACCCACCTTCGTCGCCATCATGATCGTCACCCGCTTCTCGCCGCGTTGGAGGGCCTTGGCGAGCAGGGTCCGATCATGCCGTCCGAGCCGATCCTTCGACACCGCAGTGTGCGTCTTCCCGACGCCCGCACGGGGCAGTTCGCGGGGCTCGAGTGGGGCTGCTGACGCAGGAAGGGCAGTGGCCGCAACGAGTGCGACGAACGCAATCGGAGCCGCGAATCCAGCGCGTCGACGGGGCAGGGAGAGCATGGGCGGACCTCCTGGGGTCAGCTCGGTCGCTCGCCGATGAGCGTGATGAGCCGGTGACGTCTGAGACGTTAGGGCGAAGCGGGAGCCCGGGGCAATGGACCTAGGTACAGTCCGCGGGGTCAGCCGAGCTGCGCCCGGTCGGCCACCAAGAGCCGGCCGGTCACGACGCCTCGGGCGATCAACTCACCCATGAGCTGGCCCTGCTCCGCCGCCATCGTCCAGACGGGAGTGTCCGCATGGTCCCGGGCGATGATGCGGTCCACCTCAGCGATGGTGGACTCCCACTCCGACGGGGCCTGTCCGAGGGCAGACACCGGCGTGCTGTCCACCACGACCCAACCACCGTCGGCCAGCAACCGGTCGAGGCTCTGCCTACTCGGAAAGTGGTTGCCGACCAGCTCATCGGAGCTGGCGACATCGACCGACTCGAACACGAGCAGGCCGAGCCGACCGCTCGGCGTCAGGACCCGGCGCAGCTCGCTCAGGAACCCACTTTGGTCGTCGACCGTGCACACCACGCCCAGGCTCCAGATCACGTCAACCGCGCCGGTCCTGAACGGCATCGGTCCGGCCGCGCGGGCGGTCGGATGGCCGAACAAGCGGTTTGCGGCCGCGCACGCCCCCGCTTCGGGGTCGGTGAGCACGGGGCGTACGCCGGTCTCGGCCGCCGCGAATGCTGCCGGGCCTCCGACGCCGGCCCCGACATCGAGGAAGGCCGTGTCAGGCCCGAGGTCGAGCTGATCGAGCAACCACCGCAGCGCGGACGGGCTCGCGCTGCCGCGACATCCGGCCGCTACGTAGGAGTCGGGACCCAGCTCGAGCGCGGCGTCCGCGGTCCAGGTGGCCAAGGTGTCGAACTCGGCCCTCATTCTGTCGCCGTCGCCACTCATCTCGGCACCGCGGCCCGAATGCGGTGACCGATTTCGGCCTGCACTCCGGCGGCGTAGGCGACGCTGCGGGCCGACGCCATACCCGACAGGTTGACCCCCGCCACACCGTTCACCGTGAGCAGCTTCAGTGCCTCCGTCACCGCCGCCGCGATCCCGGCTGCTACCGGGTCGGCGGCCCCGAGCACCCGCCTGACCACCGTGGCGTCGAGGTCCACACCGGGCAGGGCGTCGAGGACGGCCGCCGAGCGATCGTCGGTGTAGACGGGAACGGAAGCAATCGTCGGGACGCTCAACCCGTACGCCCGCGCGGCCTGCAAGAACCGGTCGACATCCGCCGGGTCGGAGACGTAGTTCAGCACGGCCAGCTGCGCCCCGGCTCGCTGCTTCTGCACGAGACGTTGCGGACGTAGAGCTACCGGGGGTGCCGTGGGCGTCTCGGCCACCGCAACCGGTAACCCCGCCGCCGTCGCCAGCGCGGTCAGCCGGGTGCTGTCGAGGTCGAAAACCTGGGTGACCTCCGGCCGGACGTCGAAGGCCCGGCCGTCGCCAGTGACCGCCAGCAAGGTTGCCACCCCGTCGTACGCCAGTCCGTGCAGCTCCTGCTCCAGGACCACGCGGTTGCGGTCTCGGCACGCCATCGTCACCCAGGGCGTCGCACCGGTCTCGGCGATCAGCCGGGCCAGCATGCTCGGCGGGAAGTCGGCCCGGTCCTGGTGATCGCCGAGGAGCACGGCGTCACAGCTCGGCGCCAGCACGGACGCGGTCGCCCGCAACGTCGTCGCGTCCGCCGGTGGTGCGCTGAGATCGGTCAGCACGGTCGGCACGATCAGTGCGGTCGGAGGTCGGTCGACGCCCACCCGTTCGGCCGTGACGGCTTCGGCGAGGTCGGCGAAGACGCAGCGCCACTCGGCCATCTCGCACCCACCGTCTGCCCGCACCCCTCCGCACGGGCCGTAGACCATCTGCTTCGGGCAGCCCTCCCGCCGGTGCAGCGGGGGCCACTCATGTGGGTCGAGACCGGCGGGTTGCACCCGTCCAATCTGTCACGCCGTGCGCAGCCGAACCATCGGTCTGCTTCCGTAGAGACCAGGATCAGCTCGTGGGTGGTCGGACGTCGTGGGAACCGACTCACCTCGCTCGATCCGCTCCAGATCGCTGGAGGTGGCGTGAGCGACGACGGTGCTTCTCGCGAGTGATCCTGGGTGCGAGCTGGCGTTGTCCCTACCTCTACCGTGGGGTCGACACTTCCCCATCGGAGGTAGCTACCCACGAGTGCGTGACAACCTGCGAGGTACGTGTGGCCACAAGAACTGCCCTGGAGCAACGCCGTCAGAGCAAGTCCCAGATCGAGTCCTTTCTCGAGATCCAGACCCGGGTCGGGGGCATCAGCCCGAAGATGCTGACCCGGACGCTGGGACTGCGGGAACGCGACGGCCTGCTCAGGCGTACGGTCACTGCCTCCGTGCCCGTCCGGATGGACTACGAGCTCACCGAGCTACGCCCAGACCGTTCCTGAGCGGGAGACACACTGAAGACGGAGCAGACCGTGCGCTGGCGCGACATTGCGATTCCGGCGTACGGACCCACCGTCCTCGTCTCGATCGGCCAGGGCGCGATCCTGCCGCTGATCGCCCTCTCCGCGCGCGACCTCGGCAGCAGCGTCGGCATCGCTGCGTTGATCGTCGCGCTGATCGGGATCGGACAGCTGATCGGTGACCTGCCGGCCGGTGCTCTGGCCGCGCGGATCGGGGAGAAGCGCGCCCTGATGCTGGCCTGTTTCGTCGACGCCGTGGCCCTGGCCGGAGCGTTCCTGGCCCAGTCGCTGGTGGCGCTGGCGGCGGCCATCTTCGTCACCGGGCTTGCGGGCTCGATGTTCAGCCTCGCCCGGCAGGCTTACCTGACCGAGACCGTCCCGATCGGTATGCGGGCCCGGGCCCTGTCCACCCTCGGCGGCACGTTCCGGATCGGCCTGTTCATCGGCCCGTTCGCCGCAGCGGCGATCATCACGGCTTGGGGCATCGGAGCCGCGTACGCCTTCGCTGCGGCCATGAGCCTGGCTGCCGCCGTGTTGACCGCTTTCCTGCCCGACGTCACCCGTGACCGTCGGCTCTCGGTCGTCGCCGCGGGCCGCGGACACCGCTCCGTGCTCTCGGTCCTGTCGGAGCACCGGCGGGTGCTGTTCACCCTGGGCGTCGGAGTGCTGGTCATCTGCGCCGCACGCTCCACCCGGCAGTCCATCGTGCCGCTGTGGGCGGAGTCCCAGGGCATCGACGCCGCCACGACCAGCCTCATCTTCGGCATCTCCAGCGGCGTCGACATGCTGCTCTTCTACCCCGGCGGCGCCATCATGGACCGCTTCGGCCGGGTGTACGTGGCCGTGCCGGCGATGATCGTGCTCGGCCTCGGTTTCGTCATCCTGCCGCTGACCAGTGGCCCACTCACCGTGGGACTGGTCGGTGCGTTGATGGGTCTGGGCAACGGGATCTCGGCCGGGATCGTGATGACGCTGGGCGCCGATGCGTCCCCGAGCACCGACCGCGCCCAGTTCCTCGGGGGCTGGCGGCTAGCGGCCGACCTCGGCAACGCGGGCGGGCCGCTGATCATCAGCGCGGTGAGCGCGATCGCGCCGCTGGCCGTCGCCGCCGTCACCATGGGGCTGCTGACCTGGGCCGGCTCGGTCTGGCTGATCAAGTGGATGCCGGTCTACGCCGTGAAGCCCGGGCGGCGACTGCATCCGTCGCACCCGCCCGGACGGGAACCGTAGAGTATGCGGGTGCGTGAACTGATGGTCTGGGTCGACTGCGAGATGACGGGTCTCGACCTCATCAACGACGAGCTCGTCGAGGTGGCTGCGCTGGTCACCGATGGCCAGCTCAACGTGCTCGGCGAGGGTATCGACCTGATCATCAAGCCGAGCGACGAAGCCCTGGAGCAGATGGGGGACTTCGTGCGCGATATGCACGCGAAGTCCGGTCTGAGTGACGTGCTGGCCACCGGACTGAGCGTGACGGAAGCGGAGCAGCAGGTCCTCGACTACGTCCGCCAGTTCGTCCCCGAACCCCGCCGAGCACCCCTGGCCGGTAACACCATCGGCACCGACCGGGCGTTCCTGGCCCGGCAGATGCCGACGTTCGAGGGCTTCGTGCACTACCGGAACGTCGACGTCTCCTCGATCAAGGAACTGGTTCGCCGCTGGTACCCGCGGGTGTACTACAACTCCCCCGCCAAGTCCGGCAACCACCGGGCGTTGGCCGACGTCCAGGAGTCGATCGAGGAGCTCCGCTACTACCGCGATGCCGTCTTCGTCGGGCTCCCGGGACCGGACAGCACGACCGCCAAGGCGTACGCCGCCCGTCACCAGGGCGCGCTGACCGGTGCCGGGGTCGAGCCGTCGCTGCCCACGGAGCAGCCCGCGAACTGATTTTCACCCCAGCGTCGGAGACCGCTATGCTTCACGCTGCGCCTGAAGCCGTCCTGGACGACGAAGGCGCGATGGTGGGTGTAGCTCAGTTGGTAGAGCTCCTGGTTGTGGTCCAGGTGGCCGCGGGTTCGAGTCCCGTCACTCACCCCATCGGCTTTTCCGGCGCAGGTCCTGCGCCGCGCACTCAGGCCACCGGCACCGCCACGATCCGACGGGCGGCTTCGATCGCGGCTCTGCGCTGATCGGCCACGCTGGTGCTCAGCAGATCTGCAGGGATCGGGGTCTGGATCCAGGCGTGTGCGATGGAGAACAGGAGCTCGAGCAGGTCCTCCGGCTGCCAGCCCGGGTCGACCTTCCCCAGTCGCTGCGCCTCACGGAGCGCTTCGACCTTGACGTCCGGGCCGGCAAACCCCTCCAGCGCCTGGTACGGGATCCGCTCCAGCCGCGCCCAGGTGAGCACCCGCAGGTTCTCCGGGTGCGCCATCGAGTGGTCGAAGACGGCCCCCACGAAGCTGGGCACATCGTCGGGGTCGAGGTCCACGGCTTCATGGAACTCGGCGGCGTCATGGTCCAACACCGCCTGGAACAGCCGGACCTTGTCACCGAAATGGTTGTACAGCCGCTCCTTGCTCGCGTTCGCCTGCAGGGCGATCCGGTCGATTCGTGCCCCGGCCAGACCGCGCTCGGCGAATTCGGCCCGGGCAGCGACCAGTACGCGGGTACGTACGTCCACAGAACCATTCGTCATGGCGGCATGCTACCCCAGTCGAACTAGTTCGTTTGACTTTCCGGCCCGACATTCTTAGGCTCATCGAGTGACCGCGCCCACCCAAGACCTGATGCCCGCCCCGACCTCACCGACGGGGCCGACCCCCAGGCTGCGGTCCCGCTGGCTCGTGCTGGTCGTCGTGGCTCTGGCCCAGCTGACGGTCGTGCTCGATGCGACCATCGTGAACATCGCC
Organism: Propionibacteriaceae bacterium; assembly: GCA_036524735.1. Lineage (GTDB taxonomy): Bacteria > Actinomycetota > Actinomycetes > Propionibacteriales > Propionibacteriaceae > Microlunatus. The sequence continues at coordinate 19,213 of DATDBS010000032.1, forward strand.
CTGCCGGCCGCCCAGGCGGACCTGCAGATGTCCGATGGGGCACGGAGCTCTGTAGTGACCGTCTATGCCTTGGCGTTCGGCGCACTGCTGCTGTTGGGCGGCCGGATCGCGGACTTCTGGGGTCGCAAGCGCTCGTTCCTGGTCGGGATGGCCGGGTTCGCGCTGGCGTCGGGCTTGGGCGGCCTCGCGACGTCAGGCACGATGCTGTTGGTCGCGCGCGGTGCTCAGGGCGCGTTCGCCGCGCTGCTCGCTCCGGCTGCGCTGGCCGTGCTCTCGATGACCTTTCCCTCGGGCCGGGACCGGGTCCGCGCGTTCGCCGTCTACGGCACCATCGGCGGCGGTGGCGCAGCGGTCGGTCTGGTCCTGGGTGGTGTGCTCACCGAGTACCTGAGCTGGCACTGGTGCCTGCTGGTCAACGTCCCGATCGCTGTCGTCGCCATCCTCGCCGCCCTGCCGCTGCTGCCGGAGAGCAAGGCCGACGGCGACACCCGCTACGACCTCCCCGGCGCCGTGCTCGTCACGGCCGGCCTCGCGTCGCTGGTGTACGGCTTCTCCCGCGCCGAGGCGGGCTGGGGACGCCTGGACACGATCGGCTTCCTGGCCCTCGGGGTCGCGATGCTCGCCGCCTTCGTCGTCGTGGAGCGTCGGGTGTCGAACCCGCTGCTGCCGATGCGGGTCCTCGCCGACCGGGTCCGCGGTGGCGCCTACCTGACGTCGGTGGTCGTGGGTGCCGCCCTGCTCGGCGCGTTGCTCTACCTCACCTTCCACTTCCAGCTGGTGCTCGGCATGACACCGTTACAGGCCGGGCTGGCCTCATTGCCCATGACCTTCGCAATCATCGTCACCGCCCCCGTGGTCTCGCGGCTGCTCGGCACCGTCGGGCCGCGGCTGCTGATGACCGCTGGTCCGCTGGTGGCCGCGAGCGGGTTGCTCTGGCTGAGCTTCCTCACCGCCGACGGCAGCTACTGGACCCAGGTGCTCCCGGGTCAGCTGCTGCTCGGCGTAGGGCTGGCGCTGGTCTTCGTACCGCTGCAGAACGTCGCGCTCGCCGGCATCGAGCCCCGCGACTCCGGTGTGGCCAGCGCCGCCGTGACCGCCACCCAGCAGATCGGCGGCTCGATCGGTACGGCGGTGTTCACCGCCTTGTACGCCGCCACCGCCACCGCGTCCGCCGCTGGGTCGACTCCGAGCCCGACGGACCTGGTCGAAGGTTATTCGGCGGTCTTCCTCGCCGCCGCCGTCGCGCTCGCTGCGGCGGCACCCGTCGCCTGGCTGATGATCAAGGTCGACCGGCGCTCGTTCGCCGTCGCCGAAGGCGCCGTCCACCTCGGCTGAGTGGTCGCCAGACCCGCGGGTGACTGCCGACAAAAACTGTCA
>DATDBS010000033.1:0-2134 GCA_036524735.1 Propionibacteriaceae bacterium
CGACGACCACGTCGTTCCCCTGCTGCTTGGTCGCGACGATCCGCTTCGCCACCCGCTTGATGCTCTCCGCATCCGCGACCGACGAACCGCCGTACTTCTGGACTACGCGGCCCACGCCGCCCCCCTCGTTCCGCTCCGACATCTGCCTGTCCGGAAATCCGCGGCAACTCTATGCCCTGGCCACACCCTTGCTCAGGTCTTGCGGTCGACCGAGACGAACCGACCGCGGTCGACCGCGGACAGCGCGATTCGGGCGAGAATCTCCCGCTTCGGGCGACCCCGCCCTGCCGCCCTTCGGCCCGCGGGCCTGATCGGCACCGACTGCTCGGGGTCCTGGCTACCCTCGATGGCGTGACCTGCCCCGTACCCACGCCGCTGAGCCGCCGGCTCCTCCTCGCCGGGTCGCTCTCGGCCGCCCTGCTGGGCGGCCTGTCCGCCTGCAGCAGCGACGAGCCGGCCCCCGCCCCCTCGGCGAGCCCGACGCCGACGTTCCCGGTGACGGTGACCCACATGTACGGCACGACCACGGTCAAGGCCGAGCCCAAGCGCATCGTGGTGGTCGGGAACACAGAGCAGGACACGCTGCTGGCACTCGGACTCGTGCCGATCGCCACCACGCAGTGGGTGGGCGACGCGCCGTACGCGGTCTTCCCGTGGGCCATCGACAAGCTGGGCGACGCCAAGCCGACGGTGCTGGAGCCCTCCGACGAGGGACTGTCGATCCCGGCGGTCACCCAGCTCGAGCCCGACCTCATCATCGGCACCAACGCCGGCTTGAGCCAGGCGACCTACACCGAGCTCAGCAAGATCGCGCCGACCATCGCCAACAGCGGGGTCTACGGCAGCGAGTACTACGAGCCGTGGCCGAGCCAGACGGTGCTCGTGGGGCAGGCGGTCGGCCGGGGGGCCCAGGCGCAGAAGCTGGTCGACGACCTCACGCAGCGGTACGCCGAGATCGTGGTCGCGCACCCGGCGTGGAGCGGCACGACGGCCGGATTCGTGGAGGCACCGTACGACGACGGCAGCGTGATCGCCTGGCCCGAAGGGCTGGGTACCAGTTTCCTCACCGACCTCGGCTTCAGGATCCCGGAGTCCTTCTCGAAGTTCGTGGACGATGAAGTCGCTCAAGCACAGATCCCGGCCGAGGACACCGGGGTGCTGAACGATGCCGAGGTGCTGGTCTGGACGACCGAGGTCGACGGCGACGGCTCGGACATCCAGCAGGACAAGATCCTCGGCAAGCTGGATGCGGTGAAGCAGGGGCGCTCGGTCTACACCGGCGAGATGCTGACCTCGGCCATCTACTTCAGCACCGTCCTCAGCCTCCCGTACGTGATCGATCGACTCGTGCCCGAGCTGGAGAAGGTGCTGCCGAGCTGAAGTCACGCGCGAGCCGGACGACCTCGCCGCTTTAGGTTAGGCTTGCCTCATGTCTGTCTCCCCGGTGATCGGCCGGCGTCTGCTCCTGACCGGATCCCTGTCCGCCGCCCTGGCGGCCGGGCTCGCGGGCTGCAACTCCTCCGCCTCCACCGGGGCTTCCGACGAGATCGAACCGTCCAGCCAGGCGGTCTTCCCGGTCACGGTGACGCACAAGTACGGGGAGACGGTCGTGCCGGCCGAGCCGAAGCGCGTGGTCGTGGTCGGCTTCACCGAGCAGGACATCCTGCTTGCCCTCGGCGTTGCTCCGGTCGCCACCACCGAGTGGTACGGCGACCAGCCGTACGCCGTCTGGCCCTGGGCCACTCCCGAGCTCGGCGACGCGAAGCCGGAGGTGATCAAGGCACCGGACAAGCTGCCGCTGGAGCAGATCGCTGCCCTCACCCCCGACCTGATCATCGGCACCAACGCGGGCCTGACCAAGGACGTCTACGCGTCGCTGACCAAGATCGCTCCGACCATCGCCAACAGCGGTAAGTACGCCAGTGACTGGTTCGAGCCGTGGCCGACCCAGACCGTCATGGTGGGCAAGGCCCTGGGCAAGGAGGCGGACGCACAGCGGCTGGTCGACGAGCTGACCAAGCGGTTCGCCGACGAGGCCGCGGCCCACCCGCAGTTCGCCGGGGTGCCCGCGATCTTCCTGCAGGCGCCCTACTACGAGGGCAACGCCATCGCGTACCAGGACGGGTTGAGCACC
>DATDBS010000034.1:0-11490 GCA_036524735.1 Propionibacteriaceae bacterium
CCCCGGTCAGCACCCCCAGCGTGCTGGTCCGGACCAGGAACGCGCGCCGGTCGGCGTCGAGGCCGTCCAGCACGTTGCGGGCGAGGTAGGACCGGATCAGCCGGGATCGACCGCTCAGCTCGTTGACCGCGCGCTCCCGGTCGCTGCGGGCGAGGCCGGCGGTGGCGAGGTGGAAGAGCTGCAGACCCGCGGCCCAACCACCGGTACGCCGGGTCAGGGCGGCGGCTGTCTCCGGAGAGAGTGGTTGGGCGTACACGGTGCGGAACAGCTCCTCGACCTCCCAGGAACGGAACCGCAGGTCATCGCCGTCGAGCTGGGTGAGGTCGCCGGAGACCAGCAGTCGCGAGACGTTGAGCGCCGGCGGACGACGGCCGCCCAACAGCAACCGGATGCGGCGCGGGCGGAGGGCGGCGAACCTCTCCAAGGCGGTCTCCGCGGCCGAGCCGGCGATCTCGTGCAGGTCGTCGACGACGATCAACAGCGACGAGATGCCGGGGTTCTCCAACGCGCGGATCAGCTCGGCGAGGGTGCCGGCGCCGACCAGGGCGGTCGTCTCGGCGCCGGGACCGAGCGCCTGGACCACGGCGTGCGCGAGGTGCCGGACGAGAGCCTCTTCGGTGCCGTCCTCCTCGCTGACCCGGTACCAGGCGGCGGGCCCGGGCGAGCGGGCGGCGACCCGACCCAGCAGGGTGGACTTGCCGGAGCCCGGAGGACCCAGCACGAGTCCGAGGGGCGGCGCGTCAGCGGCGAGAAGGCGTTCCTCGAGGCGCTCGCGGACCAGGCCGCGGGGGTCGGGACGGCGCACCTTCTCCATGAAGATGACTGGCTCCATACGCCCCTGCTCCAGCTCGTGAAGCCCTTACTTTAATCCCGGCTCACGGCTGCTGTCAGTACCTATTTCTGCGTCTTCCCGGGCGTTCCCGAGGGCTCAGCCGTGGTCGAAGGCGTCGGCGCCGGAGCCGTGGCCGACCTCGGCCCCGCTGGCGGCCGCGACCAGGCCGTCCTCCTGCCCGGGGGCCGTCGATCCGAGGTCCTGTCCGAAGTTGCCGCCCAAAGCCGAACCAGCCACCAGCGGATCGCTGTGGTACTGGACCTCCAGCCCGTCGGACATGCCGTCCCCGTCGGTGTCGGCCAGCAGCGGGTTCGTCCCCAGAGCGGCCTCGGTCGAGTCGCTGAGACCGTCGGCGTCGGAGTCGGCGACGTCGGCCTTGGTGCCCATCAGCTTCTCCGTCCGGTCCGACAAGCCGTCACCGTCGGCGTCCTTGACCCCGTTGCGGACGTTTTCGGCGTACGCCCCGGTGCCGACCACGCCGCCCGTGCCGACCAACCGTCCTGGGTCCGACCCGGCGGCGAGCTCGGCGGGGTCGCTCAGTCCGTCTCCGTCGGTGTCCGCTGACAGGGGGTCGGTGTGGGAGGTGGTCGCCTCGTACCCGTCGTCCAGGCCGTCGCCGTCGGTGTCGGCCAGCGTGGGGTTGCTGCCGACCAGCTTCTCGAAGGCGTCGGTGAGACCGTCGTGGTCGGTGTCCGCGTCGACCTCGTCCGCTCCGGGCAGGGTGGATAGCTTCGCCCCCGGGTCGATGTCGAACCCGGACTTCTGGTCGTCGCCATCCTGGCTCGAGCCACCGGCCGGCTGATCGGTGTCGACCGGGTCGGTGGCGGCCTGGTCGTTCGCTGCCGCGTGGACCGCGCGGTACTCCTTCTGGCCCTTGGCGTCGGAGATGCCCGGAATCACCCCCGCATAGTTGAAGCGGTGCTTGGCCGAGAACTCGCCCACCCCGTACGCCCGGCCTTTCGCCTCGATCGTCTTGCCGTCGCCCTTGCTGATGGCCACGTGCGCCTGACCGGCCGGCAGGGAGGAGGTGGGTTCGCGGGAGAAGTAGAACAGCAGCGCACCGGGGGTCTTGATCGCCTCGTCGACGGGGATCAGCAGGTTCCGCTGCTTCAGGTCCATGTACTGGTACTCCGCCGTCCGCGGGATCTTCACCCCGGCCTTGTTGGCCGCCCACTGGGTCAGCGACGAGCAGTCGAAGCTGGACGGGTTCTTGGCCGACAGCTTGGGGGTCGAGCCGTAGAGGTAGGTGTCGCCACGCTGGTCCCGCGCTTGCTTGAGGAAGACGTCCAGCTTGCTGCGGTCGGGGGTGTCCTCGGCCTGAGCCGTGGCCGGTTGCTGCGGCCCGTTACGGTCGGCGAGGGCACCCTCCAACGTCCAGCGGGGCGCAGCCGCGGTGCTGCCGTCGGCCAACCGCACGTCGCCCAGCGGGTCGGTGCCGGCCTTCACCTCGAGCCCGTCGCTGATGCCGTCGTAGTCGCTGTCCGCGAGGGTGGGATTGGTGCCGAGGCTCGCCTCCGTGGCGTCGCTGAGTCCGTCCGCGTCGGTGTCGGCCTGGTTCGGGTCGGTGCCGACGAGCTTCTCGGTGTGGTCGCTGAGTCCGTCGGAGTCGCTGTCCAGCACCCCGTTGCGGACGTTCTCGGCGAACGGTCCCGAGCCCACCACGCCGGCCGTGCCGGGCAGGTGGCCGGCGTCGGTCCCGGCCGCCAGCTCAGCCGGGTCGCTCACCCCGTCGTTGTCGGAGTCGGTGGCCAGCGGGTCGGTCTTGGACGACAGGGCCTCGTACCCGTCGGCCAGTCCGTCGCCGTCGGTGTCCGCCAGCTTCGGATCGGTTCCGGCGAGCTTCTCGAACTCGTCGGTCAGCCCGTCGCCGTCGCTGTCCTTGCTGGTCACGACGGTGGTGGCCGCCAACGGCTTGCCGGCGTCGATCTGGTCGTACGAGCCCTTCTCGAGCGGTTGCAGCATCGCCGAGTGATAGCCACCCACGCCGCGCGGATCGCCCTGGACCCCGATCTCGTCCTCGACCTTGTCGAGGTAGTGGCGGTAGTCGTGGGCCGTGCCCTGGTTGGAGTCGTGCGTCGTGGTCCAGGGCCGCATGTCCCGGCCCTGTCGGCTGATCTCGTACGCGGCCCTGGCGTTGTTCTCCGGGTCGTGCAGATCGCCCCACTTGTTGGCCCGTACGCCGCTGGCCACGTTGATCTGCCAGAGTCCGACCGAGTGCTCGCCCTTGGCGTTCAGCGCGGTGGTCCGACCCCCCGACTCCGCCATCGCGATGCTGGTCCAGGTGACGGCTTGGTGGGGGGTGAAGCCTGCATCCCGCGCGGCGTCGTAGATCTCGCGGATCGACAGAACCGTCATGGAACGCTCCAGGGCGTACGCCGGGCACGGTGCCCCGCTGGTGAGTTCAGATTTTACGTGCCCAGGAAGCCGATCGACCCTGCCTTTTGTGCAGTCTTTTTGCCTAAGATCAGACCAACGCGAGGGTGAGGGCGATGTGGCGTATCTGCTGGGTGTCGATCTAGGGACGACGTTCACCGCGGCTGCCGTGGCCAGTGGCGGCGAGCCCTCCATGATCGGCCTCGGCAACCGTGCCCTCCAGGTGCCCTCGGTGCTGTTCCGCACCGAGGACGGGTTCGTCGTCGGTGAGGCGGCCGAGCGGCGCGGGCTGACCGAGCCGGACCGGGTCGTGCGCGAGTTCAAGCGCCGGTTGGGTGACCACGTCCCGGTGCTGGTCGCGGGATCACCGTTCTCCGCGGACGCCTTGATGGCCGAGCTGTTGTCGTGGGTGGTGGCGCAGGTGACCGCGCGTCAGGGCGAAGCTCCGTCGGGGGTCGTGTTGACCCACCCGGCGACGTGGGGTCCGTTCAAGCTCGAGGCTCTGCACCAGGTTGCGGTGCTCGCCGACGTCGGCCCGACCCAGTGGTGTGCGGAGCCGGCGGCGGCCGCAGCCCAGTACGCCTCCCGGGCGCAGCTCCAGGTGGGCGACCGGTTGGCCGTCTACGACCTGGGCGGCGGCACGTTCGACGTCTGCGTCCTGCAGAAGACGACGGACGGTTTTGCGATGCTCGGGCCGCCCGAGGGAGTCGAGCACCTGGGTGGGGCTGACTTCGACGAGGCGCTGTTCCAGCTGGTGCTCCGCGGACTGGGGGACCGGTTGAGCGACGCCGATCCTGATGACCCCCAGACGACCAGCGGCCTGGCGCGCCTGCGCCGGGACTGCGTCGAGGCGAAGGAGGCGTTGTCGAGCGAGGTCGACACCGCGATCCCGGTCGCGCTGCCGGGTCTGGGCACCTCCGTACGCGTCACCCGTGCCGAGTTCGAGGCCCTCATCCGACCGACTCTGCAGCAGACGGTTGCGGCGACCGCCCGAGCGGTTCGGTCGGCGTCGCTGACCCCGGACCAGCTCGCCGGCGTGGTGCTGGTCGGCGGGAGCTCACGCATTCCCCTGGTCGGCGAGATGCTGCAACGCGAGCTGGGTGTGACCGTCGCGATCGACACCCACCCCAAGCACGACATCGCCCTCGGCGCCGTACGCCTGGCCCAGGACCGGCCGGCGGCCGGGGCTGGGTCCGGTTCGGGTGAGCAGGTGGCTCGTCCGGTCCCGATGCCGATCCTGCGTCCGGGTGACCGGGCCGCCGGGCCGGTCACGCCGACCCCGACGGCCTCCACTTCGGCTGCGGCGACGCTGTCCACTCCCGTGCTGCCGCCCATCCCGATGCCTGCGCCGATCCCGATGCCTGCGCCGACCCCGACGCCCGCGCCGCGCCCGGTCGCCGCACCGGTGCCAACCCCTGCGCCCAACCCCGGGTCGGCCCCGGTCGCCCAGTCTCCGATGCCGGTCGCCGCGGCCGGGCCGCCGAACCGTCCCGCCGCTGGGCAGGCAACGGCGCCGGCCGCACGACAGGCCGGGCCGCCGGCGGTGGGGGGTCCGGCGGCGGGGGGTCCACCGACGTCGCGGCGTCCGTCGCGCAAGGTCCTGCTCGTGGCGGGCATCGCGGTGCTGGCCATCGCGGCCGGGACCGGGGTCGGTCTGGCGTACAGCCGCTCCGGCAGTCCTTCGGCCGGACCAACGCTCGGGACCGGGGTCTCCGCGACGCCGACCGCTCCGGAAACCACGACGGAACCCCCGTCCACGCCGACGAATCCGAGCACGCCCGCCACTCCGACCCCGAGCGTGGCGGCCTTGCCTCGTTCGACCGCGTTGACCGGCGCGCAGCTCGTCGTACCGATGAAGGTCGGGGACAACTGGGATCTGTACCTGGCTGACGTCGGCGCCCCGGCTCCCACGAAGCGACTGACCACGTCGAAGGCCTGGGACACGTTCCCCGTGCTGTCGCCTGACCGCGCCACGGTGGTCTACGTCCGCAACGCCACCGACGACGAACCTCGCCAGCTGCGGGTGGCGGCGGCGGCGACGGGGGACGGCGACCGTACCTTGTTCGCGGACCCGCCGACCGAGTGCGCGAAGTCGATCTCCCGGCCGGCGTGGAACCCGGTGGACCAGACCGTGCTGGCCGCGCCGTGCACCAACGCAAAGGGCGGGTCAGGGCTCTACGTGATCCGGACCGACGGGACCGTGATCCGCAAGATCGACCTGGCCGGTAACGACACCGTGGGTGATCCCGCATTCTCACCCGACGGCAAGACCTTGGTCTTCTGGGCTGCACCCGACGCCGAGTTCGACGGGGGCACCTTGATGACGGCACCGGCCGATGGCAGTGCCCCGGCCAAGAAGCTGGCCACGACCACGATGCCGGGGCAGGACGCCGACCCGGCCTGGTCCCCGGACGGTGACTCGATCGCGTTCCGTCGACGCTCCGGCACGAAAGAGGACCGAGGGGACCTGAACGTGTGGCGCCTCGACGTCACCGGTCAGCAGGGTCCGCAGCAGCTGACGTCCAACGGCGCCGACGAGCAGGACCCGTCGTGGTCACCCGACGGCCGGCAGATCTCCTTCAAGAGTGCCCAGCGGACCAAGGCCTGGCCCGATGACGTGGTGCCGCGGATCTGGGTGATGAGTTCGGACGGGTCTGACAAGAAACTGCTCTGGAGCGAGAAGGCGGCGGGCGAGCAGACCGCCGCGGCCTGGGGTCGCCGCTAACACAGATCGGGCGGTGTCCGCTGCACTGCAGGCAAATTTGCTCAGATCGTTGTACTGAGTTTGGATGTGGCGTAGCAGGCCTCGCCGACGACGGTGTCAGGGGGTCGGCAACGCCGGCTGGTGTGCCCCTTTTGCACCGGCTCGACATCTTGGGGGTTCCACCATGAACACGTCGTCACCCGTCATCACCAGACGCTCGTTGCTCGGAGCTGGAGCCGGTGCCGTTGCGTTGGCCGGGATCGGTCCGGTCCAGACCAGTCAGGCCCTGGCCACCGCAGCCACCTACGCCAAGCTGGTCGCGGATCCTGTCTTCTACGTGGCCCACCGTGGCGGCGGCGGCGACTGGCCCGAGATGACCAACTACGCCTACCGCCACGCGGTTCAGCTGCCGGCGATCAAGGCGCTGGAGGTCTCCGTACGGCTGACCGCGGACAACGTGCTCGTCTGCAGCCACGACGACAACCTGTTGCGCACCACGGGCAAGGACCTCTTCGTGTCGAAGGAGACCTGGGCCACCCTGTCCACGCTCAAGGTGGACGCCTCCGAGACGAACCAGCCGTCGCAGCTGCCGCGCAACTTCAGCCGGTTCGACGATGTGCTCGCCGCGTTCATGGACAACTACGTTCTCTACGTCGAGCCCAAGACCACCTCAGCCAACGCTCCCCTGATGCAGCGAATGGTCGGACTCGGTCAGCCCCAGCGGGTGGTCTGGAAGCAGCCGATCAACTCGACGGTGTTCGCCCAGGCCAAGAGCAACGGGTTCGCCACCTGGGGTTACGTGCTGAACGAGGCGGGCCACCTGGGCACCAACCTGACCCGGTACGCAGCCTCCAAGAGCATCGACATGCTCGGGGTGCCGCGGGCCCAGCCCGACGCCTTCGTGACCACCGTCGTCCAGGCCGCGAAGGCCAACGGCAAGAAGACCATGATGTGGGAGATCCGCAACGTGGCCGACCGCACCCGGGCCATCAAGCTCGGATGCTCGGGGATGATGACGTCCGGGGTGACCGCAGTCACCTCGACCCCTCTCTGATCTGGCGGGGCTCAGCCGAACACGCCCAGCCGGGCGATGGGCTCGACCAGCTCACGCTCCTCGTACGCCAGGTGCGACAGCAACGTGTCGGTCACCGTGTCGAGCGCACGCCGTAGCCCGGCCTCGTCGCGATCCGGGCCGATGAAACCGACCAACGAGCGGTCCAGCTCCTCGAGCGTGCCGTGGATGACCACGTGCTCGAGCTCGAGCCGGTCGACGACCGGGGCGAGCCGCGGGTCGGCGCCGCGCAGGCTGGGGAACATGGCCTGGTCCTCGAGCGAGTGGTGCGTCGTCAGCATCCGGCAGTAGGCCGCGCAGTACGCCCCGACCGTCCACTGGTTCTGGCGGATCGTCATCTCACTGATCGCCGAACGAGCGTGGGCGGCGTCGGTCTGGCCGTCGAGCACCTGCGCGACCAGCTCCCGGACCTGGGTGAGCTCGGTGCGCAGGTGGTCGTGGACGTCGACCAGGTGTCGTCCCGACGCCAGGCTGTGGGCCGAATAACGACGCTGCGGGTCCGGGCGGGGTCCGGTCGGTCGCTCCGACTCGTCCCAGAGGCGATGGTCGGTGAGCCGGACCCCGCTGTCCGGAGTCGGCTCGACCTCGAAGGCGAATTCCACGGGTCCACTATGCTCCTGCGCGGCGCGCTCAGCCGCTGACCAGATCGTCGGGAGCGAAGACGAGCAGTTCCTCGTCGTTCGCGAAGTGCAGTGGCCTCATGCTGACCCCGAGGTGGTCGGCGGCCGTGGTGAGCCCGCGGGCCCAGCTGCGGTCGTCGTCGTTCATCGGGTTGCTTCCCGGGCGGGTGAGCAACAGGGCGACCGAGCGTCCGCCGGGCTCCTCACCCAGGATGTGCCGGCACATCTCGAGCAGCGGCTGGCACATGGCCGGGTCGACCCGGGTCGGGATGTCCTCGATCTGGGTGAGTGCGGTGTTCATCAGGCCGTCCTCGTCGAGGAAGCCCAGCCAGAGGGACCAGCCGCCGAAGCCGAGCGGACCCATCAGGTCCTGCCAGCGCTGGTAGAGGTCGTGGGGCGTGTGTACGGGTGCGTGTGTCATAGGTCCACCGTGCCGAAGTCGTCAGGCGCTTGGCCGCGCTCGACCGGGTTATCCACACAATCTGTGGAAAACTCCCGGTCCGGATCAGGCGACGAGGTCGGCGTAGTCCGGATGCCGGTCGATCCAGGCCTTCACGAACGGGCAGTCCGGGTGCACGGACAGGCCACGCGTTCGTGCGTCATCCAGGGCGTAGCGGGCGAGCGTACCGGCGATGCCCCTACCCTCGTACGCGTCGGCGACCTCGGTGTGGACCAGCCGGATCCCGCCGGGGCTGAGCATGTACGCGATCAACCCGGCCTGCACTCCGTCGACGCGGGCGACGTAACGGTGGCGGTCGGCCTCGTCGGTGACCTCGGGTCGGGTGCTCATGACGACACTCTCGCCGATCGCGGCCCGGAGCCGTTCGCGGCCCCCAGCAGGGTCGCGAACGGGGTGACCTCGGGTTCGACGACCCGCTCGCGCCCTCGCGGGGCGAGGAGGGCGGCGAGCTCGCCGGCGGCCCGGGTGATCCGGTCCCGCAGGCCGCCCTCGGACGCCCAGTCCTCCGTGGCGGCGAACACCGCGGTCGGGACCACGATCGTCCGCAGGTAGGCGAACAGCGGACGCAGGGCGTGTTCGAGGGCGAGGGAGTGCCGCGCCGTGCCCGCGGTCGCCGCGATCAGCACCGGCTTGCCGGCCAGGGACTCGGGCTGGAGCACGTCGAAGAACGTCTTGAACAGGCCGCTGTAGGAGGCGCTGAAGATCGGTGTGACCGCGATCAACGCATCGGCCTCGATAACCTGCTCGATCAGCTCGGCCAACCGCGCACTGGGGAACCCGGTGAGCAGCTGGTTGGTGAGGTCGTGGGCGTACTCGCGCAGCTCCACGACGCGGACCGTGCTGGCCACGTCGACCGCGCGCAGCGCCTCCTCGGTCGCTGTTCCGAGCCGCTCGCCCAGCAGCCGGGTCGAGGAGGGCTGGCCGAGTCCGGCGGTGATCACCATGATGCTGCGGGCGCTCATCGGTCGCTCCCGACCAGCTCGTCGGCGCCGGCGTGTGCGGCGATGATCCGGCTCAGGTGGGTGGGGCCGTCCGGCACGTGGGCGGGACGCAGGGCGTCGAACTCCCGGCGCAGCGTCGGGATGACGTGCTCACCCAGCAGGTCGAGCTGCTCGAGCACCGTCTTCAACGGCAGACCCGCGTGGTCGGCGAGGAAGAGCTGACGCTGGTAGTCGCCGAAGTTCTCCCGGAAGGTCAGGGTGCGTTCGATGACCTCCTGCGGGCTGCCCACCGTCAGCGGCGTCTCCCGCATGAAGTCCTCCAGGGCGGGTCCGTGGCCGTAGACGGGGGCGTTGTCGAAGTAGGGCCGGAACTCGTTGATCGCGTCCTGGGACTTCGGCCGGATGAAGACCTGGCCACCGAGGCCGACGAAGGCCTGGTCGGCGCGGCCGTGACCGTAGTGCTCGAAGCGGCGGCGGTAGAGGTCGATCAGTCGTTGGAAGTGGTTGGTCGGCCAGAAGATGTGGTTGGCGAAGAAGCCGTCGCCGTAGTAGGCGGCCTGCTCGGCGATCTCGGGGCTGCGGATCGAGCCGTGCCAGACGAACGGCGCCACCCCGTCGAGCGGGCGCGGGGTGGAGGTGAAGCCCTGCAACGGCGTACGGAATTTGCCCTGCCAGTCGACGACGTCCTCGGTCCACAGGCGGTGCAGGAGGTGGTAGTTCTCGATAGCCAGCTCGATCCCGTCGCGGATGTCCTTCCCGAACCAGGGGTAGACCGGTCCGGTGTTGCCGCGCCCCATCATCAGGTCCACCCGGCCGTCGGCGAGGTGCTGCAGCATCGCGAAGTCCTCGGCGATCTTCACCGGGTCATTGGTGGTGATCAGCGTGGTCGAGGTCGACAGGATGATCCGGTCGGTCTGCGCGGCGATGTAGCCGAGCATGGTGGTCGGGGACGAGGTCATGAAGGGACGGTTGTGGTGCTCGCCCGTGGCGAACACGTCGAGCCCGACCTCCTCGGCCTTCGTGGCGATGGCCACCATGGCCTTGATCCGCTCCGCCTCGGTGGGCGTACGGCCGGTCGTCGGGTCCATGGTCACGTCGCCGACGCTGAAGATTCCGAACTGCATGGTGGCTCCTAAGCCTGGAAGTCATTCACTATTCAACTACCTTGCCGGTTCAACGTCACTCGCGGGGGCAGTATTCCGCCGGGGTCCGACGGTCGAAAGCGTGTCAGCGGCCGCCGTTATGCTCGGCGGGTGAAGTACAACGATCAGGCCAACCTCGACCCGTCCCAGATGGGTGGCGGCGGCAGCCGCGGTGGGGGCGGCAAGATCGCTCTCGGCGGCGGTGCTGGCGTGGTCGTGCTGATCATCGCGCTGCTGCTCGGCGTGAACCCGGGTGACCTGCTGGGCAGCGGGACCGCCGGGGCTCCGCAGCAGACCACGGCCGCCACGCCGTTCGCCCAGTGCACGACCGGCGCCGACATCGAGCAGAACCGCGACTGCCGCTTCGTCGCGTTCACCAACTCCATCCAGAGCTACTGGTCGCAGGAGCAGACGGACTACCAGGAGATTCAGGTCAACACCTTCACCGGGCAGGTCTCCACCGCGTGCGGCACGGCCTCATCGGCGGTCGGCCCCTTCTACTGCCCGGGCGACACCACGGTCTACCTCGACCTGTCCTTCTTCGACCAACTCACCAGCGAGCTGGGCGCCAAGGGTGGGGACGCCGCCGAGGCGTACGTGCTGGCCCACGAGTTCGGCCACCACATCCAGAACCTGACCGGCCAGATGCGCAAGGTCCAGGGCTCGGGCAGCGGTCAGGACACCGGGCCCAAGTCGCCTCAGGTCCGCCTCGAGCTGCAGGCCGACTGCTACGCCGGGGTCTGGTTCAACCACGCGACCTCGGACCCGAACAGCCCGATCGCCGAGGTCAGCCAGGCCGACCTGGACGACGCCACCGACGCGGCCCAGGCCGTCGGCGACGACCGGATCCAGGAGAAGACCCAGGGCCAGGTCTCCCCGGAGTCGTGGACCCACGGCTCGGCCGAGAACCGCAAGAAGTGGCTGGCCCAGGGCTTCACCACCGGCGACCCCGCCCAGTGCGACACCTTCGCCGCCAACGCCCTCGGCTGACCCTCGCCCGCCCTGCCCGCACTGTTCACCGCCCGCCTGAGCACCGCGCTCGCCCGGCCCTAGCGCGGGGTGCAGGGCCTCGCGCCGGGTGCTGGGCCTCGCGCCGGGTGTAGGGCCTCGCGCCGCGTGCAGGGATCGCAGGTTAACCTGCGAATTGTGCGCTTTACCCGCGATATTTCCTGGGTAAAGCGGTGACATCGCAGGTATACCTGCGAAACCGACACCCCCCGGAGTCAGCATGTCCGAAACTCGAACCGTCGCGATCACCGGTGCGTCCACCGGAATCGGGCGTGCCGCCGTCGCCGAACTGGTCGGGTACGGCTTCAAGGTCTGGGCGACCGTACGCCGAGAGGACG
>DATDBS010000035.1:0-21023 GCA_036524735.1 Propionibacteriaceae bacterium
CCGACCCCGGTGCCCGTCAGCGAGGCGAGGTCGACGTCGTGCTCCTTGGCGAGCTTGCGCACCAGCGGAGTGACGTAACCGGCGTCGGAGTCGGTCGCGACCGGGGTGGCAACCGGAGCCGCGCTCGGGACGGGACCATGACGCTCCGGCTGGGCGTCCTCCTTGGGCGCGGGTGCCGCCGCTTTGGGCTCGGGTTTGGGTTCAGGCTTGGGTGCGGGAGGAGGCGTCGGCGCGGGCTCCGGCTCCGGCTCAGGAGCCGGTTCGGGCTCCGGCTCGGGTTCCGGGGCGGCCGCGCCGGCCTCGCCGACGATGGCCAGCACGGCGCCGACCTCGACGGTCTCGTCTTCTTGCACCCGGATCTCCAGCAGCGTGCCGGAGGTGGGAGAGGGGATCTCGGTGTCGACCTTGTCGGTCGAGACCTCGAGCAGCGGCTCGTCGGCCTCCACCGTCTCGCCGACCTGCTTGAGCCAGCGGCTGACGGTGCCCTCGGTGACGCTCTCGCCAAGGGCCGGGAGGGTGACCTCGGTGCCCTGGCCGCCCGAGCTGCCCGCGGTGCTGGACGCAGTGGGTGCGGCCGGCTGCTCTTCGGCGATCTCCTCGTCAGCCTTGGACTCGGGTTCCGGCTCGCTGGTCTCAGCCGGGGCTTCCTCGGCCGGAGGCTCTTGCGACTCGGCGGACTCACCGGACCCGGTTTCGCTGGCGTCGCCGATCACCGCGAGCACGGCACCGACCTCGACGGTCTCGTCCTCTTGGGCCTTGATCTCCAGGAGCACACCGGAGGTCGGGGAGGGGATCTCGGTGTCGACCTTGTCGGTCGACACCTCAAGGAGCGGCTCATCGGCTTCGACGGTGTCACCGACCTGCTTCAGCCACCGCGAGACGGTGCCTTCGGTGACGCTCTCGCCCAGGGCTGGAAGGGTTACAGAAGTCGACATGGGTCCTTAAGACTCCTTCATCATGCTGCAGGGTGCTCGGGTGCGATCAGCCTAGCCTCAGCAGCTTGCGGCGGAGTCGGCACCGTTGCTTCTCGGTCGAGATGCTATCCATGCGTGTGCAGCGGCTTTCCAGCCAGGGCCAGGTGGGCCTCCCCGAGGGCCTCGTTCTGGGTCGGATGCGCGTGCGGAAGGCTGGCGACGTCGCTCGGGAACGCGTCCCAGCTCGTGATCAGCTGGGCTTCACCGATCAGCTCGCCCACCCGCGCGCCGATCATGTGGACACCGACCACGGGCCCGTCGGACCGACGGACGAGCTTGACGAAGCCCTGGGTACGCAGGATCTGGGACTTGCCATTGCCCCCGAGGTCATAGGTCAGCGTCTCGACCTCGCCGTACGCCGCTCGCGCCGCTTCCTCACTCAGACCGACCGAGGCGATCTCCGGGTCGCAGTAGGTGACCCGGGGGATCTCGACGTCGGCCACCGGCACGGGGGTCGTCGCGCTGCGGCCCAGCCCGGACGCGATCTCCTCGGCCACGAAGATGCCGTGAGCGAACCCGCGGTGGGCGAGCTGCAGGCCGAAGACGATGTCGCCCACCGCGTACACGCCGGGTCTGGTGGTCTGCAGCCGTTCGTCGACGGTCACGAAGCCGCGGTCCAGCTGGACCCCCGCCTCGGCGTACCCCAGTCCTTCGGTGGACGGGCCGCGACCCACCGCGACCAGCACCAGGTCGGCCTCGAGTTCGCGGCCGTCCTCCAGCGTGAGGCGTACGCCGGCGTCGGTCCGTTCGCAGGCCCGCATGGGCGTCCCGGTGACTGCGGTGATCTTGCGCTTGCGGAAGGCGCGCTCGAGGGCCTTGGAGACCTCCGGCTCCTCGTTGGGTACGAGGCGGGGTAACGCCTCGACCACCGTCACCTCGACGCCGAACGATCGCCAGGCGGACGCGAACTCCACTCCGATCACGCCACCACCGAGGACGATGGCCGAGGTGGGGAGCTGGTCGAGCTTGAGGGCGTGGTCGCTGGTCAGGATGCGTTCGCCGTCGACCTCGACGCCCGGCAGCGTGCGGGCGTACGAGCCGGAAGCCAGTACGACGTGGCTGGCTCGCACGACGTCCTCGCCGACCTGGATCGCCGACTGCCCGTCGTCGGCCACGATCAGGCGCCCCGCCCCGGTGATCACGGTGATCCCGCGGGACCGGACGAGCCCCGAGAGGCCCTTGTAGAGCCGGCTGACCACCTGGTCGCTGTACGACTGGACCCCGGCCAGGTCGATCTTGTCGATCGTCGCGTGAATCCCGAACTGGCTGCCCTCGCGGGCCGCATCGGCCACCTCGGCCGCGTGCAGGATCGCCTTGGTCGGGATGCATCCGCGGTGCAGGCAGGTGCCGCCCACGAGATCCTTCTCCACCAGCGCCACCGACAGTCCGAGCTGGGCGGCGCGGAGGGCGCAGGCGTACCCACCGCTCCCGGCTCCCAGCACGACGAGGTCGAACGGCGAGGAAGGACTCTGTGAGGACGCCATGACGACATCTTGTCAGGCGGTTCTGACGGTGCCGGCCCGAAGTCCTGACCCGCGTACCGTCCGATTCTGGGTCCGAGCCGCCATAGTTGACCCATGGGCTGGTTGACACGTACCGCGCGCAAGATGAAGCGGAAGGGCGGTTACGCGTCGCAGAGTCGTAGCGTCGACGATTCGGTCACGCTGCACCTGACCGAGTTCGCCCGGTCGCACCGGGGGGTCGAGGCGTTCGTCGAACCGAAGACCGCCGTGACCCAGGTGACGATCCTGCTGGTCGCCTTCGACGGTGAGTGGACCCGCCGGGTCGTGCCGTCTCCGCAGTGGGCGCACTCGTTCGCCGAGCACCTGCAGATCCCGGGTTATGACGCCGCCGTGGTCGGTTACCCACAGCGGATGCGGGACTACAACACCCGTAACAAGAAGCATCCCGACCTGCGCTGAAAAAGTTTGGTTCGCCACCCATCCGGGCCCCCGGCTTGCGCCGAACCAGGGTTGTGTAAAGCGTCGATGGCCGGGGCTACCTGACGAGTCCTGGACCCCCTTCTTGGGGGTGGCTCTTTGCGCGTTGCCGTGCTGGCAGCGGTGCCGTGTTGGTGGGATGGAAGACACGTCGCCGGGGCACTGCCAGCACGGCCCTCCCACTTCCTGAGTTCCGCTCGCGCCTGTGACTAACCGCCTGGATCGCTTCGAGCGCACTCGGGCCCCACTCTGTGCGTCCCTGGCCCCCTGTCGGTTTCGCAGGTATACCTGCGACCTCCTCGCTTTACCCGCGATATTTCCTGGGTAAAGCGGTGACATCGCAGGTATACCTGCGAAACTTGCGGGCCCCAGCGCAGCAAGCCGGAGCGCAGCAAGCCCGGCGATCTGAGTGGGTTGGGGCGGCGGGCGGCGCGTGGGGTTCGCGCTCTGCGGGGTCAGTGAGCCAGGGAGCGGGCGAGGGCGATCAGGGTACGGACGGCGACGCCGGTGCCACCGGGGCTGACGTAACCGTAGGGTTTGCCCTCGTTGAAGGACGGGCCGGCGATGTCGAGGTGGGCCCAGGACGTGCCCTCGGTGACGAACTCGCGCAGGAAGGCTGCGGCGGACAGGGCGCCGCCGTAGCGGTCGGCGGTGGAGCGGATGTCGGCGACCTTCGAGTCGAGTTTGCCGCGCGTCTCCTTGGGGATGGGCAGCTGCCACAGATCTTCGCCGGCCGCCTCAGCCGCGTCGAGCAAACGGTCCGCAGTGTCGTCGTCGTTGGTCATCAGGCCGCTGGTCCGGTCACCGAGGGCAACCATGCAGGCACCTGTCAAGGTGGCGACATCGACCAGCAGGTCGGGCTCGTCCTCGCAGCCGCGGACGATCGCGTCGGCGAGCACCAGTCGCCCTTCGGCGTCGGTGTTGCCGTTCTCGACGGTCATGCCGCCGTACATCGTGAGGACGTCCGAGGGCCGGTACGCCGTGTCGGAGGGGATGTTCTCGGCCATCGCGCCGTACGCCGTGACCTTGACCTTGATCCCGAGGGCCGCGATCGCGTGCGTGGCGGCCAGCACCGCGGCGGCGCCGGCCATGTCGGACTTCATCGTGTACATGCTGTCGCCGGGCTTGAGGTTGAGGCCACCCGAGTCGAAGGTGATGCCCTTGCCCACCAGCACGAGGTGCAGCTTCGCTCCGCGAGGCCGGTAGGAGAGCCGTACGAGGCGGGGCGGGCGGGAGGATCCGCCGCCCACGGCCAGCAGACCGCCGTACCCACCGCGAGCCAGCGCCTTCTCGTCCAGCACCTCGACGGCGACCTTCGAATCCCGGACCAGACCGCGGACCTGCTCGGCGAAGGATTCGGGGTAGAGCAGGTTCGGTGGCACGTTGACCCAGTCGCGAGCCGTGGCGACGGCCCGGGCGATGATGCCGGCCTCAGCGGCGTCACCGGCACCCGGGTGCAGCACGGTCACGGTGCCCACAGCGGCGTTGCCAGGTGCCTTCGAGGTGATCGGTGCGTACCGGTACGCACCGAGCGCGGCACCCTCCGCCACCGCCTGCACCTGTTCGGGCTCGGTGGTCCCGAAGGAGATCGCCGCCGACAAGGTGGCCTCTCCGGCCAGTCCGCTGACGTACCGGATGGCCTCACCGGCGGCCCGCCGCAGGTCCTCCGGCGTCGGTTCGCCGGTCCCCAGCCCGATGACGACGATGCGCGGACCGTCACCTGCGGCCGGCAGCGTGCGGTGCCGACCGGTCTCGGGCTTGGCCCCCAGCGAGGTGGCCATCTCGGCGACCGAGATCCCGAAGCGCTTGCCGTAGGCGCGCTCGACGGCATCAGGCACCTGACGCAGACCGGTCTCCCCGAGACCGACCACCAAGACGTCGGTGCTCCGAGGAAGAGTGCGGGCGATGGCCAGAGTGGGGAGGAGAAGGGTCGGCACGGTGGAGATCCTTTCGTTGAGGCGGTCACAGGCTAGCCCGTGGTCCGGACGCCTCGTTGCGATAGGTTCGGGCCGGTCGCCGGAAGGAGTTCTCAGTCGTGGTCGACACCGCAGCAGCCGATGGTCTGATCCGATCCCCGTTGCACGCCAGGCACGTGACGGCCGGGGCCAAATTCGCCGAGTTCGGTGGCTGGTCCATGCCCCTCGAGTACGCCGGCGGGGGAGTGCTGGCCGAGCACGCCGCCGTACGCAACGCCGTCGGACTCTTCGACGTCAGCCATCTCGGCAAGGCCGTCGTGTCCGGACCCGGCGCGGCCGGTTTCGTCAACCGCTGCCTGAGCGCCGACCTCGGCAAGATCGCCCCGGGTCAGGCGCAGTACACGCTGATCTGCAACGAGGACGGCGGCGTCCTCGACGACCTGATCGCCTACCTGATCTCGCCCGAACAGGTCTTCCTGATTCCGAACGCGGCCAACTGCGCCGCGGTGGTCGCCCGGTTGGCGGCGGCCGCTCCGGCTGATGTCACCGTGACCGACCTGCACCTGGGCTTCGCGGTCCTGGCCATCCAGGGCACCCACTCCGACGAGGTGTTGGCCGGGGCCGGGTTTCCCGTGGCCCACGACTACATGTCGTTCGCGATCGCCGAGCGGGCCGGGGCCGCGATCACGGTCTGCCGGACCGGTTACACCGGCGAGCGCGGTTACGAGCTGGTCGTGCCGGTCGAGGCCGCGCTCGAGGTCTGGGATGCCGTGGTGGCGGCCGGTGAGCCGTACGGTCTGCAGCCGGCCGGCCTCGGCGCGCGCGACACCCTGCGCACCGAGATGGGCTACCCGTTGCACGGCCAGGACATCTCGCCCTCGATCTCCCCCCTGCAGGCCCGGTTGGGCTGGGCGGTCGGCTGGTCGAAGGAGACCTTCTTCGGTGCCGCGGCGTTGCGGGAAGAGAAGCAGGCGGGTCCGGTACGCCTGCTCCGCGGCCTCAAGGCGGTTGGCCGGGGCATCCCCCGGCCAGGGATGGTCGTTCGCAACGCGGCGGGCGACGAGGTCGGTGTGGTCACCTCGGGTACGTTCTCCCCGACCTTGAAGACCGGTATCGCGCTGGCCCTGGTGGAGCGCAGCCTCGGCTTCGACGACCGGGTCTCGGTCGACATCCGTACGCGTCAGGAGCCCTTCGTGATCACCAAGCCGCCGTTCGTGACTCCCGGCGTGCGCGAGCCGTGAGGGCGCGGTCGCGGATCGCCCACGTCGTGATGATCGTGCTGGGCCTGTTGGTCCTCACCTACCCCTGGACGTTCGGGGCGGCGAGTGCGGTCAGCTGCCGTGGGGCCGTCATGCAGCCCGGTGACACCTGCTCCAAGGCGGACAACTCCGGGGTGCAGACCTACGAGCAGCGCGCGGCCGACCGGGCCAACGCGACTCCGGTGATCGTGGTGGTCGGGCTGTTGGTCAGCGGTTTCGGCACATCGCTGCTGGTCACCGACGTACGCCGCAGCCGTCGTACCCTCGACCCGGCCTGAACCGGCGCGTCAGAGGTCGAAGACGCAGGCGTCCTGCGCCGCCAGACCACACTCGATCCGCCGCAGCTGCTCATCGCTCAGACCGGCCGGCAGATCGTCGACGTCGAACCAGGCCACGTCGGTCGACTCCTCGTCCGCAGCGTGGGCCTCACCGCTCAGGTAGCGGCAACGGAACGTCATCGAGATGAACTGGCAGCGGTCGCCGTTGGGGTAGACCAGATCCGGATCGGCGTGCAGCAGGGCCAGTCGTTCCACGCGCACGGAGACCCCGGTCTCCTCCATCAGCTCACGGACGATCGTGGTCGCGGGCTGCTCGGCAGGTTCCACGATGCCGGCCGGGAGCGACCACAGGCCGTTGTCACTACGCCGGGTCATCAGGAGGTGCCGGCGACCCTCCTCGAGATCCTCACGGATGACCACCGCCGAGACGCCGGGCAGCAGCAGGCGACCAGGCCCGAAGGACCGGCGGAGATCGAGGATGTAGTCAGGCGTCGGCACGGTTCGACCCTAGATCAGCGGGGCGATCCGGCGCGCGGCAGCGTCGAAGTACGTCTCGTGGTCGTCAAGGGCATTGGTCAGGTGGCCGAACAGCTCCAGGGTGAGGGCGCCGATGAGCCCACCCCAGGCCCGTAGGGCGAGCAGCACCGACTCGTCGGGGAGGTCGTCGTCGGCCCAGGTCCGGATCCCGGCCAGCGCCGTGTGCAGGTCGGGAGAGTCCGTCGCCGCCGGTGTGACCTCCACCCCTGCCCGGACCTGGTCGGCGACGAGGTCAACGATGAGCCGGGGCGGCCGTCCGGCGGGCCCGATCGTGCGCGCAGGGGCGGCGTAGCCCGGCACGGGCGAACCGTAGAGCAGCGCGAAGTCGTACGGGTGGGCCACCGACCAGGCGCGGAACGCGTGGGCGATGGCGAGCCAGCGGCCCAGGTGATCGGACCGGTCGACCGACGCCGCGGCCGCCTCGACCTCGGCACCCACCTCGTCGAAGCAGGCGACCAGCAGCTCGGTCAGCAGCTCGTCGCGGCTCGGGAAGTACCGGTAGACCGCCGAGGACACCATGCCGACCTCGCGGGCCACCGCACGCACCGACAGCTGGGCAGGGCCCACCGAAGCGAGCTGGTCTCGGGCCGTCCGCAGGATCGTCGCCGTCAGCTGTTCGCGAGCCAGCGCTCGGGCGGAGGTCGACGCGGGTCCGGGAGTCGCCATGCGGTCATCATGTCAGACCGGCCGTAGGAAAAGAGAGCAGTGCTCTTGCGTGTCGGGGGCGAAGGTGGCAGAGTGACTCATACGAGAGCGGTGCTCTCGTTTGAGAACAGGAGGACACCATGTCCAGGTTTCTGATCGTCGGGGCTGGTCCGGTCGGCACCGAGACGGCTACGGCGTTGCTCGAGGCCGGTCACGAGGTCGCTGTGCTGACGCGCTCCGGATCTCGTCCGGTGCTGGACGGCGTACGCCGGATCGCTGCGGACGCGTCGGATGCCGACGCGCTGACCGAGGCGGCCATGGGGTCGGCCGCCATCGTCAACTGCGCGAACCCAGGCGACTACACGACCTGGAGCGAGGTCTGGCCGCCCCTGGCCGAGAGTCTGCTGACCGCGGCCGAACGTACCGGGGCCACCTTGGTGACGGCGGCCGCGCTCTACCCGTACGGCCCCGTGGACACCCCGATGGTCGAGGGGATGCCGGACCGGGCGACCGACCGGAAGGGAGTGATCCGGGCGGGCATGTGGGCGGAGGCGAAGGCCCGCCACGACGCGGGACGCATCAGGGCGGTCGAGGTCCGGGCCTCGGACTACGTCGGCACCGGCGTAGGCCCGAACGGGCACATCACCCGCCAGCTGCCGACCGCCGTACGCGGCAAGGCCGCCTGGGTGGTGGGCGACCCCGACCTGCCGCACACCTGGACCGACGTGCACGACATGGGCCGGACCCTGGCTGCGGTGGCGGTGCGCCCCGAGACCTGGGGTCAGATCTGGCACGCCCCGAGCCAGCCCCCGCGTACGCAGCGGCAGGTGCTGACCGAGGTGCTGGCGGCGGCAGACCTGCCGCCCGTCGCCCTGCACACGATGCCCAAACCGCTGCTGGGCCTGGTCGGTCTCGTGCAGCCCCTGGTGCGTGAGATCAACGAGTCGGGTTACATGTTCCGCCGGAGCTACGTGATGGACTCAGCCCGCAGCCAGCGCGAGCTCGGTCTGGCTCCGAGCCCCTGGGCCGACACCTGCCGGCGTACGGCCCAGGGCAACCCGGGGCTCTAGGACGAGTCCGCCGCCAGGCTCATCGGCCCATAGACCCGGCGATCCGCCTCGTAGAGCGTCACCGAGGCGATCCCCTGGTCGACGAGATCGGGGAAGAACTCACCCAGCCAGGTCTCGGCCTCTCCCTGGGAGGGAAAGTCCTGACCGGTCCAGCCCTTCGGCTCCGGGGTGGGTTTCCAGTGCCAGCTCATCAGCACAACCGGGTCGCGGGCGAACCCTGGCCGACCTGACCACCATCGCGGTTCACGGCGTCACCGAGTGCGGTGTCGATGGCGGCCAGCGTCTCGGGCGACAGCTTCTTCCCGGCGGCCACCACGTTGGCGGTCACCTGTTCCGGCCGGGAACCGCCGGTGATGGCCGAGGCCACGTTCTCGTTCTGCAGGACCCATGCGACCGCAAGCTGCGCCATGGTGATGCCTTCGGCCTCGGCGATCGGGGCGAGTTCCGCGACCCGGGTCAAGATGTCGTCGGTCAACAGGCCCTTGATGAACTGAGCGCCGCCCCCGGCCTCGTCGGTGGCCCGGGACCCCTCGGGAACGGGCTGACCCGGCTTGTACTTCCCGGTCAGCACGCCCTGCTCGATGGGGGAGAAGACGATCTGGCTGATCCCCAGCTCGACCGAGGTCGGTACGACCTCGGGCTCGATGATGCGGTGCAAGGCGTTGTACTTCGGCTGGTTGGACACGAGTCCGAAGTGCAGCTCGGTGGCCAGGGCGTGACCGGCGCGCAGCTGAGCCGGCGTCCACTCGCTCACCCCGATGTAGAGCGCCTTGCCCGCCCGGACGACGTCGGCGAACGCCTGCATCGTCTCCTCGAGCGGAGTCTCGTGGTCGTAGCGGTGGGCCTGGTAGAGGTCGACGTAATCCGTGCCGAGGCGGCGGAGCGAGGCGTTGATGGACTCCTGGATGTGCTTGCGGGAGAGTCCGGTGTCGTTGGGTCCGCCAGGGCCGGTCGGGAAGTAGACCTTGGTGAAGATCTCGAGGCTCTCCCGTCGCTCTCCCGCCAGGGCGTCGCCCAGGATCGACTCCGCCTTGCCGTTGGCGTACACGTCGGCCGTGTCGAAGGTCGTGATGCCGGCTTCGAGCGCAGCCCGGACGCACGAGGTCGCCTGATCGGCCTCGACCTGGGAGCCGTGGGTGACCCAGTTGCCGTAGCTGATCTCGGACACCTTGAGTCCGCTGTTACCGAGGTATCTGAATTCCATGGGGTCAGTTCTACCCGGCCCGACTGACAGTCAGTACTTCTCGCCGCGTTTGACCCGAGCGGCCGGCATCCGGAACCGGCGGATCTGGATCATCCGGTTCATGCCGTACATCAGCAACCCGCGGGTGGGGGCGTTGGGCAGTCGGGTGGCGAGGACCTTCTTGAACCCACGCCACATCAAGAACCCGTCGAGCAGCACCGAGACGATGAAGAGGTACATCACCACGGTGCTGATCACCGTGATCCTGGGCAGGGCCGTGCTCAGGAAGCTCAGGGCCAAGATGACGACGAGGCTCGGCAGCAGGAACTCACCCAGGTTGAACCGGGCGTCGATGAAGTCGCGCATCAGGGCCTTCTCGGGCGTCGACTCGCGCAACGACGTGGCCCGCATCCGCTCGGTCCGGTTGTGCCGGGTGGCCTCGATCCGGGCCTCTTTCTTGGTCAACGTCCGGTGCACCCGCTGCCGACGAGCGGCTTCAGCCTCTTTGCGGGTCGGCGTCGGACGGGACTTGCCCACGGTCGGCGTCTGCGGGATCGGGGTCTCCGTCCGCGTCTCGGCGGGTTCGCTGTTCCGGCGGAAGAGTGCCACGGGTCCCTCTCGGTGGATAACGGCTTCGACCCCGGATTCTCTCAGGGGATGCCCTAGAAGACGAAACTACTCCCCGGGTCGAGGCCGAGTCCTTGCCCCGCAGCGATACGGTGGGGGCCTGTGGGCGGTTGATCGACCGCGGACCAGAGTTCTTCGGAAGGACGAGCTGACACCTCATGGCCGGCATTTTCCAGCGCATGTCACTGATCTTTCGCGCCAAGACCGACAAGGCCTTGGACAAGTTCGAAGATCCTCGCCAGACCCTCGACTACTCCTACCAGCGTCAGCTGGAGCTGCTGCAGAAGGTACGCCGCGGAGTGGCTGACGTCGCCACCAGCCGGAAGCGGATCGAGCTACAGGCCAACGGGCTCACCACCCAGGCCGACAAGCTGACGCAGCAGGCGCAGAAAGCACTCGAGGTCGGTCGCGAGGATCTCGCCCGCGAGGCCCTCACCCGTCGCTCGGGGCTTCAGCAGCAGTTGACCGACCTCCAGGCCCAGCACGCTCAGCTCCAGGGCGAGGAGGAGAAGCTGGTTCGGGCCAGCCAGCGGCTGCAGGCCAAGGTCGACGCCTTCCGCACCAAGAAGGAGACGATCAAGGCGAACTACTCCGCCGCCGAGGCGCAGACCCGGATCGGTGAGGCGTTCTCGGGTATCAGCGAGGAGATGGGCGACGTCGGTCTCGCCGTGCAGCGGGCCGAGGACAAGACGGCTCAGATGCAGGCGCGGGCCGGGGCGATCGACGAGCTACTCGCCAGTGGCGCGCTCGACGACGTCACCGGGACCACCAAGGACGACATCACCCTCGAGCTCGAGCAGCTCGCCTCGACCTCCGACGTCGAGAACGAGCTGGCCCAGATGAAGGCTTCGATCGGCCCCGGTCCGTCGGCGGCCCCCCAGGCCATCGAGGGTCAGCAGGCTCCCGCACCGACTCAGCAGCAGCCGCCCGTGCAGGGTTACCAGGCGCCCCCGGCGTTCGGGACGACCCCGCCGCCGCAAGGCCAGCCCCAGCAGGGAGATCTGCGATGATCGTCCGCATCCTCAACGAGGGCCAGTGGGAGGTCGCGGACGCCGACGTCCAGGCTCTCAACGCCTTGGACGACGTCGTCGAGAAAGCGGTCTCGGCCGATGACCAGGCCCAGTTGAGTGAGGCCCTGGCCGCGCTGCTGGACCGGGTCCGCACGGTCGGCACGCCCGTAGCGGACGACGACCTGCGCGACTCCGACCTCATTCTCCCGGACTCCGACTCCACGATCGCCGACGTCCGCGGTCTGCTCAGCGAGTCCGACGAGGGCCTGATCCCGAACTGACCTGACCGACCGACCTCATCCCCTGGGTGGATCTCGGGGGCTGAGGTTCAGTCTGTGCACTGACGCTCCGGGCGTGCGTCTGGGCGAGCGTTGAGTCATGACTCCACGTCGTCTCATCCTGGTCTCGCTGACCGTCAAGGCCGCCGCGCTCGTCCTGCTCGCGGTCGCGGTGGTCTG
This sequence comes from Propionibacteriaceae bacterium, assembly GCA_036524735.1. Lineage (GTDB taxonomy): Bacteria > Actinomycetota > Actinomycetes > Propionibacteriales > Propionibacteriaceae > Microlunatus. Next base: position 11,898 of record DATDBS010000035.1, read on the forward strand.
GCCCGATCTGGGTGGGCTCAAAGCCAAAGGTCTCAGCGTACGGGCTGTCGCCTACCCCCTGGGTCTGGCCGTACTGCCGGTCCTGTGGTGGCTGAGCAACCGCGGGCGTACGACTTCGCGTCCCTTCTCCTGGGCTGCTGACGTCTGCTGTTCGCTGCCCATCCTGGTCGACCTGGTCGGCAACCGCGTCGGCCTGTTCGACCGGGTCTGGTGGTGGGACGACGCGATGCACGTGAGCATGCACGGTCTGCTGACCGCCGGCATCCTGATGCAGTTCGGCGGTCGCACGACCCGTTCGCTCGTCACGGCAGCGGCCGCGTTCGGTGGCGTGTCGGGACTGGCCTGGGAGCTGGCCGAGTACGCCGCGTTCATGCGCCACGGCGTCGAGCTGACCGGGGCCTACCTCGATACCCTCGGAGACCTGAGCGGCGGCATGGCTGGTTCGCTGGCCGCGGGCGTGGTGCTCAGTCCTTGGTGGTCTCGCCGGGCAGGTCGAGCATCCGCTGCAGGGCCTCGTGAGCGTAGCGCGCGGTTTCCGGCTCGACCTCGATCTGGTTCACCACGTGGCCCGCGACCAGGTTCTCCAGTGACCACACCAGGTGCGGCAGGTCGATCCGGTTCATGGTCGCGCAGTAGCAGACGTGCTGCTCGAGGAAGACGATCTCCTTGTCCGGGTGAGCGTTCGCGAGCCGCTTGACGAGGTTGAGCTCGGTGCCGATCGCCCATTTGGAACCGGCTGGCGCCTTTTCGACCGTCTTGATGATGAACTCGGTCGAGCCGATCAGGTCCGCCTTGAGCACGACGTCGTGCTGGCACTCGGGATGCACCAGCACCTGCACCCCTGGCACCCGAACGCGCACGTCGTCGACCGCCTGAGTGGTGAACCGGCCGTGGACGGAGCAGTGACCCTTCCACAGGATCATCTTGGCGGCGCGCAACTGCTCGACGGTCAGGCCGCCGTCGACCTGGTGCGGGTCGTAGACGACGCATTCGTCCAGTCCGATCCCGAGCTGCAGCACTGCCGTGTTGCGACCCAGGTGCTGGTCGGGGAAGAACAGCACCTTCTCGCCGCGGGCGAACGCCCAGTCGAGGACCGTCTTGGCGTTGGACGACGTGCAGACCACGCCACCGTTCTTGCCGCAGAACGCCTTGATGTCGGCGGAGGAGTTCATGTAGGTGACCGGGACCGTGACCCCGGCCACCCCGGCGTCAGCGAGCACGTCCCAGGCGTCCTCGACCTGTCCGAGCCGCGCCATGTCGGCCATCGAGCATCCGGCTGCGAGGTCAGGCAGGATCACCTTCTGGTCGGGTGCGGTCAAGATGTCGGCGGACTCGGCCATGAAGTGGACGCCGCAGAACACGATGAACTCGGCCTCTGGTCGTCCCGCAGCGTCGCGGGCCAGCTTGAAGGAGTCCCCGGTCACGTCGGCGAACTGGATGACCTCGTCACGTTGGTAGTGGTGCCCCAGGATGAACACACGCTCGCCCAGAGCCGCCTTCGCCTTTCTCGCCCGCTCGACGAGGCTGGGGTCGGAGGCCGGCGGCAGGTCGCCCGGGCACTCGACCCCCCGCTCCGACCGCGGGTCCGAGTCCCGCCCCAGCACGAAGAGCGACAGGGGCGATCCGGAGCTGAGACCGGGGGCGGTGGAGGTGGTGGTCACGTCATCAATCTACCTGCCGAGCCCAGGTAGAGATCCCGCAGCAGCGCGACCTCGGCACCATGGTGGAAGGCCTCCCGGTTGATGTGGAGCACCAGTGTGGCCAGCGAGTCCTGCTCGTGACCAGGCTCGCCACACGCCTGCGCCAAGGCCTCGGCGGTGAGTCCCCGCACGCCGGCGGTCCAGCGCTCGACCTGCTCGGTCAGCGCGTCGAGTGCTCCTTCGGCCGTACCCGGGTAGGCGTAGGAGTCATAGTCCAGCGGCGGCCCGCCGAAGTGACTGGCGTTGCGCATCCCGAAGACGCCGACGATGAGGTGGCCGAGCCGCCAGGCGATGGTGGTCACCGGGGCCGGCTCAGGGGCCGGGATGGCGAAGTCGATGATCCACTCGCCGCTGCCCACCTCCCGGGCGACCCCTTCGCCGCGTCGGCGCACGCTCCAGCACCCCGGCACCGGTTCGGCGAAGTACTCCTCATCGGTCAGGCCGGCGAACCTGGGCTTCAACGCGTTCTCCCAGTGCCAGTCGAGTTGGTCGGCCAGCTCGCCTGGCCAGTTCACAATCGGTGTGGATGACATGTCTCCTACGATGTCACCGGCCACTGACAGTTCTCGTGGGTTCTTCGTGGGATGGGTGGACGATTTGAAGGTCCTGGTCGTCACCGACGAGATCGGCGACCTGTCCTCCCTCGAGGCGGGCCGGGTGATCGCTGCGGGTTGGCCGCGAGCCTCCGTCGCCGTGCTCCCGGCCGGCGACGCCGGCGCTGGGTTCGTCCGGGCCACGGCCGATCGGCTGGGTCTCGAGCTGATCTCCGCCGCGACGGCCGACGGTGTGGTGGTCTCGGCCGCCGGCGGAGCCGGTTCGGCGGTGGTGCGGGTCGAAGGAGCGACCACGACTGCCGCCATCGCGTACCGGGCGTCCTCGTACCCCCTCGGAGAGGCGATGGCCCAGCTCCTGGCCGAGGTGCGACCACGGCGCCTGTACGTCGACCTCGCCGGCCTGTCGGCCCACGACGGCGGCGCGGGTCTGCTCGCCGCCCTCGGCGCCCGGGCAGACGCACCGCTCGACTCCGGCGTTGCCGGCCTCGGCGATCTGACCCACCTCGATCTCACCCGGGTCCACGACCGGCTGGGCTCGACCGAGCTGATCGGGGTCGTCACCGCGGCGCAGGTCAAGCAGCAGCTCCTCGGGCTGCGGGGGATCACGTCCTTGGCCCGGACCGAGGAGTCGGACCCCGCGCAGATGCTCGCCACGGACGCCGCGCTGGCCGGCCTGGCCGCGCTGGCCGCTCCGCACCACGCGTCGACCCCGGGTGCCGGTGCCTGTGGCGGGCTGGGATTTGCGGTCCTCGCGCTTGGTGGGAGGCTCACCACCGGGCCCCGGTCGGCCCTGGCCGCGGTCGATCTGCACGGCGTCGACGTGATGGTCACCGGCTGCTCCGTCTTCGACTTCCACCGGCGTGGAGGCGGGGTGGTCAGCGCCGTGGCCGAGGCGGCGGAGGTTGCGCTCAGCCCGTGCGTCGTGATCGCCGGTGAGGTGGTCATCGGGGCTCGGGAGATGCGGACCATGGGGATCGAGGCTGCGTACGCCGTCCGCGAGTCGGCCTCGGACATGCCGACCGGCGGGGTCAGCGCGGCCGAACTGGCCGAGACTGCGCTGCGGGTCGGCCGGTCCTGGTCCTGGTGAGCGAGCCCACGCCCGGGGGGACTTGGACAGGCCACGGACCGGACTTAGACTCGGACCGGTGGGAATAGCGGGCCCCTACGGCCGGTTAGCCCCTTTTGATATGTGTCCTCTTGATGGGAGATCGATATGACGGCAACCAACCCGACCTTCGTTGAAGCACCTACGGTGGCCGATGGCGTCCTCCTCACCGATGGGGCAGCCGGCAAGGTCAAGGCCCTGCTCGACGGCGAAGGCCGTGACGACCTGGCGCTGCGCGTCGCCGTTCAGCCCGGTGGCTGCTCGGGTCTGCGCTACCAGTTGTTCTTCGACGAGCGGAACCTCGAGGGTGACGTGGTCAAGGACTTCAGCGGCGTCCACGTCGTGACCGACCGGATGAGCGCTCCGTACCTGATGGGGGCCACGATCGACTTCGTGGACACCATCGAGAAGCAGGGCTTCACCATCGACAACCCGAACGCCACGGGTTCCTGCGCTTGCGGCGACAGCTTCCACTGATCGTTCGCTGAGCCAAGAGCTCCCTGCCCCCACCGAGTCCGGGGACAGGGAGTTTTTGCGTCTCCGGGCCTGTGCGCGATCAGTGCTGACGGCGTACGACGAACCGTGGCGGCGCCGACTCCACGAGCTCCTGACCCCTCATCCGGCACCAGGCGGCCGTGTCGGGTCCGGCCGCGGGATCGTCGGCGAGCAGCTCGATCTGATCGCCGATCTCGACGTCGTCGATCCGGCGGGCCAGCTCGATGATCGGCCGGGGACACTTCATTCCCCGACAGTCCAGGGTCGCGGCGACGTTCACGCGACGCCGACGCGGGCTCGGAGCTCGGCGACGACCGGAGGTAGCACGTCGAGGAAGGCCTCGATCTCGGCCGAGGTCGTCGACCGGGTGAGGCCGAGCCGTACGTTTCCGTGGGTCAGGGCGCCCATCGCCGCCAGGACGTGGGACGGGTGCTCGCTGTTGGCGCTGCACGCCGACCCGCTGGCGACCGCGAAGCCGGCTCGGTCGAGCTCGAGGGTCAGCGACTCACCGTCCACGTAGAGGGCGGAGAAGGTGAGGAGGTGCGGGACCCGGCCGACCGGATCGCCGACCACGTCCACGTCGGGCACCCGCGCGATGATCTCGGTCCGGAGCCGGTCGACCTGGATCCGCTGGCGTTCCCCGATCGCGCGACCGAGCTGCAGGTACGCCTCCAGCGCCACCGCCGCGGCGTGGATCGACGCGACGTCGGGGGGACCGGGCCAACGTCCGTTCTGGTAGTCGTCCACCGGGTAGGGCGCACGCCACCGCACGCCCTTGCGGATGACCAGGAAGCCGACCGAGACCGGCCCGCCGAAGGCCCCGGCCCAACCTGTGAGCACCGACCAGTCGGGGGTGTGGGACAGGTCGATCCGGCCGAGCGCGCTGCTGGCGTCCAGGACGAGGGGTACGCCGGACGTCTGGCAGGCCTCGGCAGCCTCGGCGTACGGCTGGACGGTGCCCACCTCGTGGTTGGCGACCTGGAGGCATGCGGTCGCCACCCCGCCGTCCGAGACGGCCCGCCGCCACGCCTCGAGATCAACGCGACCCAACGCGTCCACGCCTACGGGGAGATGGTCGCCGTACGCGGCGGCCGCAGCCAGCACACTCGAGTGGTCGACGGCGGTGGTGACCACCCGGGTGCCGATGCGGCGACGTCCGAGGGCGAGACCGGCTACAGCGGCGTACGTGGCGTGCACGCCGGACGGGGTGAAGACGACCTCGTCCGCGCGAGCGCCGACGGCGGCGGCCACCCTGCCTCGCGCCTGGTCGAGAGCCTGTGCCGCGAGCCGGCCCGACCGGTGCAACCGCAGGGGATCACCCCAGCCCGCCTCGTGCGCGTCGAGCCATGCGGCCCGCGCATCCGGAAGCATCGGCTCGCCAGAAGATGAGTCAAGAAATGCCTTCCGGACCGGTGCCGTCACACGCAGAAACTTACGCCCACTCCACCGTCGTTCGGACTGCTTTCCTACGTTAGGGTGATCTTGACGCAGCTGGTGTGGACCGCGACTCGTGCGCCGGACCATGCTCGTTGGAAGACCGATCGGACGAAAGGCGCGACGTGGGTGTCAGCAGAAACCGCCCCGCTATGGACGAGGTGAGTCGGGCGAACCGCCGGACGGCTCTTCGTCGGGCTGCGGTGGCAGCTTCAGCTTTCGGGCTCCTTGCCCTGGCCGGATGCTCCGCCGAAACGACGGCCGAGTTGCAGCGGATCGGGCTTCCCGAGCCCGCCAGTGACCGTGCTCCCTTCATCCACGACCTCTGGATCGGGACCTGGATCACGGCCGGCATCGTCGGCGTGGGCGTCTGGGGTCTGATCGGCTGGGTGGTCGTGCGGTACAAGACCAACCACAACGACATGCCGCGGCAGACGCGTTACAACCTGCCGATGGAGATCTTCTACACGCTGGCCCCGTTCATCGTGATCGGCGTGCTGTTCTACTACACGATCCTGGCGCAGACGAACGTGCAGGCCAAGGTTGCCGATCCGGACGTGACCGTGGACGTCGTCGGCCAGAAGTGGTCGTGGACGTTCAACTACAAGGAGGCCGAGAACCCGGCGGTCAAGTCCGACGTGTGGGAGGCCGGGACGATCAACAAGTCCCCTGACCTCTACCTCCCCGTCGGCAAGTCGGTCCGGTTCAACCTCTCCTCTCCCGACGTCATCCACTCCTTCTGGGTGCCGGCGTTCTACGAGAAGCTCGACATCATCCCCGGGCGGCACAACACGTTCGACATGACGCCGAACAAGGAGGGCGTCTTCGCCGGGAAGTGTGCCGAGCTGTGCGGAACCTACCACTCCGCCATGCTCTTCAACGTGCACATCGTCAGTGAGGACGAGTACAACGCCTACCTCAAGACCCTGATCGCCAAGGGCCAGACCGGCGAGGCCAAGGGCAACGCGAACGCCAACCCCGAGGGAGGCCAACGATGACGACGATGGAGCGGACCGCAACGGCTGCAGAGATCGCCACCCCGAAGCGACAGCTGGGGACGATCTCGTGGAAGTGGTTGGTCACGACCGACCACAAGGTGATCGGCAACCTGTACTTCATCACCTCGCTCGCCTTCTTCATGTTCGGCGGCATCTTGGCGCTGGCCATCCGGGCCGAGCTCGCGTTCCCAGGTCTGCAGTACCTGTCGTACGAGACCTACAACCAGTTCTTCACCATGCACGGCACGATCATGCTGCTGCTCTTCGCCACCCCGCTGTTCGCCGGGTTCGCGAACGCGATCATGCCGCTGCAGATCGGCTCGCCCGACGTCGCGTTCCCGCGGCTGAACATGCTGTCGTACTGGCTCTACCTGTTCGGTGGCCTGATCACGGTCTCCGGCTTCCTGTCGCCCTCCGGCGCCGCGAGCTCCGGCTGGTTCATGTACGCCCCGCTCAGCGATGCGGTGAACTCGCCCGGCGTCGGCACCGACCTGTGGATCATGGGTCTCTACATGGCCGGCCTCGGCACGATCCTGGGTGCAGTCAACTTCATCACCACGATCCTGTGCATGCGGGCCCCCGGCATGACCATGTTCCGGATGCCGATCTTCGTCTGGAACATCCTCATCACCTCCATCCTGGTGCTGATCGCGTTCCCGATCCTCGCGGCGGCCCTGCTGGTGCTCGAGGCCGACCGGACCCTGGGAGCCCACGTCTTCGACGCCGCCAACGGTGGACCGATCCTGTGGCAGCACCTGTTCTGGTTCTTCGGGCACCCCGAGGTCTACATCATCGCGCTGCCGTTCTTCGGCATCATCACCGAGATCCTGCCCGTCTTCAGCCGCAAGCCGATCTTCGGCTACGTCGGTCTGGTTGCGGCCACCTTGATGATCGCGGCCCTGTCGGTTGCGGTGTGGGCGCACCACATGTATGTCACCGGTGCGGTCAACCTGCCGTTCTTCGCCTTCATGACGTTCCTGATCGCCGTGCCCACCGGGGTGAAGTTCTTCAACTGGATCGGCACCATGTGGGGTGGCAACATTGCCATGCGGACGCCGATGCTCTGGGCCGTCGGGTTCTTGACCACCTTCCTGTTCGGTGGTCTGACCGGTGTCGTGCTGGCCAGCCCGCCGCTCGACTTCGCCCTCTCGGACTCCTACTTCGTCGTCGCCCACTTCCACTACGTCGTCTTCGGCACCGTGGTGTTCGCGATGTTCGCCGGCTTCTACTTCTGGTGGCCCAAGTTCACGGGTCGGATGCTGGACGAGACACTGGGCAAGGTCCACTTCTGGCTGCTGTTCATCGGCTTCCACACCACCTTCCTGGTCCAGCACTGGCTGGGTGTGGAGGGCATGCCCCGGCGCTACGCCGACTACCTGCCCAACGAGGGCTTCACGGTCTTGAACCAGATCTCCTCGGCCGGCGCCTTCCTCCTCGGCGCCTCGATGCTGCCCTTCCTCTACAACGTCTGGAAGAGCCGCAACGCACCTCTGGTCACCACCGACGACCCGTGGGGCTGGGGTCGTTCCCTGGAGTGGGCCACCTCGTGCCCGCCGCCGCGGCACAACTTCACCTCGATCCCGCGGATCCGCTCGGAGTCCCCGGCCTTCGACCTGCACCACCCCGAGGTGGCGCTGGCCGAGTACGGCGACTCCGGCACCAACGGATCGTTCAAGAACACGGCGGTCGACGCCGGGGACGACACCGGCCGCATCTCGGAGCTGAAGGACCGGATCGCCGGCGAGTCCGACGACCCGGCTGCAGCCTTCGAGCAGGAACACCCGAGCGTCTCGCCCCGTCCCGAGGAGCCCCAGAAGTGAAATCAGAAGCCTGGGTCTTCGGAGCCCTCGCCGTCTTCGTCCTGCTCGTGACGCCGGTCTACTGGCTGATGACCCACGAGATCACCGGGACCGCCGCCCTCATCCTCACCTTCTTCCTGGTGTTGATGATCGCGGGCTACCTCGGACTGGTCGCCCGTCGGATCGACCCGCGGCCCGAGGACAAGAAGACCGGTGAGATCGCCGAGGGTGCCGGTGAGCTCGGCTTCTTCCCGCCCCAGAGCAAGTGGCCGTTGTTCTGCGCGCTGACCTTCGTGCTGGTCTGCCTCGGGCCGATCTTCGGTTGGTGGCTGATGATCCTGGGCTTCGGGTTCGGCGCGTTGACGCTCACGGGTCTCTTGTACGAGTTCTACCGCGGGGATCACGCGCACTGACTTTCTCGGCTCGTACTGCCCCGACCCTTCCGACGCTGGCCTCGAAGTCGGCCTACGCTGTGGTCATGTGCCGAAACATTCGACCGCTGAACAACTTCGAGCCGCCGGCGAGCAACTCTGAGGTGCACGACGCTGCGCTGCAGTACGTCCGGAAAATCGCGGGGACGACCAAACCGTCGCAGGCGAACGAGGCGGCGTTCAACCGGGCGGTGCGCGACATCGCTCATGCGACCGAGCACCTGTTGGCTGACCTGGTGTCGAACGCGCCGCCGAAGAACCGGGACGAAGAGGCCGCCAAGGCGCGGGCTCGTTCGGCCAAGCGGTTCGCCTCGGCCTAGCGGTACCGCCGGGTCGGCCGAGGGCAGGCGAAGCCGGACGCCTACAGTCGGGGCATGTCGACCGAGATCCTGCACTACGCCGCTTTCACCCAGCATGGCTCGGGCGGCAATCCGGCCGGGGTGGTGCTGGACGCCGGTGGCCTCGAAGACGTCGAGATGCAGTCCATCGCGGCTGATCTCGGCTACTCGGAGACGGCCTTCCTCTGGCCCCGGGCCGACGAGCCGAACGTGTACGACGTCCGCTACTTCTCCCCGCTGCGGGAGGTGCCCTTCTGCGGGCACGCCACGAT
>DATDBS010000036.1:0-45107 GCA_036524735.1 Propionibacteriaceae bacterium
TCGGCGTACGGGAACCAGAATTGGTTGCGGTACATGCCGCCGGGCATCCGGTTGTCCCCCGGGCTGTCGGCGAAGGCCTGCCGAGAATCGGGTGCGCCGGCGAAGGTGTCCGCGATCCACTCCGGCGCAACGACCTGAGCCCCGGTCAGCGACGTCCCTTCGCCCAAGATCATCATCCCGAACCGGGCCAGATCGCCGAGCGTCGCCGAGATCCCGCCGTCGAACATGCCGGTACCCTCGGCGTCGAGGCCGATGTTGGCGTCGAACTCAGCCCCGATCCGTGACCAGACCAGGTCGGAGGCGAGCTCGGGAAACCACCGACCGGTGGCCGCTTCGCAGACCCAGCCGAGAATGTCGGTCTCGCAGCTGCGGTAGTTGAACGCACCACCGTGCGGCGCGGCCTGGGTCAGGGAGCGGAGAAACCCGCGCAGGGTCTCGGGCACGTCGGGCACCAACCGCGGGGCCCAGCCGAACGCCTGATCGAGGAGCCGCACCTCGGCGTACGGGTCGAGGTAGTTCTCCGAGAACTTGATGCCCGACCGCATGTCGAGCACGTTCCGGACGGTGGCGCCGGCGTACCCGCTGGCACCGAGCTCAGGGACATAACGGGTCAAGGGCGCCTCGACGTCGATCAGGCCGCGCCCGACCAGTTCGCCCACGACGATGCCGACGATCGACTTGCTCACCGACATCAGCAGGTGCGGCGTGGACGGCTGCAGCTCCCCCAGGTAGTGCTCCGCGATCACGGTGCCCCGGTCGAGCACCATCCAACCGTCGGTGTTGGTCGCGGCGATCACTTCACCCACCGTGCGCGAGACCCCGTCCGGCCCGACCAGGACGATCTCGTGCACCGGCTCCGAACGCGTCGGCAACCGGACGGCGGACTCGATGGAGCGGGAGATCGCAGCGGTCGTGAAAATCTCCGCCATGTGCTGGAAGGTCCACCCCAGCTGGTCGGCGGACTGCCAGTTGTCCAGCGTCACCGGAAACGGCGGCCTGCTGGGCTGAGAACCAATCACCCGCTCACCGTACGTGCCCCACCCTGGGGCTCATTTGCCCGCCGACGGCTGGGTGGGGGCCGTGGCCAGCGGCGTTCCGGTGTACTGCGAGCGGATCGAGTCGATCAGGTGCTTGGCCCGGATGGTCAGTACGTCCGCACCGGCGTCGTTGCTGCGCTGCAGCCGGCCCTTGGTGACCAGCACACCCAGGTCGGCGCCCTTCCAGCGGTAGTCACCGGCGCCGTAGATGCGGAGGAAGAACGCCTCCGACTCGTTCTGCAGCTGGTGCCAGTCCAGCGCAGCGCGACGGAACACCAGGGCCCCCGCCGAGTCCATCGAGTACTGGCCGGTCGGGGCCGCCGAGAGCAGCAGCTGGACCACCGGGGAGGTCTCCTTGATGATCATGTGGCTCCACAGGTCCGCGGCGGCCAGCTCGCGCCAACGAGCGTTGATCTCCTCCACGTCGAGGTCGAAGTCGACGTCGAAGAACTCGAGCAGGTGGAACGCGAAGAGGGGCAGGTCGGCGTACGCCCCAGCGGTGACGTTGGTGATCGCCGACGCCCCGCTGACCCGTGGGTTCAGCTCCCCCAGGTAGACCTCGTCGGTGTCCACGTCGACGAGCACGTCGACCTCGAAGAACCCGCGATAGCCCTCCTCCCCGAGCCGGTCACCCAGCTTGCGGACGAGCTCCGCGGCCTTCAGCCGCAGCTCGTCGGTGAGCACCTCCGGGAACATCTCGTTGCCGCACCAACCACCCCGGTACGGCGTCAGCTTCGCGTGCCCGGTCAGCTCGGTCATGAACGGCCCGACGATGGTGCCCTTGCGAGTCAGCACGGCCTCGACGGCGATCGGGCGGTTGTTGATCCGCTTCATCGCCTTCACCTCGATGCCGATGATCTCCTTGCGGTGCTTCTTCCAGCCCGACTCGTCGTCGATGAAGAAGGTGGTCTTGCCGGAGTCGCCGTACGCGGTCTGGACGACCAGATCCGTGCCCAGGCCCGCTTCCGTGGTGGCGGCGATCAGCTCGTCGTACTCGTTGACCGTGACCATGATGTTGGGCACGCTGGCCGCGCCGACGTCGTTGCCGAGCCGGGTGGTGACGAGCTTGGAGTCCAGGTGCTGACGGAGCTCGGCCGAGGGCAGGATCAGGTCGTAGCCCAGCTCGTCGCAGATCCGTTCGGTCTCCTCGTCGAAGAACACCATCACGATCTTGGGGCGTACGCCGGGCGGCCGGTTCGCCGCCATGTGGGCGCGGACCTCCGGGTTCTCGAGCAGCCAGTTGTTGATCTCCTCGCCGCTCTCGAACTCCGTGTACGGCTTGTGCTTGGGCGTGAAGACGCGCGGGTGCGCCCCGTCCCAGCCGTCGTAGTAGGTGATGTAGGAGAAGTTGCGGATCCAGCGGTCCAGTCCCAGGAGGTTGAACGGCGTGGCCCCGACGAAGTAGATCGGCACGGTGTTGGTCCGGAAGAAGTGCCGGACCTCGGAGATGTTGCGCAGGGGGCGCTGGGTCACTGCCGCGGGTGGACCGTACGCGGCGTCGGTGCCGATGGAGATCTGGTTGTCGATGGCGGGATCCGATGAGATCGTCATGTGCTGTCTCCTGGGGTGGGCGTTCAGTGACTGTGGCCGTGGATGGTGCCGTGCGGGATGGGGGCTGTCCGGTCGCTCAGCAGCGGCAGCAGCGGGTCCCAGGTCGTGCCGTCCCGTTCGTCCTTGCGCTTGCGCGCGATGGCCGACAACGCCTCAAGCACAACCCGGTTGGCCAACGCGGCGGTGATGTCGGCGTGGTCGTACGGCGGGCTCACCTCGACCACGTCGACCCCGACCACCGGCAGCTCCAGACAGATCCGGCGTACCGAGTCGAGCAGCTCGCGGGCGGACAGGCCGCCGGGCTCGGGCGTACCCGTGCCGGGTGCGTGCCCCGGGTCGCAGACGTCGATGTCCACGGAGAGGTACACGCCCTCGCACTCGTCGGTCGCGATGGTGAAGGCCTCGGTCAGACACTCCTGCAGACCGCGGTGGACGATCTCGGTCATCTCGAACGAGCGCATCCCCTGGGCCGCCATCCAGTCCAGCGTCTCCGGCTCGGGCCAGTAGCCCCGCAGTCCGATCTGCAGGAACCGGTCCCCGCGCAGCGCGCCCGACTCGATCAGCCGGCGCATCGGTTGGCCGTGGCCCCACAACGACCCGAACTCGATGTCCCCGGTGTCCGCGTGGGCGTCGAAGTGGATCATCGAGACCCGGCCGTGGCCGAGCACGTTCGCGCAGCCCTTGGCGTCGGGGTAGGCGATCGAGTGGTCCCCGCCCAACGAGATGGGGATTGCGCCGGCCCGGGAGATCTTCTCCACCGCCGCCTCGAGGGCCGGCAGCGCGACCTCGATGTCGCCGGAGTACATCTCCACGTCACCCGCGTCGTAGACCTTCAGGTCGCGGAGGCCGTCGGTGCGTAGGGCCAGCGAGGGACGCGACCCGTCGTGCGGCAGATAGTCGGTGCCCCGGATCGCCTGCGGTCCGAAGCGGGCCCCGCTGCGGTACGAAGCCCCGCCGTCGAACGGTGCTCCCAGGATGACCACGTCCGCATCGGCGTAGGTCTCGGGCTCGCCGAGGTCGCAGCGCGGCACCCCCAGGAAGGTGAAGTCGGGGCCGAACTGCGGTCCGTAGCGCGTCATCGGTCGAGCTCCTGTTCGGTCTTGATCAGCTCGTCGGCCACCGAGGAGTCCCTCAGGGTGTCGCCGCGGAAGAACGCCGGGTGCTTCACCCGTTGGATGGCCATCAGGACCAGCCCGACCACGATCAGCCCCAGACCGAGGATGAGCACGAGCCCGACGCCGCCGATGCTGGCCCCCGAGCCGTACTCCGGGTCGGCGCTGTCGTGCAGGGTGATGACGAGCACCGCGAAGAGACCGAGGCCGCCGAGCAACGGGAAGAGCAGCTTGAACACGAAGTTCGGGCCGCTGGTGAACAGGTCACGGCGGAAGAACCAGATGCATCCGAACGCAGTTAGTCCGTAGTAGAAGCAGATCATGATGCCGAGCGACAGGATCGTGTCGGTCAGCACCTTGTCGCTCAGGAAGGTGAGCACGGCGTAGAAGATGCCCGCCCCGAGACCGGCGGCGACCGTGGCCACCATCGGGGTCTTGTGCTTGGGGTGCAGCGTCGCGAACCGGGCCGGGATGGCCTTGTACGCCGACATGGCCAGCAGGGTGCGCGACGTCGGGAGGAAGGTGGTGATCAGGCTCGACGCGGCCGACACGAGCACCGCGAGGTAGAGGGCCAGGTCCAACGGATGGCCGAGGATGGGCTGCGCGAGGTTGCCGAACACGTTGTCCGAGACCTCCTCGTTGGCCAGGCCCAGGCCGGTGTCGCCGAGTCCGGCGTACATCTGGGTGGCGATGCCGACCAGCAGGTAGGTCAGCAGGATCGACGTGACGCAGAGCAGCGCCGCGATGCCCGGGATCTTGCTGGAGTCCTTCGACTCCTCGTTGACCGTCAGGCTGGTGTCCCAACCCCAGAAGGCGAAGATCGAGCCCGACAGCCCCGCGATGAAGGCCGACAGGCCCAGCCCGGCCGGTGAGAACCAGGACCAGCTGAAGGCCAGGTGCTCCCCGGAACCGTTGGCCTTGACGATCGCGGTCACGGCGAAGACGACGAGGACGACGAGCTGGAACCCGACCAGCACCATCTGCAGCTTCTCGGTGGCCTCGAGGCCACGGTAGGTGACCAGCGTGGCCAGAGCCAGCAGGACCAGGCAGGTGATGACGTTGATGACCTTGTTCTCCCAGAGCCCGGAGACGACGTCGCTGCCGACCGCGCTGCCGATGAACTGGTAGAGGAACTGGACCGCCACCCCGGCCAGGTTGGACAGCACGATCACCGTGGCCAGCACCGCCGCCCAGCCGCCGAGCCAGCCGACGTAGGGCCCGAAGGCCTTGCTCGTCCAGGTGAACGAGGTGCCGCAGTCGGGCAGCACCCGGTTGAACTCGCGGTAGGCGTACGCGGCGAAGAACATGGGCAGGAACCCGGCGATGATCACCACGGGCATCTTCGCGCCGGCGCTCGCCGCCAGGATCCCGAGCGTCGCGGTCAGCGCGTAGGCCGGCGCCACCGAGGAGATGCTCAAGATGGTGCTGCCGATCAGACCGACCGAGTTCTTGGCCAGTCCCTTGTCCCCGGGAGCTTCTGCGCCGGCCGTGGTGACCGCCACGTCAGCCCTCGAACCCGTGGTACTGCATCACGTGCTTGATCCGGGTGTAGTCCTCGAGACCGTACGCGGAGAGGTCCTTGCCGTAGCCCGAGTGCTTGAACCCACCGTGCGGCATCTCGGCCTGGAGCGGGATGTGGGTGTTGATCCACACGCAGCCGAAGTCCAACCGCATCGACATCCGGGCGGCGGTGCCCGCGTCGGAGGTCCAGACCGACGACGCCAGGGCGAAGAGGGTGTCGTTGGACATCCGGACGGCCTCCTCCTCGTCGGAGAACCGCTGCACCGTCATCACCGGGCCGAAGATCTCGGTCGTGATCAGCTCGTCGGTCTGCTGCAGGTCGGCGATCACCGTGGGTTCGTAGAAGTAGCCCCGCTCCCCCGTCTTCTTGCCGCCGGTCACCACGCGTGCGTGCCCCGGCACACGGTCCACCAGACCCGAGATGTGGCCCAGCTGGTTGGCGTTGTTGATGGGCCCGTAGAGCAGGTCCTCGTCGTCGGGGTCGAACCCGGTGCGGGTCGCTGCCGCTGCTTCACCCAACGCCGCCACGAACTCGTCGTAGATCCCGTCCTGACAGAGCACCCGGGTCGCCGCGGTGCAGTCCTGGCCGCCGTTGAAGAGCCCCGCCACCCGGATGCCCTCGACGGTGGCCTCGAGGTCGGCGTCATCGAAGACCACGACCGGAGCCTTGCCGCCGAGCTCGAGGTGGCTGACCTTGAGGTCGGCGGCCGCAGCGGTCGCGACGGCGATGCCGGCGCCGATCGACCCGGTGATGGAGACCATCCGCGGGACCTTGTGCCTGGTCAGGGCCGACCCGGTGTCCCGGTCACCGCAGACCAGGTTGGCCACGCCCGGCGGGAAGATGTCCTGCATCTTCGCCACCATCCAGGCCGCCGAGGCCGGGGTGGTGTCCGAGGGCTTGAGCACCACGGTGTTCCCGGCGGCCAGGGCCGGCGCGAACTTCCAGACCGCCATCATCATCGGGTAGTTCCACGGCGCGATCTGGGCCACCGGTCCGCGCGGCTCGCGGCGGATCGAGGACGTGAAACCCTTCATGTACTCACCGCTGGACTTGCCCTCCAGCACCCGGGCCGCCCCGGCGAAGAACCGGATCTGGTCGACCATCGGCGGGATCTCCTCGCTCATGGTCAACCCGAACGGCTTGCCGGTGTTCTCGCACTCGATGCCGGCGAGCTCCTCGCCGTGCTCCTCGATCACGTCAGCCAGCTTGAGCAGCGCCCGTTGTCGCTCGCTCGGCGTGCTCCAGCGCCACTTCTCGAAGGCGACCGCGGAGGCCTGGCACGCCTTGTCGATGTCCACGTCGGTGGAGTTCGGCGAGGTCGCGTAGACCTCGCCGGTCGACGGGTTGATGATGTCGAGCACGTCGTTGGATGCGGCGGCCGACAGTTCGCCGTCGATGATGTTGGAAAAGGTCTTCTTCTCGGTCATGCCGGTCCCTTCCGTCACGAACGTCCCTCCGCCTGAGGATGACAATGGCCCCCGGTCGACGCGCCGCTGGCGGGAGCGTCCATGGCCGGGTTCTGGTCGAAGAACCCGAACGGCTTGAGCCAGAACGAGATGGTGTCGGCCGGCATGATCGGCCAGTCCTCCACCCGGGTGATGTGATGGATGCCGAAGACGTACCAGAGCACCACGTCGGTGTCGACCAGAGGCGCATCGGCGGCGATCCACTCGGTGATCCCGTCGCCGCCCTCGGACTGGGTCGGGTAGTCCCCGGCGGGCCAGCGCTCGGCGTCGTCGTGGGCCGTGACCCACAGCGTGTACCCGATCACCGGCGCCCGCTTGTAGACCGGCGAGGCCGGGTCGAGCAGCGGCGGGATGGCCGCGCCCGGCACCAGTTTGTACGCCGTGTTGGTGCCGTGTCGGTTCTTCTTGGTCGGGTTCATCACCTTCCAGGCCCGCTGGGTCTCCCACTTGTAGTCCCGCGCCGAGTCGGCCTCCGAGGCGATAGTCGTGGACCGGGTGTTGAGCGCGAGGCCGTACGGGTTGTCGTCGTCGATCGGCGCCGCGACCGCGTCCACCTCGACCACGGTGTTGTCGGAGCCGTCGATGTCCAGGTCGAGCTTGGCGACCAGGAAGTGCTGGTGGAACGGCGCGTAGGTTCGGGTATCGACCATGGTGCCGGTCGGTGAGCTGTCGTCGGGCCCCGGCAGTGGCGTGGTCACCATCAGGCCGGTGGCTCGGACCTCGCACTCGATGTTGCCGTCTTGGTAGAAGCGCCAGTAGATGAGGTACTCGTAGTTCGCCACGGTGGCGTGGATGGAGACGACCATCCGCCGCATCCGGCGGACCTGGGCGCCGGTCTCGGAGTCGACGTGCTTCCAGAGCACGGCGTTGTCCTCCTCGTGCAGGCAGATGGCCTGCTTGATGACCTCCGGCTCACCGGCGGTGTCGTGCACGACCGCGTCGACGTAGACGATCTCGCCCAGGCAGTCGCAGCCCAGCTCCAGCGAGGTGGTCATGAAGCCGAGCCCCCACTCACCGATGTCGAACGCCGTACGCCGGTAGTGGTCGAAGCCGGGGTCGCGGTAGGGCACGACCATCTCGGCGAACGACATCCGGTACGCCACCTCGCGCTCGACGCCGTGGTCGTCGAAGGCGACCTGGTAGATGACCGGGCCCTCCCGGTAGTTGAACCCGAGCCGCAGGGACCAGTTCTGCCACCGCAGCAGGTTTCCGTCGAGGGTGAACGAGACGCCTTCCGGCTGGGTGATCTCCAGCGGCTTCAGGTCGGTGCGCTCGGCGATCCCGGTGACGGCGGGGTCGTACTCGGCGTCGACCTCGGGCAGGCCGTAGTCGTGGTGGTCCTCGATCTCCAACACCTCGAGGGTGTTCATGTCCACGATGACCTTGAGACCGGAGATGGGGTGGGCGTACGGGTTGCCACCCGGGGCCGCGCGCATCCAGAGGTCGCACCAGCCGAGCCGACGGTCGCGCCATCGCTCCGGCATCATCGCCTTGCCGTAGGTCCAGACGTCGAACAGGACCAGAGACGGGTCGGTGATCCCCCGTTCGGCGAGCTTCGCCAGCACCCCCGCATGCTGGTGGAGGATGTCGTCGACCTCGTGGTACTCGTCGACCGTGAAATTCGGGCAGACGTCCGGGACGTGGGTCCAGGACGCCACCCGGTCTGCGGTCAGGTCGACGACCGCCTCGTAGGTCTGGTTGGTCGTCTTGTCCCACAGCACCGCGAACGAGCGACGCTCGACCGGGTCGGTAGCCGTCCACGCGCGGACCGCCGCTTTGGGCGGTTCCCGCAGCTCGATGGAGGCGAACCGCCACGACTCGTTCACCCCCTGCTCACGGCGCAGGATGGCTGCGGTGGACCGGAACTCGTCCTCGGTGAGCGGGTCGAGCGGGTGCGACGACATCAGAGATCCTCCCCAGAATCACTCTCATCCCAGCACATCGTGGCGTGCCCGTGGGACGTGTTGGCGGAAAGTCTCGCACCGGCCTCTGACACCGGTCCGTCAGGGTCAGGCGCGGTTCCCCGTCGGTTCGAGCTCGGCCTCCGTCCCGGCCGGATCGTCGGAGCCTTCGAGCGGTGGCACCGGCTCCTGGTCGAGGACCTTGCGCAGTCGTACCAGGTCGAGCTGCTTCTCCCACTTGGCCACCACCAAGGTGGCGACGCAGTTGCCCATCAGGTTGACGCTGACCCGCATGGAGTCCATCACCCGGTCGGCTCCCAGCAGCAGCGCGACCGCGCCCACCGGGATGGCGTTGTGACCGATGGCGCTGACCGTCGCCGACAGGGCCAGGAACGACGAGCCCGGTACGCCGGCCATGCCCTTCGAGGTCAGCATCAGCACCAGCAGCGCGGTGATCTGCTCACCGATGGTCAGGTCGACCCCGAGTGCCTGAGCCAGGAAGAGCGTGCAGATGGACAGGTACAGGGTGGCCCCGTCGAGGTTGAAGGAGTAACCGGTCGGGACCACCAGACCGGTGGTGGTCGATGAGGCACCGGCATTGGTCAGCTTGCCCATGATGCGAGGCAACACGACCTCGGTGCTGGCCGTGCCGAGGGCGAGACCGAATTCTTCCTTGGTGTAACGGAGGAACTTCAACAGGCTGACGCCGACCACGAGTTTCAGGATGATTGCGAGCACGCCGATGAAAAGGACGGCCGCGACGTAGCAGCACAGGATGAGTTTGGCGAAGCTGCCCAGCGAGGCGAGACCGTACTGGCCGATGATGTAGCTCATCGCGGCCAAAGCGGCCAGCGGAGCGATCTTCATGATCCACCCGATGATGATGAAGATGACGTGGCTGATCTGCTCGATCCCCAGGGTCAGCTTCTTCCCGTACTCGCTGTGCTCGCTGAACTTGGCCAGAGCCAGTCCGAAGAACACGGCGAAGAAAAGCACCTGGAGCAACGTGTTCTTGGCAAACGCGTCGACCACGCTGGTCGGAATGATGTTGAGCAGGAAATCTACGGTGTGGGGCAGCTCGCTCCCCCCGGTCTTGGCCTCGACCTGCTCGGCGCCGGTGGCGATCGTCGCCGGGTCCACGTTGAAGCCGGCCCCGGGTTTGAAGACGTTGCCGATGATCAGACCGAAGAGCAGCGCGAAAGTCGTGACGACCTCGAAATAGATGAGCGCCTTGACCCCGATCCGGCCGACCGCTTTCAGGTTGCCGACGTGGGCGATACCGGTGACGACGACGCAGAAGATGATCGGCGCGATCAGCATCTTGATCAGCTTGATGAACGCATCGCTGATGGGTTTGAGGTTCTTGCCGAAGTCGGGAAAGAGCGCCCCGATCGAGACGCCGACGATGATCGCTATCGCCAATTGGAAGAACAACGAGGTGTAGATGGGCTTCCTCTTGCGGGGCACAACTTCGGGGGTCGTTGCGGTGGTCATGGCGTCTCCATCTCGCAGGGGGAATTTGCCCACGACGTTAGGGACGAACGATTTCTCTCGGCTGCCTGCCACGTGACGGTCAGGTTAAGGGCCCGGCGTACGACGTCGGTCACCCGACCGGGCAAACAGGTTGGACGAGAAGTGCGGAACAACCACGGCGGGTCGTGACTTGTACGACGTATGCGCACCCTCGAAACCAGCGTCCCGATCGGTCTGTCCGATCTCCACGTCCATCCGTTGGCTCTGGGCGGCAACGTCTTCGGCTGGACCGCGAGCGAGGCGGTCTCGCACAACGTGCTGGACGCCTTCTACAACGCCGGCGGCAACTTCGTCGACACCGCCGACGTGTACTCCGTCTGGGCCCCGGGCAATGCGGGTGGCGAGTCGGAGAACATCCTCGGGCTGTGGCTGAGCCAGCGCGGCAACCGGGAGCACGTGGTGGTCGCGACCAAGGTCAGCCAGCACCCGAACTTTCCCGGCCTGTCCGCCGACAACGTCCGGGCCGCGGCCGAGGCTTCGCTGAACCGGCTGAGCACGGACTACATCGACCTGTACTACGCCCATTTCGACGACGAACAGACCCCCCTCGAGGAGACTGCGGCTGCGTTCGACGCCCTCGTCCGGTCCGGCAAGGTCCGTCACATCGGACTGTCCAACTACCGCGCAGACCGGGTGGCCGCTTGGCTGAGGATCGCCGACGAGCAGGGCTACGCTCGTCCGGTCGCCCTGCAGCCCGGCTACAACCTGGTCGACCGCGGCGGCTACGAGTCCGAGCTGGCCCCGCTCGCGGTGACCGAACAGCTCGGAGTCCTCCCCTACTACGGACTGGCCAGCGGCTTCCTGACCGGCAAGTACCGGACGACAGCCGACCTCGAGGGGGCCGCACGCAGCGGCGCAGCGGGGAAGTACCTCAACGAGGCCGGACTCGGCGTGCTGACCGTGCTGGACGAGGTAGCCGCCCACCACGACGTGGAACCGGCCACCGTGGCTCTCGCCTGGCTGCGTACCCGCCCCGGGGTGGTTGCTCCGATCGCCAGCGCACGCACCGCCGACCAGCTGCCGGCCCTGCTGGCCTCGGCCACGCTGGACCTGAGCAGCGACGAGGTCAGCGCCCTGGACGCCGCGTCGGCCTGACGCTCAGACGCTGACCAGGCCCGACAGCGTACGACCGTGCTCGCGGGCCTCGGTCTCCGCGCGCAGCCGTAGACCGTCGGCGAGGTCCTTGAACTGATCCAGGGCCGGGTTCACCCCGACCAGGGTGAACTCGCTCTCGACCACCTGGAGGTCGAGCTGCCACACCTCGGCCAGGATGCGGCGCATCCACCCGGTCGCGTGGTCCCAGCCCTCCCGCGGGGTGCCCGCCGCGTAGCTGCCACCGCGGACGGTGACCAGCACGGCAGGCTTCCCGGCGATGGCCGGCGCCACGCCCGCCGCCATCCGCGGATCCGTGATGACCAGGTCGACCCAGGTCTTGAAGTGCTGGGCGACCCCGAAGTTGTAGAGCGGCACGGCGAAGAGCAGGGCGTCGGCGGCGACGAGCTGGTCGACCTCCCCGGCGGCGAGGGCCGTCGCTGCACGGTGGGCCGGTGTCAGCCGCTCGGCCGGCGTGAGGGAGGCCTCGACGGCCGCGGCCCAGGCGGACGCGGGCACCGGATCGGTACCGACGTGACGGCGGACGACGGGGCTGTCCGGGTGTCCGACCAGCCACTCCTGCTCGACGAGGTCGGCGATCTGACGGCTGTGCGAGCCGTCCACCCGGATGCTGGCGTCAAGACGGAACAAGGACATGGAGTGCTCCTGGGATCATGGTCGATAGCCTGATGCTATGAACTATGAAAATGCTAGCAGCATTTCGGAAGCAAGCGCGATATAGAGTGGGTCACATGTCGGAAGCCCTCGAGAACACCGCCGCGCCGGCCTGTGACCGTGGCGTGGCGCTGGCTTTCGAGCTGTTGGGCAAGCGGTGGAACGGGGTCATCCTCGGCACGCTCAACTACGGACCGTTGGGTTTCGCCGATCTGCGGCGGGGAGTCGGATCCATCACTGACTCCGTGCTCTCGGATCGGCTGACCGAGCTCGTCCGCGCTGGGCTCGTCGAACGGGTCGTGACCGACACCCGACCGCCGGGGGTCTCCTACTCGTTGTCCGAGGCCGGCTCAGAGCTGCTTCCGGTGCTGCACGAACTCGGGGCCTGGGCAGCCAAGCACCTGCCCGGTCGCTCCTGCTGACCGTTCGCCGACAGGGCGTCGGCTCAGAAACCCAGGCGGTTGAGGTGCTTGGGGTCGCGCTGCCACTCCTTGAGCACCTTGACCCGCAGGTCGAGGTAGACCGGGGTGCCGAGCAGCGCCTCGATCTGGTGCCGGGCGGCCTCGCCGATCTCGCGTAGTCGGCTGCCGCGGTGACCGATGATGATGCCCTTCTGGGAGTCCCGCTCGACGATCATCGAGGCGAAGATGTCGAGCAGCGGCTTGTCCGGCGAGCGGTCCTCCCGCATCCCCATCTCCTCCACGACCACGGTGATGGAGTGCGGGAGCTCGTCGCGGACACCCTCCAGAGCCACCTCGCGGATGAGCTCGGCGACCAGCGTCTCCTCCGGCTCGTCGGTGATGTCACCGTCGGGATAGAGCGCAGGCCCCTCGGGCAACAGCGACGCCAGGGTGTCGGCCAGCACGTCGAGCTGGTCGTCCCCGACCGCCGAGACCGGGATGATGTGGGACCAGGTGATGTCGAGCTTGGTCTCCAGCGCCTGGATGGCCATCAGGTGCTCGGCCATCCGGGTCGGTGAGACGAGGTCGGACTTGGTCGCGATGGCCACCAGGGTCGGCCGCTTGGGCAGCTTGGCGATCTCCCCCACCAGGTAGGTGTCGCCCGGTCCGATCCGCTCGTTCGAGGGCAGGCAGACCCCCACGACGTCGACCTCGGACCAGGTGCCGCGGACCAGGTCGTTGAGCCGTTCGCCGAGCAGCGTGCGCGGTCGGTGCAACCCCGGGGTGTCGATGAGCACGAGCTGTGCCTCAGCGCGGTGGACGATGCCGCGGATGGCGTGTCGAGTGGTCTGCGGCTTGGACGACGCGATGGCGATCTTGCTGCCGACCAGTGCGTTGGTCAGCGTCGACTTCCCCGCGTTGGGTCGGCCGACGAAGCAGGCGAAGCCCGACTTGAACCCTTCGACAGGCTCAGGGAGGCGGGGGGCCGAAGCGGCGGGCAGCTGGGTGGGCGTATCGGACATCAGACCTCGATCTTGGACTGCACGGCACCCTGGGGATTGGTGAACCAGACGAGCACGTCGGAGCCGGGGAGGTCGCGTACGACAGCCAGGTCCTGCTCGGTCGGAGCCGCGTCGGCGGCCAGGGCGACCGCCTCGAGACCCTGGGCACCCGACGAGACGGCCATCGCCACCGCGACCGTGATCCCTGACAGGGCCAGGTGGGGCAGCTGGACGCTGGTGGCGGCGTACGTCCGTCCGTCGGTGTCGCGTACGCACGCACCCTGGGCGGCCTGGGTCCGCGCACGGGCGGCCTTGGCCAGGGTGATGATCTTGCGGTCCTCGGGGTTGCCGGGTTCAACGGTGGTCATGATGCCTTCACGGTCTGCTCGGCCACGATGCGGGTCGCGGCCTCGGTACGGTCGTCGTCGATGCTCTCGCCGTCGGCCACCCGGGTGGCGATGACGGTGCCGATCCGGTTGCGGCGCCCGCTGGACCGCTCGGCCACCAGCTCCAGACCACCGTAGGTCACCACGGACCCGGCGATCGGCACCTTGTTCAGCTGCTTGGCCATCAGCCCACCCACGGTCTCCACGTCCTCGTCGTCCAGCTCGAAGCCGAACAGGTCGCCGAGCTCGTCCAACGGAAGCCGCGACGAGACCCGGAAGCGGCCCTCGGCCAGCTCGGAGATGTCGGTGTTCTCCTCGTCGTACTCGTCGGTGATCTCGCCGACGATCTCCTCGAGGATGTCCTCGATGGTCGCCATCCCGGCGGTGCCGCCGAACTCGTCGACCACGATGACCAGGTGCACGCGCTTGAGTTGCATCTCCTGCAGCAGCTCATCCACCGGCTTGGAGTCCGGACACCACACCGGGGTCCGCATGGTCGCCCCCACCCGCTCGGTGGACTGTGCATCCGGCTTGTCGTAGACGCGCTTGATCACGTCCTTGAGGTAGAGCACGCCGACCACGTCGTCCAAGCCGTCGCGGATCACCGGGATCCGGCTGAAGCCGGAGCGCAGCGCGAGCGAGACGGCCTGTCGGAGGGTCTTGTACTCCTCGATGAAGACCATGTCGGTCCGCGGCACCATCACCTCGCGGACGATGGTGTTGCCGAGGTCGAACACGGAGTGGATCATCTTGCGCTCGTCGGAGTCGATCAGCTCGCTGGTCTCGGCCAGGTCGACCAGCTCCCTGAGCTCGGCCTCGGTCGCAAACGGTCCGTCGGTGAAGCCCTTGCCCGGAGTGAGCGCATTGCCGATCAGGATCAGCAGCCGCGGGAACGGCCCGAGGACGGTGGTCAGCAGCACGAGCGGCCCGGCGAAAGCGCACGCGACCCGGGTGGCGTGCTGCCGCCCGAGCGTGCGCGGGGCAACGCCCCAGAAGACGTAGGAGACCACGATCATCGAGCCGGCCGTGATCAGGCCCGCCTCCCAGGTGACCGGGATGTTGGAGAAGACGACCTTGGCGACCAGCGTGATGGCCGAGATCTCGATCATGGTGCGCAGGAACAGCGCGGTGTTCAGGTAGCGGGGCGGGTCCTCGACCAGGCGCCGTACGCGTTGGGCGCCCGACACCCCCTCGGCGACCAACCGGTCGGCGCGGGCTTTGGAGAAGGAGGAGAGGCCGGCCTCGGCGGCCGCGGTGAGCCCGGCGAAGATCACCAGGACCAAGGCGATGGCCAGCTCGAGCCAGTCGTAGGTGTTCATCGGGGCGGCGCAGGCCGATCAGGTCGTTGGTCGGACCAGGCGGCGATGATCTGGTCCTTGAGGCCGAACATCGCAGCCTTCTCCTCCGGCTCCCCGTGGTCGAACCCGAGCAGGTGCAGCAGGCCGTGGACGAGGAGGTACTCGGCCTCCTCGGCGGGCTGCCGGTGGTGCTCAGCGGCCTGCCGATCCGTCACGGACGGGCACAGCACGATGTCGCCCAGCAGGCCCAACGGCGGGTCATCGTCGTCGAGCGGCGGCCGGAGCTCGTCCATCGGGAAGCTGAGCACGTCGGTCGGACCCGGCTCCCCCATGTACTTCTCGTGGTAGGCGCTCATGGTCGGCTCGTCGACCAGCAGGATCGAGAGCTCAGCCAGCGGATGGATGCGGAGCTGGTCCAGCGCGAAGGTGGCGAGCCGGACGAGACCGGCGCTGTCCGCGTCCTGTCCCGACTCGTTGTTGATGTCGACGGTCACGAGAGGGCCTTCAGCGATAGGTGCGAGGGGCCGGTTCGGCGGCCTCGAATTTGTCGTAGGCCGCAACGATCCGGCCGACCAGCTTGTGGCGTACGACGTCGTGGTTGGTGAGGTGGCAGAACGCGATGTCGTCGACGTCGTCGAGGATGCCCTGGACCACGCGGAGGCCACTGCGGGTGCCGCCCGGCAGGTCGACCTGGGTGACGTCGCCGGTGACCACGATCTTGGAGTTGAAGCCGAGTCGGGTCAAGAACATCTTCATCTGCTCCATCGAGGTGTTCTGGGCCTCGTCGAGGATGATGAAAGCGTCGTTCAGGGTGCGGCCGCGCATGTAGGCCAACGGAGCGACCTCGATGGTGCCGGCGGTGAGCAGCCGCGGGATCGTGTCGGGGTCGAGCATGTCGTGCAGCGCGTCGTAGAGCGGCCGCAGGTAGGGGTCGATCTTGTCGTTTAGCGTGCCGGGCAGGAACCCGAGGTGCTCTCCGGCCTCGACCGCGGGACGGGTCAGGATGATCCGGTTGACCTGCTTCTCCTGCAGCGCCTGGACGGCCTTGGCGACGGCGAGGTAGGTCTTGCCGGTGCCGGCCGGTCCGATCCCGAAAATCACCGTGTGCTTGTCGATCGCGTCGACGTAGCGCTTCTGGTTCAGCGTCTTGGGGCGGATCGTCTTGCCGCGCGACGACAAGATGTTGTGGGTCAGCACGTCGGCGGGATGGAACTCCTCGCGGGCGACGAGCATGGAGACGGTTCGCTCGACGTTGTCGGCGGTGAGGCCTTGACCCGTCCGCAGCACCGTCATCAGCTCGGTGATGACCTCGGCGGCGAGCTCGACCGCGGCGTGGCCGCCGGACAGGTTGACCTCGTTGCCGCGGACGTGGATCCCGGCGTCCAGCTCACGCTCGAGGATGCGCAGGAACTCGTCACTCGGACCGAGCAGGTTGACCATCGGGACCGACGCAGGCACGGTCACCTTGCGCAGCTCTTCGATGGCGGGCTCGGCGGCACGGGGGGCCGGCCGCGCGTTCTGGGCTTCCGCGGCGCTGGCGATACGTTCTGACCTACTCAGGTGCTTCCTCGCTGACGATGGGGACTTAGAGACCCATCCTAGGCAGCGCGGCCCCGCAGACCCAACCGTTTGCCTCCCTATCGACAGAATCGGTCCGTCGCCGCCACCAGTGCGCGGGTGATGCCGGGCTCGGAGAAGGCGTGACCGGCGACTGGAACCATGGTCAGCTCGGCCTGCGGCCAGGCCTGGTGAAGGTCGTACGCGGTCACGGCCGGAGTCGCCACGTCGTAGCGGCCCTGCACGATGACGCCCGGGATGTCGGCCAGCCGGTGCGCGTCAGCGATCAGCTGACCCTCACCGTCGACGTCGGTGAACCAACCGCCATGGGTGAAGTAGTGGTTCTCGATCCGGGCGAAGGCCAACGCGTACGCCGGCTCGCTGAACGCCGCGATCAGCGCCTCGTCGGTCTCGAGCGTGATGGTCGCAGCCTCCCACGAGGTCCACGCCACCCCGGCCGGACCGTGCACTGCGGGGTCGGGGTCGAAGAGGAGCTCGTGGTACGCCGCGATCGCGTCCCCGCGGAACCCGCGTCCGCCGAGCGGGGCCAGGAACCGGGCGTACCGCTCGGGGAAGAGCTGGCCGGCGCCGCCGTTGTAGTAGAAGTCCAGCTCGGAGCGGCGCAGCGTGAAGATGCCGCGCAGGACCAGCTCCGTGACCCGCTCGGGGTGGGTCTCGGCGTACGCCAGAGCCAACGCACTCCCCCAGGACCCGCCGAAGACCTGCCAGCGCTCGATACCGCGGTCCTCGCGGAGGCGTTCGAGGTCGGCCACGAGGTGCCAGGTGGTGTTCGTGCTCAGGTCGGCGCCGGGCTCACTGGCGTGCGGCAGGCTCCGCCCACAGCCGCGTTGGTCCAGCAGCACGATCCGGTAGCGCTCCGGGTCGAAGAGCCGGCGTACGGGCGGGGTGCTGCCGCCACCCGGACCGCCGTGCAGGAAGACCACCGGCTTGCCGGCCGGGTTCCCACACTCCTCCCAGTACACGCGATAGCCGTCGCCCACAGCCAGCAGGCCGTGGGCGTACGGCTCGATCTCGGGATACACGGACGTCGTCAGTCGTGGGGGGATCTGGTCAGTCCTGGGGAATGATGTGCACGGCCGCTTCCTCGGCGCTGGCCGCAGCCCCGTCGATGCCGACGTCTTCACCGACCAGGTCCTTGTCCACGTCCGGGCCGATGCCCTCGTTGGGGTCGACCAGACGGCCCGCGCGTACGTCCCCGACCTCACCGTCGTCGATGTTCTCCAGCTCGTCACGGACGGTCAGGTTGTCCTCGGGCTCCGGCTCGGCGTAGGGGTCGGGCTCGGGGACCTCCTCGGCCAGCCGCTCGTCGAGGGTCTCCCGATCGCCGATCCGGGTCTCCACCGAGTAGTTCTCCGGCGGCGAGTAGCCCTCGTCCAGTCCGTCGGCCACCCCGCGGTCCTCCAGCGTGTCCTTCGGCTGGAACTGGTCCTGGTCCAACTGCTCCGAACGGGTGTCGTCGGCGTCTTCGATCGTGTTGTCGCTCATGCCCCCAGCCTGCCACGAACGTCGCGGCCGGGCTCCGGGGTCGTACGATCGCTGACCGTGACCACGCTCGAGTCCCGTCCCCGGCCGGCCGGTCGGTCGGCCGCCTTCGCCACCAGTCCCAGCGGCATCTACGCCATCGTGGTGGCGCTGTTCTGCGGGCTGCTGCTGATCTCCAACGTGGCGGCCACGAAGACGATCACCGTCGTCGACGGGCTGCCGCTGGTCGGCGGCATCTTCACCGACGGCGGGGCTCTGCTCTTCCCGCTCACCTACGTCATCGGCGACGTGTTGGCCGAGGTGTACGGACTGCGCCAGGCCCGGCGGGCGATCTGGGTCGGGTTCGCCCTCGCGGCTCTGGCCGCGGTCACGTTCCTGGCCGTCGGCGCCGCACCGCCCGGCCCGGGCTACGAGAACCAGGCCGCCTTCCAGGCCGTCCTCGGCTTCGTGCCGCGGATCGTGCTGGCGAGCCTGTGCGGCTACCTGGCCGGGCAGTTCCTCAACGCGTACGTGGTCGTCAAGCTCAAGGAGCGGGCCCGCGAGCGTCGGCTCTGGGTGCGCCTGGTCGGCTCGACCGTGGTGGGTGAGCTCGCCGACACCGTGCTGTTCTGCTTCATCGCCTTCGTCGGGATCTTCCCGACCTGGGGGTCGCTGATCAGCTACACCGTCACGGGTTACGTCTACAAGGTCGCCGTCGAGGTCATCCTGCTGCCGGTGACCTACGCCGTGATCCGGGCGATCAAGCGGCGGGAGCCGGGGTATGCCGCGGAACCCAGCGGCGGCGTACGCGATATCCGGCTGGTCATCATCGCCCCGGAACCCGAATCCGTGGCGCGCTTCACCCAGCAGGTGCTCAGGGAAAGTGCCGGTGGTGAGGCGCGGCTGGTCGTGCTGGACTCTCGGCACGCCCAGCTGGAGCTCGTGACGCCGGGTGAGTCCGAGGCCCTGGGTGCGGGAGAGGAAGGCCGCTACCGAGTGCGCGTGGCGCTGGGTGATCGAACAGAGCTCTTGGACGTCGACGTGACGACCGAGTCGGGCCCTGACCGGGGTGACCCGACGTCACTAGGGTGAGGACTGCGCGTCGTCGAACCCCAGGAAGGCTTTCATGACCACTGTCGCTGGCGGATTCGGTCCGGCTGCTCTGCACTTCTTCGATGCGCTGGAGGAGGACAACTCGCGAGAGTTCTGGTTGGCCCACGTCGACGAGTTCGAGCGTGAGGTCAAGGCGCCGATGACTGCGCTACTGGAGTCGCTCCCGGCGGAGTATCAGAGCTTTCGGATGTTCCGGATGAACCGGGATCTGCGGTTCAGCAAGGACAAGTCGCCCTACAAGCTGCAGCACAGCGGCGTCCTCTCAGCGGGCGGGATCGACCACTATGTGCACCTGGACGCCGGTGGGCTGCTCGCCGCGTGCGGGATCTACTGGATGCAACGCGACCAGCTCGAGCGCTATCGCGCGGCCGTGGACGACGGACGGCGCGGCAAGGCGCTGATGCGCATCCTCGCCGACTTGGGGCCAGCCGACCCTGGCTCGACCATGGGGGTCGACGCGCTCAAGACCGCCCCGCGGGGTTACCCCCGGGACCACCCGCGGATCGACCTCCTGCGCCAGAAGGGCGTCGTTGCTCACCGGACCCTGAGCGGGCCGGAGTTAGCCGACGGCGTGCGCGTGCGGCAGTTCGTCCTCGAGGTCTTCGAGTCAGCCAAACCGCTCAACGCCTGGCTGAAACGGCACGTTGGACCGACCTCAGAGAGCAACGAACCGGGCAGCTGACGGCCTTGCCGATGAAGGCTCTACCTAGGCCTCCGCGGCTGCTGATAGTCGTGGTCCGGTTTCGGGGCGCGGTCGTACCCAGACGTCGTCCAGCACACCCGCGGCACGCCACACCGCCTGGGCGAAGGCTCCGGTGCCCAACTTCTGGGTGCCGGCCCGCGTGACGAGGAAGTACGCGCCGTGCGGTGAGCGCCACACGGTCGAGTCGGCATCAGGCTGTCGCACCGGCCAACCACCATGGGTCTTGACCCGATGCTCCCGCCGAACCATCCGGTTCAACCCACCCACCCTCGTCTGGCCCGGCGGACCACCTCGATCCGGAGACCGATACGGGATCGTGTGGTCCACATCCATCCGTCTCGACACCGACGGGCCGAACGGAAACCCCGTCGCCGGCTGGGTCAGGGTCAGCTGCTCACGCATCCGGTCCGGAATCTCGTACGCATCCACCGCCGGCGGGGTGTCGTTCAGATCGACCACCGGCTGCACCCGAACCTCACCGTCGAACCCACCCAGGAACCGGCGCAACTGCCCCACGGTCAGCGGACCCGCTCCCTCCAACCGCACCGCACCGTGACCCGACGGGCCGGACCGGAGCGCTTCCTCACTCAGATGCACGTACAACACGACCCGCGGATTCGACCCCACCGGACGCACCGGCGGCCTCCGCACCACCAAACCACCGGCACCCGGCTCCGGATCGGGGGCGGACCCTGTCTCGTCGTCGAATAGGGGCTGCGCCGGGTCGGGCTCGACCGGCAGATCCGCCTCCGGAGCATCCTGGGCGTGAGCCCACAGCAACTCCAGCGCCAACGCCGGCTGCCCCAAGATCCCGATGGCCTTGGACCTGCGGACGTCAGCAGTGTCCAGGTCCCCGCGCTCGGCCAGAATCTCCGCGATCCGGTTCACCGTCGCCGTGAACACGATGACCTCGCCGGCGTGCGCCCGAGCGACCAACGTCTTCAAACCGTTCCGGCTCCGACCCGCCCGCACGAATCGCTCCGACTCCCACAACCGCGCCCGGTGCTCAGCCAGCACCGGATCCGCCTCGATGACCTTGGCCTCCAACAAGTTCTCGAACCGACCCCACGGCAACAACGCCACCGAGCCCGCCACCGCCCGATCCACCGCGGCCGCCGCCACCAGATCGAGATGCCGGGTCGCGACGGCAATTTTCCTGACCCGCCACACTCGGACCCCGCCGGCGCACACCATGGCCCACAGCAGCGGCAACCGGTGCCGCACGTCCAACGCATCCGCCATCAGCGCGTGTGCCGCCAACCCCGACATCTCCAACCGCGGCCCCAGCTCGTCAGCGGCGAACTCCAGCACCTCCGGTGTCCCCTCACCACCGAGCACCAGACCCCGCTCTGCACCCGGCAACACCCGCCGCGTCGCCTCGAGGCCGTCCGGAGCATGCAGATCAGCCCAGTGGGCGGCCAGCTGGAACAGCCGGCACTCGCCTTCCAGCACACCCGTGTGGACGTCGTCGATCGCCGCGGCAGCCGCCGCACCGTCGAGTCCCGCCGGGCTGTAATCGAACATGTGTTCATCGTAAACCTGGACGCTGACAGTTTCCGTTCATGCTGTGGCGGACCTCGGACCCCCCGCCAGATTCAGCCTCGCTAGGCCGCCAACCGCTGGTAAAGCGCATGGTCTTGCCACTGGCCGGCGATGTTCAGATACTTCGGTGCCACTCCGAAGCGGACGAAGCCGTTGCGCTCAAGTACCCGTTGCGATGCGACGTTGTCCAACAAGGTGCCGGCCTCCACCCGGTGCAGTCGGAGCTCGTCGAACGCCAGCTCGACCATCTCCCGCACCGCCGAGGTGGCCAGGCCGCGCCCGTTGTCGGTCTCACTCAGCCAATAGCCCATCGAACAGGATTGGAACGCTCCCCGAACCACCGAGTTCAGGTTGATTCGTCCGACAATCCGCTCACCGCACACAATCACGTGGGGCACGGCCACGCCTTGCTCGTAGAGGTGCAGAGCCACCTCGATCAACGATCGTTGGCCATCATCGGTGAAGAAACCCGGGGCGCGGACCGGATCCCAGCGAGCGAGGAAGTCTCGGTTATCCTGCTGCAGCTGCGCGAGAGCAGCCGCGTCCTCCAGTCGCACCAAGCGGGTGAGCGTCACCGGTCGACCGCGGATCTCGCGTAGTACCGGCCCAGGAACTCCGCCCGGAACGCGTCGAACGAGCCGTTGTCGATGCTGGCCCGGATGTCGTCGACCAGCCGGACGATGAAGCGCTCGTTGTGGATCGTGCCCAGCGTCGAGGCCAGCATCTCCTTGGCCTTGAACAGGTGGTGCAGGTACGCCCGGGTGTAGTGCGTACAGGTGTAGCAGTCGCACTCCTCGTCCACGGCTGAGAAGTTGCGCCGCTGCGCCGCGGTGTTGACGTTGAAGCGTCCGTCGCGGGTGTAGAGCGCAGCGTTGCGGGCGACCCGGGACGGCGACACGCAGTCGAAGGTGTCGGCACCGTTCTCGATGGCGGTGAAGAAGTCGTCCGGTTCCGAGATCCCCAACAGGTGCCGGGGTTTGTGGTCCGGCAGCTCCGCCACGCACCAGCCGACGATCGTGCCGAGGTTCTCCTTCTCGAGGGCCCCACCGATTCCGTAGCCGTCGAAGCCTCGGCCGTCGACCTCCAGGGCCTCGAGATCACGGGTCGCCTGGCGCCGCAGGTCCTCGTGCTGCGCGCCCTGGACCACCCCGAACAACGCTTGGTACGGCTTGCCCACCCGTTCCTGCGTCAGTCGCTGATGCTCGGTCAGGCAGCGAACCGCCCAGCGCTGAGTCCGCTCGACGGCCTGCTCCTGGTAGACCCGGGTGTTCATCAGGGTCGTGCACTCGTCGAAGGCGAACATGATGTCGGCGCCCAGCTGGTGCTGGATCTGCATCGACACCTCCGGGGTGAAGCGGTGCTTCGTGCCGTTCAGGTGCGAGGTGAAGGTCACGCCCTCGTCGTCGACGTGGGCGAGCCGCGTCTTGCCCGCGGCGATCACCTCGTCGTCGCCGAGCCCGGACGTGTTCATGGCCAGCACCTTCTTGAAGCCCACGCCCAGGCTCAGGACCTGGAAGCCGCCGCTGTCGGTGAACGTCGGACCCGGCCAGTTCATGAACCGGCCCAACCCACCCGCCGCCTCGACGATGTCGGCGCCGGGCTGCAGGTACAGGTGGTACGCGTTGGCCAGCACCGCCTGCGCCCCCAGCTCGCGCAGGCTCTCCGGCAGTACGGCCTTGACCGTCGCCTTGGTCCCGACCGCGATGAACGCCGGAGTCTGGATCGTGCCGTGCGGAGTCTGGATGGTGCCCGTGCGACCGGCTCTGCCGGGTAACGAGGTGCGCGGGGTGAAGGCAAACCCGGGGCTACTCACCGCAGCAGCAGCCCGGCGAGGGCGACGACTCCCGCGGTGGACGTACGCAGCACCCCGTCGCTGACCAGCACGGACCGGGCGCCGGCGGCGACGAAGGCGTCGAGCTCGTCCGGGGAGATCCCACCCTCCGGCCCGACGATGATCATCACGGTGCCGGCGGTGGGCAGGTCGACGGCACCCAACGACTCCCGAGCGCCTTCGTGCAGGACCAGGGCGAGGTCGACCTCGCCGATCCGCGCGACCAGCTGCCGCGTCGACACGACCTCGGCCACGGTGGGTACCGCCAGCCGCCGAGACTGCTTCGTGGCCTCGCGTACCGTTGCCCGCCACTTGGCCAGCGACTTGTCCCCCCGTTCCGCAGACCAACGCACGATGGAGCGCGACGACTGCCAGGGGACGATCTCGTCGATCCCCATCTCGGTGAGCATCTCGATCGCCAGCTCGGACCGATCCCCCTTGGCCAGGGCCTGGACAGCGACGCAGCGCCGGTCCTGGACCGGAGCGCTCAGCAGCTCGGTGACCTCCAGTGTCAGTCCCGTCTTCGACACCTCGACGACCCGACCGCGTACGCCGTGGCCACGGCCATCGCCGACCATCACGACCTCGTCGGGCCGGATCCGGCGTACGACGGCAGCGTGGCGACCCTCGTCGCCGCCCAGCTCCAACCGGGCGCCGACCGTGGGAGGCGGGTCCCCGAGGGTCTCGACCAGGAACAGTGGGTCGGTCATCGGCCCGCGGTCACTGACCGGCGAACGCGTCCCGGAGCCGACCGAACACACCGCGGCCGTGCTTCTGCATCGAGACCTCGGGCTGGGTCTCCTCGCGCAGCTCGGCGAGCTGGCGGAGCAGCTCGCGCTGCTCGTCGTCGATCCGGGTCGGGGTCTGCACCAACAGCGTGACCCCGAGCTGGCCACGGCCGCCGGCCCGGAGCCGGGGTACGCCTTGGCCGTCGATCGCGACCCGGGTCCCGGACTGGGTACCCGCCGGGACGCTGACGCGGACCGACGTGGTCTCCGGCTCGGCGTCCTCGAGGTCGGCCTCCAACGTGGAGACGCTGACCTCGGTCCCGAGGGCGGCAGCGGTCATCGGAATGCGGACGATGACCTCCAGGTCGTCGCCCTCACGGCGGAAGAGCTCGTGGGCCGCGACGTTGAGCTCGACGTAGAGGTCGCCGGCCGAGCCGCCGCCGGGTCCGACCTCGCCGTGCGAGGCCAGGTGGATCCGGTTGCCGGTGCTCACGCCCGGCGGGATCTTGACGTTGATGGTGCGGTTGGAGCGGACGCGGCCGTCGCCGGAACACTCCACGCAGGGGTTCGGGATGACCGTGCCGTACCCCCGGCACGTCGGGCAGGGCTGGGTCGTCCGGATGTCGCCGATGAACGAGCGCTGCACGTGGGTGACGTCACCCTGTCCGTGGCAGGTCGCACACTTGACGGGCTTGGACCCCTCGGAGGCGCCTGAGCCGCTGCAGCGCGGGCAGAGGATCGCGGTGTCGACGCGGAGCGGCTTGGTGGTGCCGAAAGCAGCCTCGGCCAGCTCGAGGTCGAGCCGGACGAGAGCATCCTGGCCCCGGCGTACCCGCGAACGCGGGCCGCGCGACCCCTGCTGCCCGAACATGGCGTCGACCAGGTTGGTGAAGTCGAAGCCGCCGGCCTGCCCCCCGCCACCGAAGCCGCCGTTGAAGCCACCCATGCCGCCGCCGCCGAGCGGGTCGCCGCCGCGGTCGTACAGGTCACGCTTCTTCGGGTCCTGAAGCACCTCGTACGCCTCGGCGACCTTCTTGAAACGGTCCGCGGCATCGGGCTCGGAGGCGACGTCGGGGTGCAGCTTCATCGCGAGCTGGCGGTAGGCCTTCTTGATCTGCTCGGGAGTTGCGTCCCGGGACACTCCGAGGATCTCGTAGTAGTTGGTGCTCATGCTCATCCTTCGGAGAGGAACCGGCCGACGTAGCGCGCTACGGCTCGGACCGAGGCCATGGTTGAGGGGTAATCCATCCGCGTCGGGCCGACGACGCCGAGGGTGGCGAAGATGTCGAGCTGGCTACCGTAGCCACTGGCGACGACCGACGTCGACTGTAGTTCCTTGTACGGGTTCTCCTGGCCGATGCGGACCGTGACCGCGTTGGCCGTGGACGCTTCACCCAGCAGCTTGAGGAGCACGACCTGCTCCTCCAACGCCTCGAGGACGGGTTTGACCGTGGTCTCGAACTCGGCCCCGTAGCGGGTCAGGTTCGGCATCCCACCCACCACCATCCGACTCGACGCCTCGCTGCTCAACATCTCGAGCAGGGTGGCGATCGCGGCCTGACCGATGGTCTCCAGCGACGGCGGCAGCTGATCCACCAACGCGCTCAGTCGTCCCGCCGCCTGCGAGGATGAGTTCCCGACGGTGACCGCGTTCAGATGCGCGCGCAGCTCGGCCAGCGTCTCGTCGTCGTGGTCGGGCAGCTCGAGCGAGCGCTGCTCGATCCGTCCGGTCGAGGTGATCAGGATGAGCAGTAGCCGGGTGGTCGACAGCGAGACGACTTCGACGTGGCGGACGGTGGAGTGGCTGAGCGTGGGGTACTGCACGATGGCCACCTGCTGGGTGACCTGGGCCAGCAGCCGTACGGTGCGGTGCAGCACGTCGTCGAGGTCGACCGCGCCCGACAGGAAGCTCTGGATCGCCTTCTGCTCCGCGACCGACAGCGGCTTGACCGAGCCGAGCCGGTCGACGAAGAGCCGGTAGCCCTTGTCGGTGGGGATCCGACCGGCGCTGGTGTGGGGCTGGGTGATGTAACCCTCGTCCTCCAGTGCGGCCATGTCGTTGCGGACCGTCGCCGCGGAGACGCCCAAGTCGTGGCGCTCGACCAGTGCCTTCGATCCGACGGGCTCTTGGCTGGAGACGTAGTCGGTGATGATCGCGCGCAGCACCTCGAGCTTCCGCTCGTCCATGGGTCTCCTCCCCCGGGTCCTGGGTCAGCCCGACTCGAGGCCGCCGACGGTTTCGCGAGGAGTTTTGGCACTCACGCGTTCAGAGTGCCAGTCTAGCGTGATGACTGACCTGCCGACGTCGACCGAGCCTGGAGTCGAGTTCGCGTTGGGGGCCTGGCGCGAGGTTGCGCCCGGGGTCCACGTAGCCATCGCCGAACCCGAGACGGTCAACCTGGGTCTGATCGTGGGCAGCGAACGCGTGCTGCTCGTCGACACCGGCTCCAGCCCGACGCAGGGTGCGGCGGTCCGGTCCTCGATCACCGCGGTCACCGACCTCCCGCTGGCCGCAGTCGTCGTCACCCACTGGCACTTCGACCACGCGTACGGCCTGGCGGCTTTCGCGGACGTGCTGACCATCGGCCACGAGTCCGTACGCCCGCGGCTCACCTCCCCGGAGGCGGCGGCCGAGGCCGTACGGCTGGGGTTCGATGCTGCTGAGCTCGTCCCCCCGAGCCGGGAGATCGTGGTGGCCACCTCGCTCGACCTCGGCGGGCGCCGGGTCGAGATCGCCCACCTCGGGGAAGGGCACACCGAAGGCGACCTGATCGTCGTGGTGCCCGACGCCGACCTGCTCTTCGCCGGTGACCTGATCGAGTCGGCCGGTCCGCCGTCGTTCGGCTCCGACTCGGTTCCCGGCGCCTGGGCCGGCACCCTCGACGGTCTGATCGGACTGATGACCGGCGGCTCCACCCTGGTCCCCGGGCACGGCGAGCCCGTGGACCGGGAGTTCGTCTTCGAGCAGCGGGGCCGGATCGCGGCCGGCGCTCAGCCCATCCCGACCGCCGGGGAGCGACCCAACCTGCCGATGGCCTGAGCCGGTCCGAACGGTCTGCGAGTCATCGCACCAGACCCGACTGGTACGCGATCACCACGAGCTGGGCCCGGTCCCGGGCACCGAGCTTGATCATGGCGCGGCTGACGTGGGTCCGGGCGGTGGCGGGGCTGACCACCAGGCGGGCTGCGATCTCCTCGTTGTTCAGACCCTCTCCGATCAGGGCGAGCACCTCGCGCTCCCGGTCGGTCAGGTCCTCGAGCTGCGGGTGCTTGCGGACGACGGAGCGCGCGGAGAACGACTCGACGACCCGGCGGGTCACCGACGGCGACAGCAGGGACTCGCCCGCCGCGACGATCCGGATGGCGCGCAGCATGTCGATGGGCTCGGTGTCCTTGATCAGGAACCCCGCGGCCCCGGCCTGCAGGGCCTCGAACACATACTCGTCCAGCTCGAAGGTGGTCAGCATGATCACCCGGACGCCGGCGAGCTCGGGGTCGGCGACGATCAGCCGGAGCGCAGCGATCCCGTCCAGCTGCGGCATCCGGATGTCCATCAGCACGACGTCAGGACGCGTACGGCGGACCAGCGCCACCCCGTCGCGGCCGTTCTCCGCCTCCCCGGCGAGCTCCAGGTCGTCCTCGGACTCGACCAGCACGCGCAGGCCCATCCGGACCAGAGGCTGGTCGTCGACCAGCGCCACCCTGATGCTCACACCGACCCCTCGCCGTCGCGGTCCACGGGCAGGTCCGCCCGCACGATCAACCCCGTGGGCACCCCGAGCTCGAGACCCACGGTGCCGCCGATCGCCCGGGCTCGCTCGCGCATGCCCCTGATGCCGTTGCCGGCCTCGGGCAGGGCCACGGTCGACCCGTCATCAGCCACGGACAGCCGCAACCACCTGGGTTCCTGGACGACCGTCACCGTCGTACCCGCGGCCGGGCCGGCGTGACGTACGACGTTGGTCAGGGCCTCTTGGATGATCCGGAACGCCGCCTGATCCACCGCCGAGGGCAGCTCGCGCTCGTCGCTCCCCTCACGGACCACCCGCACCTCGCGGCCGGCGGCGACCAAGGCCGCGACCAGGTCGTCGAGTCGCGCGAGCCCAGGCCTGGGGCTGCGCGGCGTCCCGTCGTCGGACTCCCGGAAGACCTCGAGGGTGGTACGCAGCTCGGCCAGGGCCTCCTTGCTGGTCTTCCGGATGGCCTCCAGGGACTGGGTCACCTGGTCGGGTCGGGTCGAGCCCAGATGCAGGGCCACCCCGGCCTGCATGGTGATCACAGCGAGGCTGTGGCCGACCACGTCGTGCACCTCGCGGGCGATCCGCAGCCGCTCCTCGTCGGCGTACCGGCGTCGATCCTGGTCACGCTCGCGGAGCTCGTTGTCGCGCCGCGCCCGCCGGAGCAACGCGAACATCGCGGGCAGGATCGCCACGCTGACCGCCATCAGCAAGGTGGCGTACAGCACCGGATCGAGGAAACCGAGGTAGGGGTCCTGCCAATGCCCGGCCAGGACCATCGGGACCAGCAGCCCGGTCAGCGGGACCCACCGCCGCAGCGGGATCGTGCCGGCCATCGCGAACACGGTGAAGGCGAGCGCGGCAAAGACCGGCCCGACCCCGGCCCCGAGAGCCAGGTAGCCACCCAGGCCCGCCACGACAGCGACGAAGCCGGCCCGCGGCCAGATCCGGCGTACGGCGACCCCGGCCACCACGAGGACCAGGAAGACCGCGACGTACGGCGAGACGCTCACCAGCGGGTGGAAGTCGTCGAAGTCTCGATCACGACCCGGCGGCCGGTCATCGAAGCGCGGCCGGTCCCAGGTGAACATCGCCGCCACCCAGCCGAACCACCCGAGTACGACACCGATCCCGAGGTCGACCAGCAGCGTCCGGCGGCGTACGACGGGCATCGATCTCCTCACAGGGTTGACGGCACCATCGACCCTAGGCGCCCACTCACCCTGCCGCATCGGCAGCGAGACGTATTCCGACTACGTCAGCGGACGTAGCCGAAGTGTCGCCTGCCAGCCGATGTGTAGACGCCCCGCGCCGCCGAGCATGGAGTCATGACCACTCCACTGCTCATCCCGCTCGAGGGCTTCGGTCACCACGGCCCTCCCTGGGCTGGCGACCTGCCCGCCCATCCTCCCCTGTTCCTAGGAGCCCTGATGTTCCCCCTGTTCCTCCTGCTGCTCGCCGGCACCTTCTTCTTCCTGGTCCGCTCCGGCCGGATCCAGCGGTTCGGCCCACCGCCGTGGGCCGGCCACCACACCCCTGAGGGCGAGGCCAAGAAGATCCTGGCCGAGCGATTCGCCCGCGGGGACATCTCGACCGAGGAGTTCATGGAGCGCGCGAGCGTGCTCAACTGGACCCCCGGCAGCGACCCGCTCAACAACTGGAAGCCCACCAAAAAGCGGCGGTGACCCCACGGGTCGTCAGAACCTGATGGAATGAGCCGTCCGTCAGGTTCTGCGACCGATGGGGGAGGCTACGTGGCGCGCGTGACCGTCAAGACGCTCGCGGGCGCCCTCGGTGTGTCTCCCTCGACCATCTCGAACGCGTACAACCGACCCGACCAGCTCTCCGCCCACCTGCGCGAACGCATCCTGGCGAAGGCGACGGAGCTGGGTTACGCCGGACCTGACGCGGCCGGGCGGACGCTGCGGGTCGGGCGGGCCGATGCGGTCGGGGTGCTGCTCGGTGAGCGCCTGTCGTTCGCCTTCTCCGACCCGTTCTACATCGAGTTCCTGACCGGCGTGAGCCAGGTCGCCGAGCAGCACGACATCAGCATCGTGTTGATGCCGCTGGCCCAAGAGGCGGACAACGGGGCTCTCACCTCGATCCGGCAGGCCTCGATCGACGCCATGGCCGTGCTCTGCGTGCCGGTCGACCACCCGGCCATCGCCGTGGCCCGGATTCGCGCGATCCGGCTGGTCACCACCGACGCCGACCCCGATCCGACCACCGCCTGGGTGGCCATCGACGAAGAGCGAGCCGGGTTCCTGATCGGCACGCACCTGACCGCGCTCGGGCACCGCGACGTCACCGTCGTGCTCGACAGCAACCGGCCGCCGGGAACCGAGCCGGTCGTCATCACCGCCGAAGATGTGCACCTGCCGCACTCCCGGGCTCGGTTGACCGGGCTCCGTCGAGCCATCTCGGGCACCGTCACCTTGGTTTCGACGGGTCACAACTCCATCCCCTCGGGCCACAGCGCAGGTCGGTGGCTGACCCAGGCCGGTGATCCGCCGACCGCCATCGTCGCCTTGAGCGACGTGCTGGCCCTCGGGGTGCTCGATGCGCTCGAGGAGGGGGGGTTCGTGACCCCGGCGGACATCTCGGTCTGCGGCTTCGACGACGTCCCGGCCGCCGCGGCAGCAGATCTGACCACGATCCGACAGCCCATCCTGGAGCGCGGCCGCGAGATCGGGCGGTTGCTCCTCGACGCCGAGTCGCAACCGCGTCAGGTGATGCTGCCGGTCCAGCTGGTCGTCCGCGCCACCACGGGCCGGGCGCGCGGCTAGCCGGCTGCGCTCCTCAGCGAGCGCCGAAGCCGACGCTGGCGTCGGCGGTGACCTCGACGATCCGGGTCAACAGCTCGGCCATGCTGGTCGACCGCAGCAGCGCGACCTGGTCGAGCTCGCCCACCGGGGTGATGGCGGCCAGCTGCCAGATGGCCGCCACGGGATCCGAGGAGAGCTCGAGATCGGCCGGCCACAGGTGCTCGGTGAACTCGCTGGCCTGCGCGAGGGTACGGCGTACGAGTCGCTCGGCCTCGTCGCGTTGCTCGGTCAACGCCTCGTCCCAGACCAGTTCCGGCACCTCGCGCACGTCCGCTCGCGGGTAGGGCTCGTCGGCGAGCCAGTCCACGACCTCGATCCGCGTACGCCCGACGGCGGCCAGCAGGACGAACCCGTCCTGGGAACCGATCTCGGCGATGTCGGCGATCGTGCCCACCCGGAAACGGTGTTCCCCACCGCCGACCTCGTGCCCGCGCTCGATCAGCACCACCCCGAAGCCGGTCTCCTCGGCCTTGAGCAGCTCGGCCAACATGATCAGGTAGCGCTCCTCGAACACGCGCAGGTGCAGCGGCATGTGCGGGAAGAGCACGGATCCCAACGGGAACATCGGCGTCGCGGCCATGACGGACAGCCAACCACCCGCCGCCAAAGGACCCGGGACGCGCCCGGCACCTCCCGACCATCCGGTGGCCCCTCACCTACGCTGCCGAGGTGACTTCCCCGCCCAACCGCTACGCCCGAGACGTGCTCACCCCCGGCTGGCAGCAGGCCAACCGACCGGTCAGCGTCGAGCTCACGGTGACCCGCGGGCAGGTCGTCGAGGACGCGACGACGGGCTTCTGCGGTGCCGTCGCGTTCTGGGAGAACGGGATCGTCGTGCTCGAGGACCGGCACGCCAAACGGCGCAGCTTTCCGCTCGGTGCGGGGTTCCTCTTCGAGGGACAGCCCGTCACTCTGAAGGTCGGGCCGATCGCTCCCCGCACCGCGCCCAAGCGGACGGCGTCGGGTTCGGTGGCCGGCCCGGTCGAGCGCGCGAAGGTCGCGCTCCCCAGCCGCATCTACGTCGAGGGTCGCCACGACGCCGAGCTGGTCGAGAAGATCTGGGGCGACGACCTGCGTCACGTCGGCGTGGTCGTGGAGTACCTCGGCGGCATCGACGACCTCGCGCAGATCGTCGCCGACTTCGCCCCCGAACGCGGCCGCCGGCTGGGCGTACTCGTCGACCACCTGGTCCCGGGCAGCAAGGAGACCAAGATCGCCGAACGCGTGCTGAAGGGGCCGTACGGGGCGTACGTGGCGATCAAGGGCCACCCGTACGTCGACGTCTGGCAGGCCGTGAAGCCCGCCCGGGTGGGGCTCAAGGTCTGGCCGGAGATCCCCCGCACCGTCGAGTGGAAGCACGGCATCTGCGACGTGCTCCGGCTACCGCACCGCGACCAGGCCGACATCGCTGCCGCCTGGAAGGCCATCCTGGCCACCGTCGGTTCCTGGTCCGACCTCGAGCGGCCGATGCTGACGTGCGTCGAGGAGCTCATCGACTTCGTCACCCAGGACCACCCACAGCCCTGACGTAGGTTGTCGTGGGTGGCCTCCTCGACGTTCCCGCACCCGCGGCAGCTGTTGCGGATGGGGCCGCACGACCGCAGTCACTGGCCGGCCCTGCGGGTGGTGGTCTCGGTACTGGCGCCACTCGTCGTCGTCACCGCTGCCGATCGTCAGGACCTCGCCCTGTTCGCGGTCTTCGGGGCCTTCGCGTCGGTCTACGGGCGGGCTGAGTCGCACCGGTCGCGGTTTCGGAGCCAGGCGGTCGTCGGCGCCGGACTCGTCGTCTGCATCGGTGCCGGAGCTGCGGTGGCGACCGCCGGAGCCGTACGACCATGGCTGGCCGTGGTCGTCGCCGCGCTGATCGCCGCCCTCGGTTCGCTGGCCAGTGACGCGCTGCGCTGGCGTCCGCCGGGCTCGTTCTTCCTGGTCTTCGCCTTCGGCGCGGTGGCCTCGGTGCCGACCCCGGAGGGGTTGGGCCGCCATGTGCTCGTCGCGGTCGGGGTGTCGGCGGCGGCCGCAGCCTTCGCGGTGGCGGTCGGCACCGTCGGGGCCATTCCTGCGGGCAACCGCCGGCTCACCCCGCCCCCACCGGCCGCGTTCGCCGCCACGCTGCGCCGACCCGGGGCCTGGCTGCACGCGTCCCGCTACCTGATCGGGGCGCTGGTCGCCGGTGGCATCGC
The DNA here is from genome assembly GCA_036524735.1 of Propionibacteriaceae bacterium. Classification (GTDB taxonomy): domain Bacteria; phylum Actinomycetota; class Actinomycetes; order Propionibacteriales; family Propionibacteriaceae; genus Microlunatus. The sequence continues at coordinate 32,677 of DATDBS010000036.1, forward strand.
CACCGCCGCCGGCCTCGGTCACCCGTACTGGGCCGCGCTGACCGCGGTGGTGCCGATGGCCGCCCCGGACACCACCACCCGCCTGCTGCGAGCCGGGCACCGGCTGATCGGCACCGCTTTCGGACTGGTCGTGGCCGCCGGTCTGCTCGCGCTCCATCCGACCGGTTGGCTGCTGGTCGGGATCGTCGGCGCGGCGCAGTTCGGTGCCGAGCTGTTCGTGATGCGCAACTACTCCCTGACCCTGCTCTTCGTCACTCCGCTCGCGCTGCTGATGACCGCCCTGGGTGGGAACGTCGACCCGAGCCAGCTCTTGGTCGACCGGGCCATCGAGACGGTGTTGGGCGTCGCCGTCGGGATCGGCGCCACCCTGCTCTGGTCCGAGCGCGAACGTTCCGATCTGGCCGGTCCCGGGTCGCGGAGCTAGTCGAGCAGGTCGCGGATGACCCCGTCGGCCAGCAGCCGACCGGTCAGGGTGAGGACCAGCTTCGACTCTTCGAGCACCGTGAGCCCTCGGGCCACCAGGTCCGGGATGCGCTGCCGCTCGCTGTCGGTCAGCACCGCGAGATCGAGCCCGTCGGCGAGCCGGAGCTCCAGCAGCACCCGCTCGACCCGGCGGTCGGCCGCGGTGAGGATCTCCCGCGCGTACGCCGGTGAGGCCCCCTCGGCGATCCGGGCAGCGTACGCGGCCGGGTGCTTCACGTTCCACCAGCGGACCCCGCCGACGTGGCTGTGCGCGCCCGGCCCGATCCCCCACCAGCTGGACCCACGCCAGTAGGCGACGTTGTGCCGGCACCGGGTCGCCTCGTCGCGCGACCAGTTGCTGACCTCGTACGCCGTGTACCCGGCCGCGGTCAGCTTCTGCTCGGCGAGCAGGTACTTGTCGGCGAGATCGTCGTCGTCGGTCATCGGCAACTCACCCCGGCGGATCCGGGCGGCGAGCCGGGTGCCGTCCTCGACGATCAGCGCGTACGCACTCAGGTGGTCCGGGCTGGCGGCGACGGCCGCGTCCAGGCTGGTCTCCCAGTCGGCCATCGACTCCCCCGGCGTGCCGTAGATCAGGTCCAGGCTGGTGCTGATGAAGCCCGCCGCCTTCGCCTCGGCTACGGCCTGCTGGGGCCGGCCCGGCGAGTGCACCCGGTCCAGCACGGCCAGCACGTGCGGCACCGCGGACTGCATGCCGAAGGAGATCCGGTTGAAGCCGACCTCGCGCAGGCGGGCCAGCCCGGCCGCGTCGACGGACTCGGGGTTGGACTCCGTGGTCACCTCGACGTCGCCGGTCAGCCCGAACCGGTCGCCGATCGCCGCGACCATCCGACCCAGGTCGTCCGGGGGCAGCAGGGTCGGGGTGCCACCGCCGACGAAGATCGTGGAGACCGGGGGTGCACCCGGCCCGAGCACCCGGGCGGCGAGACCCAGCTCACCGAGCGCGGTGTCGATGTAGCCGAGCCGGCTGGCGCCGGGCTGCGGGCCGAGCTCGCTGGCGGTGTAGGTGTTGAAGTCGCAGTAGCCGCAGCGGGTGGTGCAGAACGGCACGTGCACGTAGACGCTCAGCGGGGTGTGCGGGACCTCGGCAACGGCGTCGAGCGGGAGCGTGCCGTCGCGCGGGGCGGCTTCTCCCTCGGGCAGTGCGGAGGGCATCGGATCAGGCTAGGCCACGGGCTGGAGGATCGCCGCACGGCGACGGCGCACCGTGACGAAGGCGACCCAGGCCAGGGCCAGGCCGTACGCCACCGTCTGCGCGTAGGTCTCGCGGTCGAAGACGAACGCGACGTACATCGCCGCCCAGACCACGAGCCACTCGAGCCGCCCGGCCATCAACACGAGGACCACGAAGGGCAGGGCGTACCAGGCGTAGATCGGGCTGGCGATCAGGAAGGAACAGCCGTACAGCCAGCAGCAGGTGACCAGCACGGGTTCGGTCCGGGACCGGACCAGGGCCACCACGGCCAGGGCGGCCGCGGTGAGCAGGGCCGCCGGAGCCCGGATCGCCTCGGGCAGCCAGACGAACAGGGCGAACCGGCGTACGCCGTCGTACCCCTCCTCCCTGAGGTAGCCGGGAAGGAAGCCGAGGACCAGCGAGCCGACGGCGAGCACGTGGGGGACGTAACCGGCGAGGAGCAGCCCGACGCCGGCGACCGAGGTACGCCAGCGCCCCCGACGCAGGAAGATCGGCACCAGCAGCAGCGGCACCAGCTTGATCCCGGCGGCCAGCCCCAGGAACAACCCGGCCAGCCAGTGCCGACGGCGTACGGCCGCCCAGCCCAGTCCGAACACGCAGAGGGCGGCCAGGGCGTCGAGGTGCGCACCGTTCGACGCCTCGATCATCACGGCCGGACAGGCCCCGTAGAGCAGCGCCCAGCCGCGCCGTTCCGGTCCGAGGAAGCGAGCGAGCAGCACGGTGGTCGCGATCACGGCCAGCGCCGAACCGATCTGGACGCCGAGGGTGCCGAGCGACCACGGGGTGACCAGCGCGACGAGCACGAACCAGACCTGCGCGACGGGCGGATAGATCGTCGGGACGTACGGCCGGTTGATCAGCGCCCGGTCGTCGCCGAAGGGGAAGAGCAGCGGGTCACGCAGGAACTGCACGGCCGGGTCGAGCGGGACGTAGTGGTACGGGTCGATCCCGGCGAGCTGGACGCGGCCGTCCCAGACGTAGCGGTACGCGTCGTCGCTGGTCCACGGGTGCACGAACAGGCCGGGCAGCTGGACCGCGACCGTGACGACCACGATGAACCAGAGCGGGGTACGGGCGGCCTCACGGCGCAAGGCGATCGCCACCGCGGCGAAGACCAGCCCGGCCACCAGGATGTGGCGACCGAAGTAGTGGAAGTGGGTGAGCGAGGCGAACATCGCGGCGTTGACGACCACGACGACCAACCCACCGAGGAGAAGCCGCCGACTCACCGCGGACCACTGGAGCGTAGGGCGACGAACGCCCGGTTTCCGCTGACCCACTCCTCGTGCACCAGCAGGTCCAGGGTCGCCGCGATCCGGGCGAGGGCGGCCGCACCGACGCACGACCAGGGCATCGGCGGCGAGGTGGCTCGGCTGGTCCGGAGCAGCACCTGGTGCACCTCGTGCCGCTCCTGATCCGGATCGACCTCGCAGATGATCAGCCCACCCGGACCGACCAGATCCCGGCACCGGCGCAGCAGACCCTCGACGTCACCACCGATGCCCAGGTTGCTGTCCATCAGCAGCGCGGTCCCCCAGCGACCCTCCGCGGGCATCGGCTCGTCGATCATCCGGCGCAGCGCCGGCCCGCCCCGGGCCAGGCTGGTGTTGACCGCGACCTGCGACATGTCGACCCCGAGAGCGACCCGACCCGAACGAGCCAGGGCCCGCACCATCCGGCCCGGTCCGCAACCCAGGTCGATCACCGGCGGCTGACAGCGCGCCACGACCATCAGGTCGACCGGGTCGGCGTCGGCGGTCCAACGGTCGACCTCCATCACGAGGGTGTGTTCGTCGCCGGCGTCGGCCACGGTCCCGCTCAGCACCGACAGGCCGCCTGCGTACGCCTGATCGAAGAGCTGGTCGCACCGTTGTTCGGCGCGTCGGCCGACGAGGCGGGCGTGCAACCTGGAGAACTCGAGACCGGGGTGCCGTTCGGCCACCGCCTCAGCGTCGGCCGGGGTGTCGACGTCGCGCAGCGGTGGCAGCAACCGGACGGAGAGGCCGAGGGCGGACAATCGGGCCAGCTGCGCGGACCCGGTGCGGTCCGAGGACATGGGTACGCCGTCGAAGATCCCCGGCGGGTGACCGGCCCGGAGCCCGATGGCCCAGAAGCCGCCGTCCTCGCTGAGCCCGAGCAGCGCGTCCGCCCCGTCCCAGTCGACGTTCAGCTCGGCGGGCGTCACCTGCGGTGTGTCCATCCCGACCAGCAGCGCCCGGTGCGGCGCCGGTCCGGACTCGGTGGGCCAGGCGTCGGCGAACGCAGCCGTCAGGCGGTCGTTCAGGGTGCCGTCGGGCTGGGCGACGACCTCGAAGTCGGCGCGCCAACGGGCCGGGTCCCCCTGCCAGGCCAGCACCCGGCGTGGGACCGCGCTGCCGCGTACGGCGGTCATCGTGTCCAGCAGCGAGGCGCCGGCCAGCTCGGCGGCCTCTTCGGGCGAGAAGCGGGTCTGCAGCCGGGTCTTGACCCGACCGGGTTGCGGCTCCTTGGCCAGCACGATGACCGTCTCGGCGCGCTCCGAGCTCGACAGGTTCATCGCGCCAGCACCGCCGACATGTCCTGGACGGCACGCCAGGCGCCGAGCGGTGTACCGGTCACCTTCGAGCGGCCGTGTCGGGGCAGGTAGTCGACCGGGACCCCGACGATCCGCCACCCGGCGTCGGCCGCGGCGACGACGGTCTCCACCGGATAGCCCGAGCGGCGGTCCTGCAGGTCCAGGTCGAGCAGGGCCTGTCGGCGGGCGGCGCGCATCGGGCCGAGATCACGCAGCCGTACGCCGGTCCGCCGCCGCACCCGACGCGCCACCTCGGCGTTGGCCAGCCGGAGCTGCAGCGGGAAGGCCGCCAGGGTCGTCGGGCGCCGCGCCCCGACGACGAGGTCGGCCTCGTCGGCCAGCAGCGGGGCCAGCACGCGGGTCAGCTGGGTGGGGTCGAGGGACGCATCGCAGTCCATCACGGCAACCAGGTCGGCGGTGGCCGCGAGCAGTCCGGCGTGGCAGGCGGCACCGTAACCGCGCCGGGTGGCCTCGACCACCAGCGCTCCGTGAGCACGGGCGATCTCCGGCGAACCGTCCTGCGAACCGTTGTCCACCACGATGGCCCGGCAACCCTCCGGCATCCGGCCCAGCACCCAGGGCAACGCGCCGGCCTCGTCCAGGCACGGCAGCACCACGTCGATCGAAGTCTCGGCTGCCGTCACAGGTGAAACCTAAGGCGCGGAACCAACCGGGCGAGCTCGTCGGCGCTTTCGGATGGCTTACGGCATCCCCGCAGAGCCCACGAGTGGTGTCCGGCTGCGGAGGTCGTCCCTAGGCTGAGGGCATCATGGCTGCGCGCGTACTGGTCGTCGAGGACGACCCCACCATGGCCGAGGTGCTGCTGGCCTACCTCGGCCGGGCCGGCTACCAGGTCCAGTGGAGCGCCGACGGCGCGGAGGCGGCGCAGAGCTGGGCCCGGATGAGCCCGGACGTGGTCATCCTCGACCTGATGCTGCCCGGGCTCTCCGGACTGGAGCTGCTGCGCCGGCGGCGTCGCGCCGGCGACCACGCCGCCGTGATCGTGGTCTCGGCCCGCGGCGAGGAGGAGGACCGGCTGGTCGGGTTCGAGACCGGCGCCGACGACTACGTGGTCAAGCCGTTCTCGCCGCGCGAGATCGTGCTCCGGGTCGAGGCCCTGCTGCGGCGGGCCGAACGGCTGGGCGGCACTCCGCTGTTGAACGCGGCGGTGACTCTCGGCCCGCTGACCGTGGACTTCGCCGCTCACGAGACCCGGGTCGACGACCGTCCCCTGGCCCTGACCATGCGGGAGTTCGACCTGCTGGCGTTCCTGGTCCAGCACACCGGGCAGACCTTCAGCAAGGACGAGCTGCTCCGCCGGGTCTGGGGCTGGGACTTCGGGGACACCTCGACCGTCACCGTGCACGTCCGCCGGTTGCGGGAGAAGATCGAGCGCGACCCGTCGGACCCTCGGCTGGTGCTGACCGTCGGCCGCTCGGGCTACCGGATGGTGCGGCCCGACGAGGTGCCTGGACCCGAGGATGACGGGGCCGGCGAACCGGAGGTGCTTCCATGACCGACCTGATGATCATCGTGGCCCTGACGGTCGGGATCTGCCTGGCCGTCGGGCTGCTGGGCGGGCTCGTCCTGCACCTGGTCCGCCGCCGGTCGCTGCGCTACCAGCTGACCATCGCCACCCTGCTCCCGGTGCTGGCCGTCGTCAGCACGGTGCTGATCAACGTCCGGCTGATGTTCCTCTCCGCCCACGACTCGACGGTGATCCTGATCGGGCTGTCGACCTCGGTCATCCTGGCCCTGGTCGGAGCCTGGCTGGTGATGCGCCGGGTGACCGCGGCCTCTCGCGCGTTCGGGCTCGGGTTGAACCAGCTCGTCACCGACTCGGCGACCTCCGACGCCCTCCCCGAGGCCGTCGATCGCAGCCGCGCCGTCCCCCACGAGCTCGCTCGGGTGCTTGACGACCTGGCCGAGACCCGCCGGACGCTCGCCGAGTCCCGGGCGCGGGAACGCGCCGCCGAGGACGCCCGGCGCGAGCTGGTGATCTTCATGTCCCACGACCTGCGTACGCCGCTGGCCGGCCTCCGCGCGCTGGCCGAGGGTCTGGAGGACGGGGTGATCGCCGACGTACCGCGGGCCCTGTCCCACCTGCGGGGCACGGTGGCACGGATGACCGTGCTGGTCGACGACCTGTTCGCGCTGTCGCGGGTGCAGGGCACCGGCGAGGTCAAGGCCCAGACCCTCGTCTCCTTGGCCGAGCTGATCACCGACGTCGCCTCGGAGTCCATCGCCACGGCCCAGAACCGGGGGGTCGCCCTCGACCTCCAGGTCCCCACCGACGACCGGCTCGCCGTGCTCGGCTCTCCCGACGACCTGGCCCGGGCCCTGGCCAACCTCGTCTCCAACGCCATCCGGCACACCGACCCGGGGCTGACCGTCCGGCTCGAGGCCCGGCGAGCCGAGGACGGCCACCTCCAGGTGGCCGTGGTCGACAGCTGCGGCGGTATCCCGGAGGCGGCCCTGACGCGGGTGTTCGACACCGGTTGGCGCGGCATCCCCTCGCGCAGTGGCGACGACGGGGGTGCCGGGCTCGGTCTGGCCATCACCCGCGGGGTCGTCGAGTCCCACGCCGGTCGGATCGGTGTCCGCAACGTCGACGGCGGCTGTCGCTTCGAGGTCGACCTGCCCCCGTCGTCGGGTGTCTCCGAGCCGTCGCGATGAGGGTTCTGGTCACCGGCGGTGCCGGGTTCATCGGTCGCCCGGTCATCGACCAGCTGGCTGCGTCCGGTCACGAGCCGGTGGTCTTCGATCGCGCCCTCGACCCGCTCGACGACATCGCCGACGTCAGGCGCGTCAGCGCCGCGGTCGGGAGCTGCGACGCGGTCGTGCACCTCGCGGCCAAGGTCGGGCTCGGGGTGGACATCTCCGACATCGCCGACTACGCGCTGCAGAACGACTACGGCACCGCGGTCGTGCTCGGTGCTGCCGCGGCCGCGGGGATCAGCCGCATCGTCTACGCCTCCTCGATGGTCGTCTACGGCGAGGGGGCGTACGCCTGTCCTCAGCACGGGGCGACCAGTCCCCCGGCGCGGCGTACGGCTGATCTCGAGGCGGGCCGCTTCGACCCGCTCTGCCCCGTCTGCGGCTCCGACCTCGTCCCCGGATTGGTGCCCGAGAGCGCCCCGATGGACCCGCGCAACACCTACGCCGCGACCAAGGTGCACGGCGAGCACCTCGCCGCGTGCTGGGCCCGGGAGACCGGCGGCTCGGTGGCGGCGCTCCGGTTCCACAACGTCTACGGACCGGGGATGCCGCGGGACACCCCGTACGCCGGGGTCGCCTCCCTGTTCACCAGCGCGCTGCTGCGCGGCGAGGCGCCGCGGGTCTTCGAGGACGGCGGGCAGCGGCGCAACTTCATCCACGTCGACGACGTCGCCGCCGCAGTGGTCAGTGCGGTCGACGCCGAACTGGCCCCAGGGGTGACGCCGCTCAACATCGGCTCGCCCTGGGTGATCACCATCGCCGAGATGGCGCAGACCCTCAGTCGGACGCACCACGGACCGGCACCGGTCGTGACGGGCGAGTTCCGACTCGGCGATGTCCGCCACATCACCGCGGACTGCCGCGCCGCCGAGCAGGTGCTCGGCTGGCGCGCCAGCATCGACTTCGCCGCCGGCTGAGCCCCTGGGGTGGGGCGCCTCAGGGAACCAGGACCAGCTTCCCGCGGGTGTGGCCGCTCTCGCTGGTCAGGTAGGCCTCGGCGAACCGGTCGAACGGAAACGTCTGGACCTTGATGACCAGCCGGCTGTCGTGGAGCAGCTGCGCCGCGAGGTTCAGCGACTGGAAGGGCTGGCTCTCCTCACCCCCGGCCGACAGCCGCGCCCCGGCGGCGGCCGCCCCGAAGTTGGCGATCGAGACGACCTGCGACGGCTCCGGCGCCAAGGCGATCAGATCCTCGATCGCGGTCTTGCCGGCGACATCGAAGACAGCGTCGATGTGGCTGTCCGGGATGGCGCGGACGCGGTTGAGCAGCCCGTCGCCGTAGAGCACCGGGGCCGCCCCGATCTCACGGAGGTAGTCGTGGTTGTCCTGGCTGGCGGAGGCGATCACGTTCGCCGCTGCCGCCTTGGCCAGCTGCACCGCGGCCGACCCGACCCCGCCGGCGCCGCCGTCGATGAACACGGTCATGCCCTGCTTGACCCCGAGCATCCGCAGGCCACGTTCGGCCGTCTCGGCGGCCAGCGCAGCCGCAGCGGCAGCGCTCCAGTCGACCGAGGACGGCTTGACCGCCCACGCGTTGAGCACGGCGAACTCGGCCTGGGTGCTCGACCCCAGCCCGAACACGTCGTCGCCGATCGAGACGCCGGTGACGCCCTCACCGATCTCGTCGACCACTCCGGACGCGTCCACCCCGGGGATCCCGGTACCTTCGAGCGGCTGGCCGCCGGCCATCATGCCCGCGCGGACCTTCCAGTCGATCGGGTTCACGCTCGCCGCGCGCACCACGATCCGGACCTGTCCCGGTCCGGCGTGCGGCTCGGGAGCCTCACCCAGACTGAGCACCTCGGGTCCCCCGTACTCGGAGTACTGCACTGCGAACATCCGCGTTCCTCTCGCTCCCGGCGGGTCTCGGACGGCCCACCAACTCGCCAAACTACAGTCCCACCTATGGCTATCCCCCGTCGACGTTTCCTGTCCATGACCGGCGGCGTGGCCGCAACGGCCCTAGGTCTGTCCGCCTGCGGCGGCAACACCGGGCGACCTGACCCGGCCAGCTCGGCATCCGGGAGCGCCGGGCCCAAGCCCGAGCTCAGCTCCTGGTTCCACCAGTACGGCGAGGAGGGCACCACCCAGGCCCTGGAGCGGTACGCCGCGGCGTACGAGCCGGCCACGGTGAAGGTGAAGGTGAACCCGAGCGACTACGACAAGATCGTCTCCGCCGCCCTGCTCACCGACCAGCGGCCGGACGTCTTCGAGTACGCCAACGGCGCCACCCTGGACATGATCAAGGCCGGTCAGGTCGTCGACCTGACCGACACCCTCGGCGACGCCGCCGCCCAGTTCTCCAAACCCGTCCTGGACGCCGTGTCGTGGCAGGACAAGATCTACGCGATCCCCCAGATCGTCGACATGCAGATGCTCTACTACCGCAAGTCCGTGCTCGACAAGGCCGGGATCGCGCCACCGACGACCATGGACGAGCTGATCGCCGCGGCCAAGGCCGTGACCACGAAGGACCGCGGCGGGTTCTTCGCGGGCAACGACTCCGGGGTCGGCGTGCTCACCCAGCTGCTGATCTGGTCGGCCGGGCAGGAGCTGATCAACGCCGACGGCACCGGGATCGGCTTCGACAACGACGCCGGCTACCAGGCGCTGGCCCAGTTCGCCGCGCTGAAGAACTCGGGTGGGCTGTTGGAGAGCGCCTCGGCGGACTGGTTCGCCTCGGCTCCGTTCACCAACGAGGAGACGGTGATGCAGTGGGGTGGGCTCTGGGTGCTGCCCGAGGTGCAGCAGGCCCTGGGTGACGACTTCGGCGTGGTGCCGTTCCCGGCCATCGGCGCGGCGGGTCGCCAGGCCGTACCGTTCGGGGCGTTCTCCTCCGTGGTCGCGGCGCAGGGCGTCGATCCGGACGCCGCCAAGGCGTACGTCAAGTGGCTCTGGGTCGACCAAGAGGCCGACCAGGTCGACTTCGCCAACGCCTACGGCACCCATATCCCGGCCAAGCCGGCCTTGTTCGCGCAGGCCGACAAGATCGCCACCGGCGCCGGCGCCGACGCGGCCAAGTTCGTCAACGAGCTCGGTCACGCACCCGACAAGCTGTGGACCACCGCGATCTCGAACGCGGCTGTGGCCGCGGTGACCAACGTGATCACCAAGAAGGCGGACCCGAAGAGCGAGATCGCCAAGGTGGCGGCGAAAGCCAAGAGCGAGATCCAGCGCGTCAACGGGTGAGCACCGCGACCGGGCTGCGCCGGCGTCCCGGCAACCAGCGTCACCGCAGCCGCAACCTGTGGTTCTGGGTCTTCGTCGGACCGTTCTTCGCCGGGTTGCTCGTGTTCGTCTACGTCCCGGTGCTCTGGAGCCTCTACCTGTCGTTCTTCGACGCCCGCAACACGGTCACCCCGACCGACTTCGTAGGGCTCGCCAACTACGCCTACCTGCTGCAGGACCAGGCCTTCCTGACCAGCATGGGCACCTTCGCGGTGTTCGCCGTGTTCATCGTGCCCACCACGTTCGCGGCCTCGCTCGGACTCGCCCTGTTGGTCAACCGGGTCACGGTGGCCAAGACCTTCTTCCGCTCGGCGTTCTTCCTGCCCACGGCCTGCTCGTACGTCATCGCGTCGATGATCTGGCGGCTGTCGATCTTCAACGGGGCCCGGTTCGGACTCATCAACTCAGTGCTACGCGGCCTCGGGCTGGATGGGATCAACTGGCTCGGCGGGGAGCACTACCTCTACTGGGTCGTGCTGGTGAGCCTCCGGCTGTGGCTGCAGGTCGGCTTCTACATGATCTTGTTCATCGCCGGGCTGCAGCGGATCCCGACCGACACCTATGAGGCCGCGGCCATCGACGGGGCCACGGGCTGGCGGGTCTTCCGGTTCATCACCCTGCCCCAGCTGCGGGCGACGTCGGTGGCGGTGGTCCTGCTGCTGCTGATCGGGGCGTTCCAGGCCTTCGACGAGTTCTACAACACCCTGATCAGCGTGGGCACCTATCCGCCGTTCGCCCGGCCGCCCTTGGTCTACCTCTACCTCGTGTCGCTCGGTCAGGGCAGCCAGGACCTCGGTCTCGGAAGTGCCGGGACGGTCATCCTCACCCTGGTGGTGGCGCTGGTCGGGTTGATCCAGGTGAAGATCTTCGGCTTCACGGCCCGTGAGCCCAAAGTGGCGAAGCCGAGGGCCGAGCAGTGAGGGCGCGTGCGCCGGCGGTCATCGCCCGCTACGTCGTGCTGAGCGTGCTGGCTGCGTTGTTCCTGCTGCCCTTCTACGTGCTCCTACGCAACGCCTTCGCCACCCCGCGCGAGCTCGCGGCGGCGCGCTGGGTGCTGTTCCCCGCCGATCCGAGCCTGGACAACCTGCGGCGGCTGTTCGCGAACCAGAGCGTGGCCATGGCTCGGAGCCTGCTCAACTCCGCGGTGATCGCCGTGGTGCAGACGCTGGTCACCGTGCTCATCTCGGCCATGGCGGGCTACGGGCTGGCCCGGGTCCCGCACCGGCTCGCCCAGACCGTGCTGGCCATGACCGTGCTGACCCTGATGGTGCCGGCCGCGGTGACCTTCGTCCCCAGCTTCGTGATGGTGTCCAGCCTCGGTTGGATCTCCACGCTGCGCGGACTGATCGTGCCGGGGCTGTTCTCCGCGTTTGCGACGTTCCTGTTCCGGCAGTACTTCCTCGGCTTTCCGCAGGAGCTCGAGGACGCCGCCGCCGTCGACGGGGCGGGCTACTGGCGGACCTTCTGGCGGGTGGTGATGCCGAACACGTACGGCATCTGCGCCGCCGTCGGCACCATCGTCTTCATCGGCGCCTGGAACGCGTTCCTCTGGCCGCTGCTGATCGGGCAGGACGCCGACTTCCGGACCGTGCAGGTCGCCCTCAGCCAGTTCATGACGTCGCAGCGGGTGGACACCCCCGCGCTGTTCATCGGCGCCGTCGTGTCGATCATCCCGGTGCTGCTGGTCTTCATCTTCCTGCAGCGCTACCTCGTGCAGGGGGTCGAGCAGTCCGGGATCGACTGAGCCGCCCGAACCCCGGCGATAACCGCCTACTTCTTGTCGGCCTTGGTGGGCTCGGTGGTGGAGAGAGCGGCCACGAAGGCTTCCTGGGGGACCTCGACGCGGCCCACCATCTTCATCCGCTTCTTGCCCTCCTTCTGCTTCTCCAGCAGCTTGCGCTTACGGGTGATGTCACCGCCGTAGCACTTGGCGAGCACGTCCTTGCGAATGGCGCGGATGGTTTCCCGCGCAATCACCCGAGCGCCGATGGCGGCCTGGATCGGCACCTCGAACTGCTGGCGCGGGATCAGGTCCTTGAGCTTGCCGGCCATCATCACGCCGTACGCGTAGGCCTTGTCCTTGTGCACCACGGCCGAGAAAGCGTCGACCGGCTCGCCCTGGAGCAGGATGTCGACCTTGACCAGGTCGGACGGCTGCTCGCCGTCGGGCTCGTAATCGAGGCTCGCGTACCCCTTGGTGCGGGACTTGAGGGCATCGAAGAAGTCGAAGACGATCTCGGCCAGGGGCAGGGT
>DATDBS010000037.1:0-9814 GCA_036524735.1 Propionibacteriaceae bacterium
TGCTTTTTGACTGTAGCCCCGACGGGATTCGAACCCGCGCTACCGCCTTGAGAGGGCGGCGTGCTAGGCCGCTACACAACGGGGCCCTAGCTGGGTGATCACTGCTGATCAGCCCGCGGAAGCCTACCAATTCTCTTGCTATCCAGCGAATCGGAGACTCCTGCTTCGCTGGGGTACCAGGACTCGAACCTAGACTAGCTGAACCAGAATCAGCCGGGCTGCCAATTACCCCATACCCCATCGCAACGTCACCGCTGCGTTGTCGGCCCCCACCCGGGGCACGAGGAAAGACATTACTGCAATTCCTGCCGCGGACCCAAACCGGTATCAGGAACGTACTTCACCAGGGCGCAGTTGCGCTTGACCTCCTCGGACCGGACGAGCCGACCCGTACGGCGATCGGTCACGTCACGCCAGATCTCGTTGCGGCGGAACCACGACCCGTCGTGGGTGAAGAAGCGCTCGTTCTGGGCGTACACCGAGTAGCTGTGGCGCAGTGGCCGGTCGGCACGGATCTCGCCCTCGAGGTACTTCTCCCCCACCCGAACCCTGATCTGCAGCGTGGCCTCGGTGTCGTTGCGGAAGCGCAGATCGACGTAGTTGTAGTAGATGGTGCAGCCGACTCCCCAAGGCAGGACGCGGCCATTGTCGGGGAACGGGTCGAAGGAGTGCTCCGAGCGGTCGGTCACCACCAGGGGCGTGTGCAGCACCATCCAGTGCAGCAGATTGGCCATCTGACAGATGCCACCTCCGACACCGGCGGCAGCCTCACCGTTGTCCAGCAGCATGCCGTCGACGTACCCCTTGCGTTTGCTGGTCCGCCCCACCAGCCGGCAGAAGGAGAACTCCTCCCCCGGCCGGATCAGCACGCCGTCCAGGGCGGCCGCGGCGAGCCGAAGGTTCTGCACCTTGTTGTGCTGCATCCACATCTCGGAGTCCCCGAGCTGACGCAGCAGGATCGACTTGTGCCGGTACGCCCGCACCGCCAGATCCTCCACCGACCGGGTCTGGGCCCAGGCCGTACTCGACCGTGCCCACTGCAGCCGACGGCGCAGGCGGTGTGCCTCGACCGCAACCGGATACAGCGCGGGCACCCGCTCGGTCAGCCGACGTCGTCGCGCCCGCAGGGCCGGGGGGAGATCGGCGTCGGTCTGGATCAGGGCGTCGGTCATCGACGGGCTCCAATCTCGAGCATCACATCACGCAGGCTGCGCACCGATCGGCGACCTTCAACCGTCGTTCATCCCGAGTCGGAGCAGCCCCAACTGTATCGATGAACTATCTAGAATGCGACAGGTCCACCCGGGTTCGCACCTTCAGCCAGCGGCTCACCAGGTACGCCAGCGCCGCGAACAAGGCAAAGCCGCCGACGTCGAAGGCTGCGTCCAGCCACCCGATGCTCTGGGTCGCCTTCAGCGCCGCGATGGAGGTCGTGAGCCCCGCAACGATGTAGGCGAAGACGTTGTTGATCACGTGAGCAGCGATCCCCGCCTCCAGACCGCCCGTCTTGTGGACCAGGATCGCGGCCAGCAGACCGAAGGCGAGCCGGTCGATGAACAGCGGCAGGTTCTGGGTTCCGTGCAGCAACGCGAAGACGACGGAGGAGACGACGATCCCGAACCACGGCTTCGCGACGATGCTGCCCAGGGCCTGCAGCAGATAGCCCCGGAAGAAGATCTCTTCGGCCGCAGCCTGCAGGGGCGAGGTCAGGATCACCACGACCAGAAAGCTCAGGAAACCCTGCTGGACGCCGATGGTTGGTCTCTGCTCAGCCAGTGTGGACAGCAGCAGCACGCCGTTCAGGGTGATCAGCGCGACCCCGAGGCAGGCCAGGAGGTAGCGCCACCGGATCCGCGGCTGGACCGACGCGAGCCACCGCGGCTTGACGTGGTGCACCACCAGCATCAAGGTCCAGGCGATCGGGATCAGCACCATGATGCCGAGGTTGGCGCCGAGCATCCCCCAGACGTTCCGGTACGCGATCGCGTCGGCGTAGAAGCCCTCGAACGGTGACCCGGCGTCGGTCAGCGCCCAGCCCGCCGTGATCACCGCGCGATTGATGAGCTGGGTCATCAGGATGAACATGGCCAGCCCGAAGATCACCCCACCGACCGAGCGGAGCGGCGCGAAGCTCTCGCCCCGCAGGATCTGCGGGTACGCCGCCCCGTCGGGCGGCAGCACCCCCAGCTCGGTGCCGGGTCCGGACGGCGGCGCCACTGGTGTACGCCGCTGCTTGGGAGCCGGCCGGGGCGTCGACCCGGTCGGAGGCTTCCGCCGTACGGCGGGGTTGCCGGACCGTGACTGCTTGGCCACCGCCCTCAGGCCTCCACGGACGTACGCGCCGCGGTGAGCCGGGCGAGGGCGGACTCCCGTCCGAGAAGCTCCAGCGACTCGAACAGCGGGGGCGAGATCCGGCGACCCGTGATGGCGGCCCGGACGGGGCCGAACGCGAGTCGCGGCTTGAGGCCGAGACCCTCGACCAGCGCAGCCCGCAAAGCCGCTTCGATCGCCGCGTGGTCGAAGGTCGGCACCGACTCGAGCGCCTCGTACGCCGCCGCGAGGGTCGGGTCCGAGTCTGGCGTCAGCCCGGCGGCCGGGTCGATGACGATCTTGTCGTCGCTGAGGAACAGGAAGCTCAGCAGGTCGACCGCCTCCGAGAGGGTGTTGATCCGCTCCTGGATCAGCGGGGTGGCCGCGACCAGCAGCTCCTTCTCGTCCGGTAGCGGCGGGTCACTGACCAGCCCGCGGGCGACCAGGAAGGGCACCAGCGCCTCCGTCAGCTCCTCGACCGGCAGCAGTCGGATGTGCGAGGCGTTGATGGCTTCGCACTTCTTGGCGTCGAACCGGGCCGGGTTGGCGTTCACCCGACGGATGTCGAACGCCGCCACCATCTCGTCGACGCTGAAGATGTCGCGGTCCTCCGCGATCGCCCAGCCCAGCAGCGCGAGGTAGTTCAGCAGCGCCTCCGGCAGGTAGCCGAGGTCCTGGTATTCCGCCAGGCCCGACCCCTTGTCACGCTTGGACAGCCGTCGGTTGCCCTCTCCGAGCACCGTGGGCAGGTGGCCGAACATCGGCGTCCGTCCGCCCCCGATACCGAGCTGCTTCAGGGCCTCGTAGACCACGATCTGGCGCGGCGTGGAGGGCAGCAGATCCTCACCGCGGAGCACGTGGGTGATCTCCATCAGCGAGTCGTCCAGCGGGTTGACCAGGGTGTACAGCGGCTCGCCGTTGCTGCGGACGATGACGAAGTCCGGCACGTGCTCGGCCGCGAACCGTACCGGCCCCCGGACCAGGTCGTCGAAGCCGATGTCCGCGTCCGGCACCCGCATCCGGACGACGGAGGGCGTACCGGAAGCCTCGAGGGCACTCCGGCGCTCGGCGCTCAGGTCCCGGCAGAAGCCGTCGTAACCCGAGGGTGCCGTCTTCGGCCGGGCCGCCTCGCGAGCCTCGATCTCCTCGCGGGTGCAGTAGCACCGGTACGCCAGCCCGGAGGCCAGCAACTTGACCACGGCATCCCGGTAGACGTCACCGCGCTCGGTCTGGATGTAGGGCGCGAAGGGGCCACCGACCCCGGGGCCCTCGTCCCAGACCAGGCCCAGCCAGGTGAGGGAGTCGTAGAGGACCTGGTACGACTCCTCCAGGTTGCGGCCGGCGTCGGTGTCCTCCACCCGGAGCACGAAGGTACCGCCGTAGTGCTTGGCGAAGACCCAGTTGAACAGCGCACTGCGGACGTTGCCGACGTGCAGGTTGCCGGTCGGGGACGGCGGGAACCGGACCCGGACCTGCTCGGGCGCCAGATCCCCGAGCACGCTCGTGTCGTCGGGGAACCGGGTCGCTGACTCGCTCACTACTCTGCCTCGTCTTCTGCTTTACGGGTGGCGCTCGCCACGGTGTTGGTGAGGGTGCCGATGCCCTCGATCTCGATGCTGATGTCCTGCCCGGGCTTCATCAGACCCACCCCTTCCGGCGTACCGGTGAGGATGACGTCGCCCGGCAGCAGGGTCGTGAACGAGGAGATGTAGACGATCATCTCGGCCACGGAGAGGACCATGTCGGCCGTGGTGCCGTCCTGCCGCAGCTCGCCGTCGAGGGTGGTGCGGATCCGCAGGTCGGACACCTCCTCCAGGCTCTGGTGGGTGGTGATCCAGGGCCCGAGCGGGCAGAACGTGTCGTAGCCCTTGGCCCGGGCCCACTGCCCGTCGCTCTTCTGCAGGTCGCGGGCGGTCACGTCGTTGGCGATGGTGTAGCCGAAGATGACGTCGGAGACGCGTTCGAGCGGCACCTCCTTGCAGATCCGGCTGATGACCACGGCCAGCTCACCCTCGAAGCCGAGGCTCTCGGTGACGCTGGGGTAGATGATCTGGTCGCCGGGGCCGATCACGGAGGTGTTGGGCTTAAAGAAGACCAACGGGGTGCTGGGGACCTCGCCTCCCATCTCGGCGGCGTGGGCGGCGTAGTTCTTGCCCACCGCGACGATCTTGGACCGCGGGATCACCGGGGCCAGCAGCCGTACGCCCTCGAGCTCGACCCGCTCCCCCGTCAGCTGGACCTGGGTGACCAACGGGTCGCCGGTCAGCACGGAGACGGTGCCGGGATAGCGGCCACCGTCCTCGGGGAGCTCGACGATGCCGTACTGAGGCTCGCCACCACTGGCGAAACGGGCGATGCGCATTTCGCCAGACTATCGGTGCCGAAGGAAGCCACCCCGGACCAATCAGAGGCCGGGCATACTCGCAGGCATGGGGACCGCATTCGAGGCCGTGGAGCTCATCCGGACCAAGCGGGACGGGGGTGAGCTGAGCGACGAGCAGGTCGACTGGGTGATCGCCGCCTACACGGCGGGTGCGATCGCCGAGGAGCAGATGGCTGCACTGGCCATGGCGATCGTGTTCCGGGGGCTGACCCGTCCCGAGCTCAGCCGATGGACGGCCGCGATGATCGCCTCCGGGGAACGACTCGACTTCTCCGGGCTGTCCCGACCGACCGCCGACAAGCACTCGACCGGCGGGGTCGGGGACAAGATCACCCTGCCGTTGGCCCCGCTCGTCGCCGCCTGCGGTGTCGCGGTCCCGCAGCTGTCGGGGCGGGGGCTCGGGCACACCGGCGGCACCCTGGACAAGCTCGAAGCGATCCCCGGCTGGCGGGCCTCGCTGAGCAACCCGGACATGCTCCGGCTGCTGGAGGACGTCGGCGCGGTTATCTGCGCGGCCGGCGCGGGTCTGGCCCCGGCCGACAAGAAGCTGTACGCCCTCCGCGACGTCACCGGCACGGTCGAGTCGATCCCGCTGATCGCGTCCTCGATCATGAGCAAGAAGATCGCCGAGGGCACCGGGTCGCTGGTCCTCGACGTGAAGGTCGGTAGCGGTGCGTTCATGAAGACGCGAGACACCGCGTACGAGCTGGCCCAGACCATGGTCGGGCTCGGCCTCGACGCCGGGCTGCCCACCGTCGCGCTGCTGACGGACATGTCGACCCCGCTCGGGTTGACCGCCGGAAATGCGCTCGAGGTCCGGGAGTCGGTCGAGGTGCTGGCCGGCGGAGGACCGGCCGACGTGGTCGAGCTGACGGTGGTCCTGGCCCGGGAGATGCTCGCCGCGGCCGGCCGTACGGACGTGGACCCGGCCGCCGTACTCGCGTCCGGGCGGGCCATGGACGTCTGGCGGGCGATGATCCGCGGCCAAGGCGGGGACCCTGACGCACCGCTGCCCGTTGCGCGGGAGACGGAGGTCGTCCGGGCCGACTCGTCGGGTTTCGTCACTTCGCTCGATGCCTTCTCGGTGGGCGTGTCCGCGTGGCGGCTCGGGGCTGGGCGGGCGCGCAAGGAGGACCCGGTCCAGGCCGGGGCCGGGCTCGAGCTGCATGCGAAACCAGGTGATCGGGTGGCCGCCGGGGACGTCCTGCTGACCCTGCACACCGACACCCCGGAACGCTTCTCGTCGGCCCGGGCCGCGCTGGCGGGCGCCGTCGTGATCAGTCCCGAGCCGCCCGGCTCGCCGACTCCGCTGGTGATCGAGCGGGTCGGCTGAGCTGAGCGCGGGTCGGCTGAACGAGAGAGCGGGCTCGGCGGACCGCCACTCTGCCCGCGACCTTTGCGCTTTACCCGCGATATATCGCGGGCAAAGCGAGGACATCGCAGGTATACCTGCGAAACCCGCAGGGGGCGGGGGCACCGGGCCGGGTGCACCGGTTCGTGGTTAGCCGAGCTTCTTGCTCGACCCGACGAAGCCGGCCAGCTGCTCGAGGTACGCCGCCTGGCTCACGTAGTCCATGCCGGCGAAGACCCAGGGATGGACCTGGTCGGCCTTGGCGGCTGCGGTCGCCGCGAAGGTGGGTTGCTTCTTGAGCTGGTCGGGTCCGAAGCCGCGTTCGGAGTAGAGGACCAGATCGCCGCCGACCGTGTCGTAGTCCTCCCACCCGATGATGTCCCAGTAATAGTCCTTCGTCTTCGGGGTCACGAAGGTCATCCCCAGGGACTGATAGAGACGCAGGCTGGGGTCGTCCGCCGCCTTGGCCACGTAGACGTTGGCCGCTTCGGCGTACATGACCTGCGTGCGTACGCCGTTGGCGGCGGCCTGGGTGAGCGCAGTCGATGCCGCCTCGAACGCCGCCTTGCCGTCCTTCACCGGCCCGCTGTCCGGCGAGACGCCCAGGGCAACGGCCAGCTCGGTCGTCCGGGTGATCACGTCCGATGCGGAGCCCGCCATGGCGATGGTGATGATGGGGGCGATCTTTTCGGCCTGCTCCTGCTGCGCCAGGTCCTTGAAGCCGTAGAACGGCTGGGTGCTGTCGATCTTCCCTGAGGCGTCCGTGGGGTAGGCGTGCGTGACGATGACGTCGGGCGCGGCCGCGGCCAGGCCCTCGAGGTTGATCTCGCCGTAGACCGCCCCGAGCTCGACGATCCCGGTCGTGTCCAGGTCCTTGAACCTCGGGTCGTCCTTCAGCGAGCTGTAGCCGAAGCTGGCGACGGGCTGCAGCCCGTAGTTGACCATGGAGAAGAGGACGTCGGAGAGACCGGCGATCTTGGTCGGGCGCTGGTCGAGGGTGACCGTCTTGCCGACATCGTCGGTGAACGACCACGTGGTGGCGGACGCTTCCGCTGCCCCGAGCTCAGCGTCGGTGGCAGCGCAGCCGCTCAGCGCGAGGGCGACACAGGCGATGATCGCGGTGGTGAAGCGTGGGATGAACCGGGTGGGCCGGGGACTCATGGTGAAACCTCCTTATTAGGTATACCTACCCTAACCAAAGTTGGTGGTCTACACCGCCTGCCCGGCCAACGGGCATTGTCACGGGGTTTGCGTAAATGTGCAGGCGCGAGGGACCGGGATCGAGTTACCGTCCTGTTATGGCGGGCACGCGCAAGGACAGTGAGTGCGCCCAGGAGGTCATCGAAACCGAGTTGGGGGACTACGGGTCGGCCAACTCCACACCGCCGGTAGCCAGGGTCGCCGTTCACGCGGCGACCCTGGCCGCGGCGCTGGAGGGCTTGGTGGCCCTGGTGGCCGCCTCGATCATTGGCTGGGCGCTGACCATCAGTCCCGCCGGCGGCACCGTTCCGCTGCACGCACTTCGGGCCTCGTCGGACGTGGTCGACCTGGTCGGCCTCGCGCTCCGGGCGAGCACCTACGCGTCGGTACTGCTCGCCGTGTGCCTGCTGATCGCCGGCGGGGTGATCGTCCGGTGGCGACACACCGCCCTCGACCACGCCACGACCGACGGAGCGGGCGGCCCAGCCTTCGTCCCGTGCTGGCTGACCTGGGTCGCGCTCGTCGTGTTGCGCGGCGGGGTATCTCTGGGCACGACGGCGTCAGGGGTCGGCACTACCCTCAATACCGTGCTCGCGCAACAACTGGCCACGGTCGTCCTCGACGTCGGCCTGATGGTCGGCAGTGTCCTGCTGGCGCGGCTGATGGCGCGCTCGTCGACCGGCTCAGACCCGGACGGACACCGGCTGCGCTAGCCCAGCCTCCTGGACCTGCTCGGCGTGGATCAGACCGTAGAGGTAGGCGTCACTCAGGGCCTCCCAGGATGCCTCGACGATGTTCTGGCCCACGCCGACCGTGGTCCACGCAGTCAGCCCGTTCGTGGTCTGGATGAGCACCCGCACGGTCGCGTCCGTGCCGTGGCCCTGGTCCAGGATCCGCACCCGGTAGTCGATCAGCTCGAACTTGTCCACGATCGGGTACGCCGGCAGCAGCGCGTTGCGGACCGCGTGGTCGAGGGCGTTGACCGGGCCGTTGCCCTCCCCCACCACCCGTTGACTCTGGCCCTTGGCCGTCAACCGCACCGTGCACTCGGTGTCGGTCGTGTTGCCGCCGAAGGCGTCATCGTGGTGGGTCGACTGGGTGAAGACGCGCCAGGACTGCACCGAGAAATACTCGGGCAACTGGTCGAGCTCCCTACGGAGCAGCAGCTCAAAGCTGGCGTCTGCTGCCTCGTAGGTGTAGCCCGCTGCCTCCGCGTCTTTCACCCGATCGGTGATCCGAGCCGCCAGCTCGCGGTCGGACAGGTCGAATCCCAGCTCCTCACCCTTCATCTGGATGTTGGCCCGACCCGCCATGTCGGAAACGAGCATGCGCATGTCGTTTCCGACCAGGGCGGGGTCGATGTGCTGGTAGAGGTTGGGATCCACTTTGATCGCGCTGGCGTGCAGGCCCGCTTTGTGAGCGAACGACGACAAACCAACATAAGGCTGACGAGCGCTGGATGGTGCGTTCGTCACCTCTGCAATCTCGTGCGCGAGGCGTGTGGCCTCCCGCAACGAACCGGCCGGAAGCAGTGGCCAGCCGTACTTGAGCTCGAGGTTGGCAACGACCGAGATGAGCTCGGCGTTGCCCGTGCGTTCGCCGTACCCGTTGACGGTGCCCTGGACGTGCATGGCACCCGCGTCGACGGCGGCGAGAGTGTTGGCGACGGCGCACCCGGTGTCGTTGTGCGCGTGGATGCCGAGCTGCGCGCCGGTCTCCGCGGCGGTCACGGCGACGATCTCGCCGACCCAGGGCGGCAGCATCCCGCCGTTCGTGTCGCAGAGGACGACCACCTCGGCGCCTGCGGCCGCGGCCGTGCGCACGACCTCCAGCGCGTACGCCGGGTTCTCCCGGTAGCCGTCGAAGAAGTGCTCGCAGTCGACGAAGACCCGCTGGCCCTCGCGGCGCAGGTGGGTCACGGTGTCGGTGATCATGTCGAGGTTCTCGGCCAGCGTGGTCCGCAGGGCCTGCTGCACGTGACGGTCGTGGCTCTTGGCCACCAGGCAGGCCACCGGAGCGCGGGAGTCGCGTAGCGCCGCAGTCAACGGATCGTCGGCCGCCCTCATCCCGACCCGACGGGTGAAGCCGAAGGCGACCAGCGTGGAGTGCTTCAGGGTCAGCGCCCCGTCGGCCATGGCCGCGAAGAACGAGGTGTCCCCGGGGTTCGCCCCGGGCCAGCCACCCTCGATGAAACCGACGCCGAGCTCGTCCAGCAGAGCCGCGATGGCGAGCTTGTCCGTGACCGAGAGGCTGAGTCCCTCCTGCTGCGAACCGTCGCGCAGGGTGGTGTCGAAGACATGGAACTCGGCCGGCTTTGGCCTCAGTTGCGAGAACATCGGGGTTTCCTCTGGTCCGTAGTGGTCTGGTCTTGGCATGAAAAAACCTCCCGGCTGAAGACAGGAGGTTGAGCGCGCTGAACAGGCTTCAGCGCGCTAAGGAATAATCACCACCAAGGAGGTCATAGGGCCACTATGACCCAGATCCGGCGGATTTACCAGTACCCGACGCCGTGGTCGAGTCAGCGGGAGCTCTGACGAGCGCTTCGACAAGCTCAGCCCGCGTAGGCGCCC
>DATDBS010000038.1:0-17758 GCA_036524735.1 Propionibacteriaceae bacterium
ATTGGTCAGGTTGGACACGGGCAGGAGGAGTGAAGCCGTGTTGGCCAGCCAGACGGTGGTGAACGCGAACAGGCCGGCGTCCAGGTCGAGCTGGCTGGCCAGGGCCAGCACCACCGGGGTGAGCAGTACGGCGGTCGTGTCGAGCGAGAGCACCGAGGTGGCGAGGATGGCCACCAGGACGACCAGCAGCCAGAGTCCGAGGACCGAACCACGGGCGACCCGGGCTGCACCACGGGCCACCGTGGCGAAGACCCCGATGCCATCGGCCAGGTCTGCCACGATGGTGATGCAGATCAGGAACCCGAGAATCGGTCCGACCCGGCTGACCAGCTCCGCGAACTGCACGCCGCTCACCTTAATGTGCGGTGGCGAGGGGCCCCCGCTCTTCGACGGGATCTAGCTCTCGAAGGCCTCCGGGGGCGGGCACGTGCAGACCAGGTTCCGGTCACCGAAGCTGCCGTCGATCCGAGCGACGGGCGGCCAGTACTTGTCGGCGCCGTCGGCGTAGATCGGACCTGCGTGCAGTCCGACCGGGAAGGCGGCCTCACGACGCGAGTAGGGGTGGGTCCACTCGTCCGCGGTGACCTGTCCCTGGGTATGCGGAGCGTTCACCAACGGGTTGTCCGCCGCCGGCCATTCCCCGCTCTGCACCTTCGCGATCTCGGCCCGGATCTTGATCATTGCTTCGCAGAACCGGTCGAGCTCGGCCAGGTTCTCCGACTCGGTCGGCTCGACCATCAAGGTGCCGGCGACCGGGAAGCTCATGGTTGGAGCGTGGAACCCGTAGTCGACCAGGCGCTTGGCCACGTCGTCGACGGTCACCCCGCTCGACTTGGTCAACGGGCGCAGATCGAGGATGCATTCGTGCGCGACCCGGCCGTTGCGTCCGGAGTAGAGCACCGGGAAGTGCTCGTCGAGCCGCTGGGCCACGTAGTTCGCGGCCAGCAGCGCGTGCTCGGTGGCCTGGGTCAGTCCGTCGCCCCCCATCATCGCGATGTAGGCGTAGCTGATCGGCAGGATCCCGGCGGAGCCGTACGGAGCGCCTGAAATCGGTCCGACCCCGGTGCTGGGGCCGGCCTCGCTCATCATGGGGTGGTTGGGCAGGAACGGTACGAGGTGCGCGCCGACGCCGACCGGGCCGACCCCGGGTCCGCCGCCACCATGCGGGATGCAGAACGTCTTGTGGAGGTTGAGGTGGCTCACGTCAGCGCCGAACTTGCCGGGCTGGGCGATCCCGAGCAGGGCGTTGAGGTTGGCCCCGTCGACGTAGACCTGACCCCCCGCGTCGTGCACCAGTGCGCAGAGCTCCGTGATGCCCGCCTCGAACACTCCGTGGGTCGACGGGTAGGTCACCATGATCGCCGCGAGGCTGTCACGGTGCAGCTCGATCTTGGTTTGCAGGTCGTCGAGGTCCACAGATCCGTCGGTGGTCGCCTTGACGACGACGACCTTCATCCCGGCCATCACCGCTGACGCCGCGTTGGTGCCGTGGGCGGACGACGGGATGAGGCAGACCCGCCGGCCCTGGTCATTGCGCGAGTCGTGGTACGCGCGGATGGCCAGCAATCCGGCGAGCTCACCCTGGCTGCCGGCGTTGGGCTGGATGGAGACCCGGGCGTAGCCGGTCACCTCGGCGAGCCAGGCCTCGAGCGTCTCGATCAGGGTGGCGTACCCCTGGGCATCCTCGACCGGAGCGAACGGGTGCAGGTTGGCGAAACCGTCGTACGAGATCGGTTCCATCTCGGTCGTCGCGTTGAGCTTCATGGTGCAGGAACCGAGCGGGATCATGCCGCGGTCGAGTGCGAAGTCCCGGGCCGACAGCGCCCGCAGGTAGCGGAGCATGGCCGTCTCGCTGTGGTGGGTGTTGAAGACCGGATGGGTCAAGAAGTCGCTGCTGCGCTCCGACCCGGCCAGGTCCCCGTACGCCTCGGCCCCACGCTCGACCCCGAAGGCGGTGCGTACGGCGTCGAGGTCCGCCTCGGTGGAGTCCTCGCCGATCGAGATCCCGACCTGATCCTCGCTGATCAGGCGCAGGTGCACACCGGCGTCGCGGGCCGTGGCGACGACCTCCGCGGCCCGCCCGGGCACCGAGACGAGCAGGGTGTCGAAGAACGAACCGTGCACGATCTCGATCCCGGCAGCGACGAGGTCGCCCGCTAAGGCTTTCGCGGCCCGGTGGAGCGAGGCCGCGATGCCGCGTACCCCGTCGGGGCCGTGATAGACGGCGTACATGCTGGCAGTGACGGCGAGCAGCACCTGCGCGGTGCAGATGTTGGAGGTGGCCTTCTCCCGACGGATGTGTTGCTCACGGGTCTGCAGCGCGAGCCGGAACGCGGGGGTGCCGTCGGCGTCTTTGGAGACCCCGACCAGGCGGCCGGGGAGGGAACGTTCCAGGCCGGTGCGTACGGAGATGAACCCGGCGTGGGGTCCGCCGTAGAACAGCGGTACGCCGAAGCGTTGGCTGGACCCGACGGCAATGTCGGCGCCCCATTCACCGGCCGGGGTGGTCAGCGCGCTGGCCATCAGGTCGCACGCGGCGATGACGAGACCGCCCTGCTCGTGGACCTGCTCGGCGAGGGCTTCGAGCTCGGTGGTGGGGGCCAGCCGGCCGCTCGCACCGGGGGTCTGGACGACGACCGCGAAGGCATCGGTGTCGGTGAGCGCTTCGGTGAGTGGACCGGTGGCGACGACGACCTCGATCCCGAGCGCCTCGGCGCGGGTCTGGACGACGCCGATGGTCTGCGGGAGGGTGTCGGCGTCGAGCAGCAGCACCCGGCCGGTCTTGACCGTACGCCGGGCCAACGTCATCGCCTCGGCGACCGCAGTGGCCTCGTCGAGCAGGCTCGCACCCGAGGTCGGCAGACCGGTGAGGTCAGAAACCATGGTCTGGAAGTTGAGGAGCGCCTCGAGCCTGCCCTGGCTGATCTCGGGCTGATAGGGCGTGTACGCCGTGTACCAGGCGGGGTCCTCGAGTACGTTGCGCCGAATGACCGACGGGGTCACGGTGCCGTGGTAGCCGAGCCCGATCATCGCGGTCAGGGGACGGTTCTGGGCGGCTAGGCCTCGGAGCGTGGCCAGCGCCTCGGCCTCGGTGAGGGCCGGCGGCAGGTTCAACGGGGCGGACATCCGGATGGCGTCAGGCATGGCCTGTTCGACGAGATCCGCCAGATCGGCCAGACCGAGAGCTGCGAGCATCTTGTCGCGCTCATCACTCTGCGGTCCGATGTGGCGGGACGAGAACGGTACGGCGTCGAGAGCGTCGAGGGATCGCGATACGTCAGGGGCGAGGGTGCCGGTCATGGAATGCGTCTCCTGCGTGACCTGGGGTGAAGGCGACCCGCCGACGCGAGACGCGATTCCCCCTCTGTCGCCTCGGAGACTTCAGAGTTGCCATGGCAGATGCGGTCTGGGTGCCTGAGAGGTTCCGGGGATGTTGCCCCTTCGGCGCCATCGTCACTTCGTTGAGCGATGAACTCTCCCGCACTGCCGTGACGGCTTGCCTAGGCTACCCCGAGAATTCGCTGGCGTTGCCGACCCCGCCCCCCGTGGCCCGACGTTTCGCGTCAGTCGGTGCGACGCGGCTCGGCGGCGGGCGGGGCTTGTACGCATTTCAGGCCAGTCGGTGCCGAACGAGGCGTGACAGGCCCAGTCCGTACGCGTTTCAGGCCAGTCGGTGCCGAACGAGCCGTAGCGGGGCCGGTCCGTACGCGTTGCTATCCAGTCAACTCATGACGCGGCCGCGGGCGTTCGAGCTCAAATCCGCCGCACTCCACCCGCGATATGTGCGCTTTACCCGGGATATATCGCGGGTAAAGCGCTGACATCGCAGGTATACCTGCGAAACCTGCAGTCAAACCGGCGGCCGGATGAACCGGCGGCCGGAACCTGGGGTCAGCGACTTAGCTGACGGCGCGGGAGCGGCGGCGCTGGGAGAGCTCGTCGTCGGTGGCGGGGGGTGCGATGACCTCGGCGCGCTCGGCCGGCAGATCGGAGAGGGTGCCCTCGATCGAGCGCCAGACACCGCCGAGGGCAATGCCGAAGACTCCTTGGCCGCCACGGAGGAGGTCGATGACCTCGTCGTCGGAGGTGCACTCGAAGACCGAGACCCCGTCGCTCATCAACGTCACCTGAGTCAGGTCGCCGACGCCGCGGACGCGGAGGTGCTCGATCGCCGTACGGATCTGCTGCAGCGAGATACCTGCGTCGATGAGTCGCTTGATGACCTTGAGGATCAAGATGTCGCGGAAACTGTAGAGGCGCTGCGATCCTGAGCCGGAGGCGCCGCGAACCTCGGGAACGACCAACCCGGTACGCGCCCAGTAGTCGAGCTGGCGATAGGTGATGCCGGCCGCACTGCAGGCCACCGGTCCCCGGAAGCCGAGGTCACTCGGGAGCGGCGAGAAGTCGCCGTCGAACAGCAATCCCTGGGCGTCCGGAGTGTCGACCGGCTCGGCGGGTAGTTCGGTGCTGCTCACGTAGGACCTCCGGAAGACCTGTACCGCTGCGGTGGGAGAGAGAACTCACCCGAGTTCCCCCCGCGTAATCCCGGTGGGGTAATTTCATCGCCGGTATTACTCCAGGAACGCTACGACCCAGACGCCGATGTGGTCAACGACACGCCGGTCTCCGGCTCGATCAATTTCTTACTCTCGATCATGACCTGAGGCCACCCAAGGCGCGTCTTGACATGCAGATCTAACCCTCGACCGGAGCCTGAGACTACATTCTGACTAGGCTTTTGGCTCCTCGCCCGTGACGAAGTCGTCGGGATTCACCTGGTCGAGGAACTCCCTGAACTTCTCGACCTCATCTTCTTCGGCCTCGGGGATCTCGATTCCCGCCTCGTCGAGGACGTCCTCGGCGCAGTAGATGTCGGAGCCGACCCGCAGGGCGAGGGCGATGGCGTCCGAGGGACGCGCACTGACCTCGATCCCGTCGACGAGCAGCACTGCGTAGAAGGTCCCGCCTTCGAGCTCGGTGATGTGGACCTCGGTCAGCCGGTGTCCCAGGCTTTTCAGCGTCTCGACCATCAGGTCGTGGGTCAGCGGCCGCGGAGGCACCAGACCCTCCTGGGCGTTGGCGATCGCCGAGGCTTCGTTGGCCCCGATCCAGATCGGGAGGTACCTGCTGCCACCGACCTCGCGGAGCAGGACCATAGGCGCATTCGAGGGCATCTCGACCCGCACACCCACCACATCGAGCTCACGCATGCGATAACCCTACTTCGCCCGTTCGACCCGGCAAGCCCCGCCCGCAGAGGCGTGAATCAGACGCGGTCCATGGCGGTCCGCACCAAGGCCGCGTGGAAGCTGATCACGAGCTGGGTGACCTCACCCGAGACGTCGCGGTTGCCGCCGGCCCGGCGTACGTGCGGGGCGATGGCCTGCTCGACCAGACCCACCTCACGGTCGGCAGACATCTTGAACGCGCGCAGGTGCCGACCGTCGATGCCGTACTCCGCCATCCGTCGCGCCGCGATCGCCAGGGTCAGCGCGTCGCGGCCGTAGTGGGTGCTCCCCCGCTTGGGCAGCACGATCTGGGTCCGTTCGAGCTCGACCAGGGCTGACTCGGTCAGACCGCTGGCGTCGAGCAGGTCCTGACGGGACAACCGCAGCGGCTGTTTCGGCGCGGGCGGGACCACGGGCACGGTGCCCGTGGGCTGCGCCTCCGACGGGGCACCCTCCGACGCAGCCTGCCCAGCCCGCAGGGTCGCCACGGCGGGCGGGGTCACCCCGCGGTCCATCAGGTCCAGGTGCTCCTTGATGACCTTGAGCGGCAGGTAGTGCTCGCGCTGCACCGACAGCACGTAGCGGAGCCGATCGAGGTCGGTGTCGGCGTAGCGGCGGTAGCCCGACGGCGCGCGTTCGGGGGCGATCAGACCTTCGGCCTCCAGGAACCTGATCTTGGAGATCGAGATGTCCGGGAACTCGGCCTTCAACGTCGACAAGACCTGCCCGATGCTGCGGGTGGTGGCACGGGGGCGTGCATCTCCGGAGTTGGCCATGGTGGTCCGACGCCTAGTCGACGTCCTGGGCGCTCCCGAAGTAGACGAGTCTGAACTTGCCGATCTGGACCTCGTCCCCGTGGCGCAGCACGCACTCGTCGACGAGGTCGCGGTTCACGTACGTCCCGTTCAGGCTGCCGAGGTCCTTGACCACGATGCCGTCCGCCGTCCGGTTGAAGGTGGCGTGCCGGCGGGAGACCGAGATGTCGTCCAGGAAGATGTCCGACTTCTGGTGCCGACCAGCGGTCACCACGTCCGTGTTGAGCAGGAACCGGCTGCCCGCGTTGGCGCCGCGCTGGACGATCAGCAGAGCCGAACCCTGCGGCAAGGCGTTGACCGCCGCTTCCTCCTCGACGGTCAAGGAGTCGGTGTCGCGTTCCTCCACCATCGCCGGAATGGTCTTGGTCGTGTCGCCGCTGGGCATCCGCTCCGTGGACTCGCCCCGCGCCGCGCTGGCCGCGATGGGCGCACCACACTGGCCACAGAAGTTGCTCCCGTCCGGGTTGGCGTGGCCACAGTTGGTGCAGAACGGCATGGTCTCGGCTTTCGATTGGAGCTCGGTCTAGAGATGTGATGCAGAGTTTAGACCCGGGAGGTTGGTGCGCAACACCATTGAGACGGGTGGATCTGACGCCGGATGGGCCTAGGTCTCGAGCTGTTCGGCGTACGCGTCCGCGTCCAGCAGATCGTCCAGGTCGGTGTCTTCCTCGAGCTCGAGCTCGAACAGCCAGCCGTCGCCGTACGGGTCCGCGTTCACCGTCTCGGGACTCGCCTCGAGGGTCGCGTTGACGGCGGTGATCACACCCGGGACGGGACAGAAGAGGTCGGAGACACTTTTGGTCGACTCGAGCTCCCCGCACGCGTCGCCCGCCGACACGGTCTCCCCGACCGACGGCAAGGAAGCGAAGACGATGTCGCCGAGCTGGTCGGCGGCGTACTCGGTGATGCCCACGCGGACGATGCTGCCGTTACCGCTCCGCACCCACTCGTGCTCAGCCGTGTACTTCAGGTCTTCCGGATAGTCCGACACAGTCATGTCTCCTGGTTACTCGCGAGGTCAGCGAGGGGTGGGTGGTGGGGATGCGGGCTGAGCGTACTGATTCTCGCGCGCGGCGTGCAAGGACTCGATCACGACCAGGTCCTCCTGGTCAATCTGCACCTGACCACCGATGGTCGGACCGGTGATCTCAGAGACGATACCCCCTCGGAACCGGGCGGCCTCCTCCAGCGTTTGCGGATCACCGATGACCTCCAACGTGATGGGGCGAGCCACGGGCTTGCCGTCGATCAACAGTCCCTGGGCGTCGCTACCGAACCAGGTGGAGGCCACCACGCGGATGGTGTTGTTCACCTCGATCACCTCGGCTCCAGCGTCCCGCAGCTCCTCGACCGCATCGAGCAGCACGGCCGCGTCGACCTTGCCGCCCGGGTCCGCGATCCGCATCCTGATCCCGGGGCCCTCCGAAGGCACGGTGCCCGCCAGGATGGCCAGCTCTGTCGCCCGCTTCTCCGCCTCCTCGCGCGCCACCCGCTGAGTGTCTGCGCCCGACTGCAGGTTCGTCCGGGTCTCCTCCAGGTCGGCGATCTCGCTCTCCAGCCGCCGCGACTCCGACCCGAGTCCGTCGAGCAGCTGGATCAGGTCCTCCCGACGCGCTCCGGTGTAGGTGTCGTCGGCGGTGTTGATCCGGATCTGCATGACGCCGCCGAGACCGACGACGAACAAGATGACGGCGGCGATGATCTGACCGCGACCGGGACCGACGAACGACCGCCAGATCCGTGATCGCGTGCCGGCCGTGGGTACGTCGTCCGAGGCAGTTGAGGTGGTGGTCGAGTCAGGTTCCTCCGTGACACTGAGCCGGCGTTGGCTGCGCCGCAGGGAGCCGACCCGACGCGAGGCTCCAGCGCGCGGGCGCGTTCGCTTGGCCTCGTCAGGCATGGAAGAGCGACCTCCGGATGGCGGCGACGTTGGTGAAGATGCGGATGCCGAGCACGACGACCACACCGGTCGACAGTTGCGAGCCGACACCGATCTGGTCGCCGACGTAGACGATGGCCGCCGCGATCAGCACGTTCGAGATGAACGACACGACGAAGACACGATCGGTGAAGTTGCCCTCGAGGTAAGCCCGGAAGGCGCCGAACAGCGCGTCCATCGCCGCGACGATGGCGATCGGCAGGTAGGGCTGCAGGACCTGCGGGACGGTGGGTTCGAGGAACAGGCCCAAGACGATGCCGGCGAGCAACCCGATCAGCGGGATCATGAGGAAGCCTTCTCGGCGTAGCGCAAGGTGATACCCGGGTCGGCGGCTAGTTGCAGGTTCTTCACGTCGGCGATCTCGTATCCCATTCGGCGGTTCTGAGCGAGCTCATTCCACCAAGCTCCCGCGGACGACTCTACAAAGCGAGCCTGCAGCGTACGTGGGTCGCCAATCGCCTCCACCTGATAGGGACGGTTCAGCGAGCGGTAGTCGACGGTGATGGCGTCTCCCGCACTACGGATCGCGGTGAGGTTGGACAACCGGTGTCCGTTGATCGACACGGCCTCCGCGCCGGCCATCCACAAACCGTTGGTGAGCACCTGCAGGTCGATGTCCAGCACTCGGTCCCGCTCGTCGGCGTTGGCCGAGGGTGCGTCGTCGACCGTGACGGTGATCCCGGGGCCGGCGACCGCCACGTTGCCGACGACCGGGTCGAGGGTGTTGATCTGCGTCTCGAGGCCGCGGGACGTGCTGTCGTCACCGAGAGCGGCTGCCCGGAGCGTGGCGATCTCCGCGGTCAACGAGGTGACGCGTCCCCGCAGATCGTCCTGCTCGGACTCGGCTGCACCGATCCGACTGATCAGCTCGGTCCGCTCGGTCTGCAGGGCCGGTGCCGACCGGGTGGTCTGCACGGCCGCCACGGCGAAGAGTGCGCCGATCACCACCGCGACCACGGCGATCGACCAGCGTTGACCCGGCGTGGGTCTGCCGCGGGCCGCGACCAGCGCATAGTCCGGGTCTACGGGCTGTCGAATGATCTGGTTCAGCAGGTCCATGCTCGCGTCGGCCGCGCGCGTCCTCCCAGCCCGGTCCGTGGTGGACGGCGCCGGAGTGCCCCAGTCGCTCACGAGAGACCCAGGCCCTTCGGCCGGGCGTGGCGCGGAACGGCGGGCGTCGTGCTTACCAGTCGAACCGTCTGGTTGAGGTAGAGGAAACCCGCCCACCAGTAGAGGCCGGTCCCCCAGAGGGCGAAGGCCCAACCCAGCACCCGAGCACCCAACGCCAGCCCGCTGTCCCCCGCCCCCAGCAGGATCAGCGGGAAGGCGTACAGCAGGCAGAAGGTGGCGGACTTGCCGAGGAAGTGCACCGGCAGCGAGGAGTAGCCCCGGGTCCGGAGCACGGGCACGAGCAGGCCGATCATCACTTCACGCCCGACCAGGACCGCGACCAGCCACCACGGGATCACCGTGCGCACGGCCAGGCTGAACAGCACCGCCAGGATGTAGAGGCGGTCCGCGATCGGATCCAGCATCTGCCCGAGGCGCGAGGTCTGGTGCCAGCGGCGAGCCAAGAACCCGTCGAGCCAGTCGGTGAAGCCGGCGGCCGCGAGCACCAGGACGGCCACCAGGTCCGCCTGCGGTCCCACGATCAACCAGACCATCAACGGGATCCCGGCCAGCCGGAGGATGCTCAACACGTTCGGCAGGGTCCAGACCCGGTCGGTGTCGTAGAGCGGCGACTCGGCAGCGGAGTCAGTCAGCGTGGGCGGCTGGACGTCAGGCGTCGACGCCGACCCATCACGCCCCTCCACGAGGCCACCCTAGTTCCCGAGGGTCCGCCATCTCGAAGGTTCGCGGTGGGCCTGCGCGTCCGGCCAACCGGAAAACTCGCACGGTACGCCGTTGCTGGAGCGATCGCGCCGTGCGTACGGCATCGTTGTGCAGACGGCGGACCAGGCTCGCACGGTCCTGCTCGTCACACATCCGACCCGGTACGACGAGTGCCAGCACATGACTCAGGTCGCTCTCGGCCCGTTCGCGTTCGCCGGGTGCAAGCTCTGGTTCGAGGGCGGCCGCCGCGGCGTCGGACAACAGCACGGCCGCCGCCGGGTCCAGGCTCGGTGAGCAGGCCAATTCCGCCGCGCGCTGCGCCCGCCGGACCAGGGCAGCATCGAGCGCCGCCCAGGCGCGTTCGACCCGGTAGTGCGCCCGGTCGAGTCGGGTCGCCATCCAGCTCAGCCGCCAACCCGCCGACAGCAGGATGACCAGCACCAGGAAGACGATCTGCAGACCGTTCACGAGACCTCCTCGCGAGCGTGGTCCGGACCGGCCACGGCGAGGGCAGCCTCGTAGACCGTGGTGATCGCGGGTCCGACCAACGACCAGTCGTAGCGCTTCGCCGACTGCTGCGCGCGCCGGGCTCGGTCGTCGTCGCGCCGGTCCAACACCCGGTTCACGGCGGCGGCAAGCGCTGCGGAGTCGCCCCGCGTGAACAGCTCACCGAGCGCCACCCCGTCGGTCCCAGGCGCAGGACCGAGCAGATCGAGGAAGGGGGCGAGGTCGGACGCCACCACAGTCGCCCCGCTGGCCATCGCCTCGAGCAGCACGATGCCGAAGCTCTCCCGCTCCAGGTGCGGGGCGACGAACACGTCAGCCGAGGCGAGCAGCGCGACCTTCTCCGCGTCGCTGATCTCCCCGACGGACCGGCACCAGGACGGCAGCATTCGACTGCCCTGCCCCGCCACGACCACTTCGAGGTCCGGGTGGCGCTCGCGAATCAGAGGGCCGGCGGCGAGCAGCACCTCGAATCCCTTGCGCGGCTCGTCCACCCGTCCGAGGAAGACCAGGCGCGGCCCAGCTCCGCCTCGCCACCGCCCAACCGTCGGCAAGGGGAACGCGAAGTCGGCGAAGTCGAACCCGTTGGGGATCACCACGGAGTCGCGACCGAGGTGTTGGATGACGACGTTGCGCGCCGACTCGGATACCGCGATCCCTGCGTCGATCTTCTCGATCGAGGCCCGCATCGCACCCCCGGCGAGCTGCATCGACCGGGACCGCGGCGTCGCGGTGTGGAACGTCGCGACCACGGGCGTCTCGGCCGCCCACAGGGCCAGGATCGCGATGCTGGGCGTGATCGGCTCGTGGATGTGCAGCAGGTCGAAGGGCTGCGACCGGAGCCAGCGGCGGACCCGAGCCGCGCTGAGCGGCCCGAAGTTGACCCTCGCCACCGAACCGTTGTAACGGACCGGAATGGCGCTCCCGGCGGTCGTGAAGTGGGAGACGTCCAGCGCGGTGGCGGCTCGGCCGAGCTCACCCGGGGCGAGGACGTACGGCTGATGGCCGGCGTCGCGCAGGTGCCGGGCCAGCCCGACGACGTGGTTCTGCACCCCACCGGGGGTGTCGAAGGAGTAGGGGCAGACCAGCCCGATCCGCAACCCGCTGCTCATGCTCCGGCCACCTCGACCTGCGGGAAGAAGGGCTGCATCAGGTGCCAGTCCTCGGGCTGCTGGGCGATCTGGTCGGCGAAGAACGTGGCCACGTCCTGGGTCATCGCCGTCAGTCCGTCCCGACCGGGGCGGGCCAGCACGGGGGCACCGAAGGTGATGACCATGCCGTCCGGCTCGAACCGGCAGACGGCCGGGACGAGGGCCGCCCCCGTACGCCGGGCCACCAGCGCCGGTCCGGCGGGCATGGTCACCGGTTGGTCCCGCCAGCTGACCGGCAGACCGGTGCCGAGCAGGTCCCGGTCCGCCATCAGGCAGACCAGCCGCCGGTTCTTGACGGCCGCGATCAGGTCGGCGATGGCGTGCGGGTCGGTGTGGGTGACGATCTCCATCCCGAGTGAGCGCCGAAACCGGGTGAAGGCAGCGAACTCGGGCCCGTCCAGCGCCTCGGCCACCGCGGTGACCGGCATCCCGGTGGCGCAGGCCCAGGCACCCGCCAGGTCCCAGTTGCCGCTGTGCGGCAGGGCGATCACCGCGCCCGTGCCGGCGTACGCCTCCCTCAGGTGGTGCTCGTCGACCGTGCGCACCCGCCGGATGACCTCAGCGCGGCTCCAGCCGGGTAGTGCGAAGACCTCCAAGAAGTTGCGGAGGTAGGACTCCACCCCGACCCGGACGAGCTCATCGGTGACCGGCCCGGCCCCGGCGAGTCCGAGGTTGCGCCTGAACTCTGCGAGACCGGCGGGCCGTCTCATCGCCTGTCGAGCGCCGAGACGAGCCAGACCAGATCGGGCCCGGGCGGGGATCCGAGGGCCGAGGTGCCAACCGACCCGGTAGAGCGCCGACAGCGCCCAGCGCTTCGGGAGCGGATCAACGTCGTGGTCAGGCATGCGCCGCGGCGAGCGCCTGCCGGCGAACCTGGCCGATGCGCTGGAACACGGTGATCATGCTGGCCAGCGCCAGCGCGGCCACCGCGATCTCGAGGACGTAGGGGACCCCGAACCCAGCCAGCAACGCACCGGCCAGGATGATGACCAACCGGTCCGCCCGGGCAGCGAGTCCGCCCGAGCAGGTGAAGCCCAGGCTCTCGGCCCGCGCCTTGACGTAAGACGTCCACTGCCCGAACACCAGTCCGGCCAGCGCGATGCCGGCCCACAAGATGTCGTCCTGGGTGTAGGCGAAGTAGAGCAGGATGCCCCCGAAGACGGCGGCGTCACCGAGGCGGTCCGAGGTGGAGTCCAGAAACGCACCCCAGTTGCTGGACGTGGAGGTGATCTTGGCCATCAACCCGTCGATCATGTCCGAGACGACGAAGATCGTGACCACGACGACGCCCTGCCACAGCCACCCCTGTGGGAAGCAGATCAGCGCTCCGAGGACGACGCCCATCGTGCCGGCGATGGTGACGACATCCGGGGAGACGCCGAGCTTGATCAGGAGACGGGCGATCGGTCCGAGCAGCGCGGCCGACAGGCCGCGGAAGCGTTCCAGCATCAGCGCCCGTCCGCGATCGACGCAGCCCAGGCGCCGGTGACGATCTCCCAGGTCTGGTCGAGCAGCTGCGGCAGCGCCTTGGTCTGACCGATCACCGGCAGGAAGTTGGCGTCGCCGGACCAGCGCGGCACCACGTGCTGGTGCAGGTGGGCGGCGATGCCTGCGCCGGCGACCGCTCCCTGGTTCAGCCCGAGGTTGAACCCGTGCGGTGCGCTCGCCGCCCGCAGCACGCGCATCGCCTGCTGGCTCAGAGCAGCGACTTCGGCGGTCTCCGGCTCGGTCAGCTCGGGGTAGTCCGCGACGTGCCGGTAGGGGCAGACGAGCAGATGTCCGGGTGAGTAGGGGTAGAGGTTGAGGACCACGTACGCCAGCTCACCCCGGTGCACGACCAGGCCGTCGCGGTCGTCCCGCTCCGGGATGGTGCAGAACGGGCAGTCCGCCGACTTCGGCGTGACCGGCTTGTCCTGGCCGTTGATGTAGACCATCCGGTGCGGGGTCCAGAGTCGTTCGAAGGCATCGGGCACGCGGGCGTACCCATCCTCGACCTGCACCTCACCCTCAGACATCCTGCCGCCCTGTCATCAGACCTGGATACGTCGGGCGATGGCGTCGGAGATCTCCGCGACGGCTTCGGCGACCGGGACCCCGTTCCGCTGGGTGCCGTCGCGGTAGCGGAACGAGACCGCACCGGCGGCGGCGTCCTCGCCACCCGCGATGAGCATGTAGGGCACCTTGGACTTCTGCGCGTTCCGGATCTTCTTCTGCATCCGGTCGTCGGACGTGTCGACCTCGACCCGTACGCCCGCTGCCGCCAGCTGCGCGGCTATCTGCTCGAGATAGCCGTTGTACTCCCCCGCCACCGGGATCCCGACGACCTGGACCGGGGCCAACCACGGAGGGAACGCACCGGCGTAGTGCTCGACCAGCACCCCGATGAACCGCTCGATCGAGCCGAACTTGGCCGAGTGGATCATCACCGGCTGCTGCCGCGTGCCGTCAGCCGCCTGGTACTCGAGGCCGAAGCCCGCGGGCTGGTTGAAGTCGTACTGAATGGTCGAGAGTTGCCACGTCCTCCCGATCGCGTCACGCGCCTGAACGGAGATCTTGGGACCGTAGAACGCCGCGCCACCCGGGTCGGGGACCAGGTCGAGCCCGGTCTCGACCCCCACCTGCTCCAGCACCGCCGTCGCCGTCGCCCACTGGTCATCAGAGCCGACGAACTTGTCCGGCTTGGAGTCGTCACGGGTGGACAGCTCGAGGTAGTAGTCGTTCAGGCCGAAGTCCCGCAGCAGCCCCAGCACGAAGTTCAGCAGGTGCTTGATCTCACCGGGCGCCTGCTCGGCCGTGACGTAAGAGTGGGAGTCGTCCTGCGTCATGCCGCGGACCCGGGTCAGGCCGTGCACCACACCGGACTTCTCGTAGCGGTAGACCGAGCCGAACTCGAACAGCCGCAGCGGCAGCTCACGGTAAGACCGCCCGCGGGAGCGGAAGATCAGGTTGTGCATCGGGCAGTTCATCGCCTTGAGGTAGTAGTCCGATCCCTCGAACTCCATCGGCGGGAACATCGTGTCCTTGTAGTACGGCAGGTGCCCGGACGTGTGGAACAGACCCTCCTTGCTGACGTGCGGCGTGCCGACGTACTGGAAGCCCTCCTCGATGTGGCGACGCCGGACGTAGTCCTCCATCTCCCGCTTGATCACCCCACCCTTCGGGTGGAAAACAGCCAGACCGGAGCCGAGCTCATCGGGGAAGCTGAAGAGGTCCAGCTCGATCCCCAGCTTGCGGTGGTCGCGGAGCGCGGCCTGCTCCTGCCGGTACTGGTAGTCCTTCAGCGCCTCACGACTCGGCCAAGCCGTGCCGTAGAGCCGCTGCAGCTGATTGTTCTTCTGGTCACCACGCCAGTACGCGGCCGAGTTGCGCGTCAGCGCGAACGCCGGGATGTAACCCGTGTGCGGCACGTGCGGGCCGCGGCACAGGTCGAACCAGGCCACGGAGTCGTCGCGACGCAGGTTGTCGTAGATGGTCAGACCGCCGGCGCCGACCTCGACACTGGCTCCGTCGTCGTCGCTGTCGGCCGCCGTGCTCTTGTCGGCGATCAGCTCGAGCTTGTAGGGCTCGTCGGCCAGCTCGGCGCGGGCCTCGTCGTCGCTGACCTCACGCCGGCGGAAGCGCTGCCGCTCCTTGACGATCCGCTGCATGGCCTTCTCGAGCTCACGCAGGTCATCGGGCGTGAACGGCTCGGCCAGGTCGAAGTCGTAGTAGAAGCCGTCCGTGATGGGCGGTCCGATGCCGAGCTTGGCCTCGGGGTGGCGGGCCTGCACGGCCTGGGCGGCCACGTGAGCGGCCGAGTGACGCAAGATGGCGAGCCCGTCGGGGCTGGCGATGTCGATGGGCTCGACGACGTCCCCCTCGGACAGCGTCAGGTGGAGGTCGCGGGGCTCCCCGTTGACGCGTACGGCCAGAACGGTGCGGTCCGTGCCGAAAAGATCGAGACCGGTGGTCGTGGTCTCCACCACCTGCTGCTCACGTACGTCTGCGGCGGCAAGGGTGATCGACATGCTGGACACGTTCCGTTCCTCTCTCGGGTCTGATGGACTCGGTAAGCCTAGACCGCATACGTCGGAGGGCCGTCAGGTTTTGCGCCCGGCGACGCAGGTCGCCGCACCGCACGCACCGTGGTAGCGCACCCTAGGCTTGGAAAGGCCGTCTGCGCCCTGAGCCTGTCGAAGGCCCAAGGGGTTGCACCCCGACAGCTCTAGCCATCCTTCGAGGTCCCGCGCCCTGAGCTTGTCGAAGGCCCCGAAGGGATTGCGCCCCCTGCACCCTCGAATGCCCGACCCCGCCTCGGCAATCACGCGTGACAGCGCGGGCAGTGATTCTGGTGGGCGATACTGGGTTCGAACCAGTGACCTCTTCGGTGTGAACGAAGCGCGCTACCACTGCGCCAATCGCCCCAGTCTCCTGGGTTGCCCCGGAGGGCGACGACCACCATATCCCATCGGAGCAGGCGGTCAGAACCGTGCGACCCGACCCATGATCGGCTTCCGCTCAGGGGTCGAGGTCGGCCCCGGACCGGTTCGCGAAAACCCGAGCCAAACGAGCGGTCATCGGGCCGTCAGCCGGGAAATCAGTGTCGTCCCACCGGGTCACGGGCTGAACGTCCCGCAGGGACGACGTGACGAACACCTCGTCGGCGGCCAGCGCCTCAGCCGGGGTCACATCGCGCTCGACGATGTCGGCCCACTCGAGCAGCAGCTCGCGGGTGATCCCCGCCAGCGCGCCGGCACTCAGCGGCGGGGTGACGACCTCAGAGCCGTACACGCAGAAGACGTTGGTCCCCGTCCCCTCGCAGACGTCGCCGGCGGTGTTCAGGAAGATCGACTCGCTCGCACCGCGTTCGATGGCGTACGCGAGACCGAGCACGTTCTCGGCGTACGACGTGGACTTCACCCCGGTCAGCGCACCGTGCTCGTTGCGTCGCCACGGGGCAGTGACGAGCGTGCCCGTCGGCGAAGGCGGAGCGACGGGTTCAGCGGCCACCACGAGGGTGGTGGGGCCGTACGCCGGCTGCGATCCCAGCGGCCCCGGCCCGCCGGTGTAGGTGATCCGGATCTTGCCGTGGGTGAACGCACGCCCTTCCAGCGCGGCCGCGATCCCCGTCCGGACCAGCGCGTGGTCGGGAGCCGGAAGCCCCATGGCGGCCGCCGACCGGGTCAGCCGATTCAGGTGCCGCTGGACGGCGAACGGTCCGGCGGCGGTCACCTTGAGGGCCTCGAACACCCCGTCCCCGACCACGAGACCGTGGTCGCGGACCGAGATCACCGCGTCGTCGGGATCGCCGAACAGGCGACCGTTGGCCCAGATGGTGACGTGGCCCGAGCTCGGGGCGGTACGGGACAGGAGCGACATGCGGCCAGGGTAGTCCGGCAGAAGTTGATCTTGCGGGACTCGCTCGGCACGCCGAGGGGCGACGGGTTTGGACTCCGAACGGAGTCTCGGCTAAGGTTTCCAATCGCGCCTCCACCGGGCAACCGGGGGCAGGAAAGCATGCGGACGTAGCTCAGCTGGTAGAGCACCACCTTGCCAAGGTGGATGTCGCGAGTTCGAATCTCGTCGTCCGCTCGGAGTTCACTCCATTAAATCTGGGGAGGGTCTCCCCCGGGTGAAGTTTGGTGGAGTGGCCGAGAGGCGAGGCAACGGACTGCAAATCCGTGTACACGGGTTCAAATCCCGTACCCACCTCGAACTAAGATCCACCAGCACGGGCGATTGGCGCAGCGGTAGCGCGCTTCCTTGACACGGAAGAGGTCACTGGTTCAAACCCAGTATCGCCCACCAGCAATAAACAGCCCCTGACCTGCGGAGACGTCGGTCAGGGGCTTAGTTTATCCCCCCGTCGTGGGGTGAACGTGGGGAATGATTCTGCAGGTCAGCGGCCTGTGACCGGAATCGGCCGGATGAACGACTCCAGGTCATCGAGGTCGATCTTGAGCAGTCGCGGCCCCACTCGGTATGCCGGGAGTCGCCCCGCAGCCACCCACCGGCGCAGGGTCACCGGGTGCACATCCGCGTACTCAGCTGCCGCAGAGATGGTCATGAGTCGCCCATGCCTCGGGTACGTGGTCATCGTGTCGCTCCTTGTGGTCGCCTGCCTACAAGAGCGCTCGTCCGCACCCTGACCGGACATCGGGGTGTGCGCGAACAGTCGCTGCGACCTGAACGGCGAAGCTCGTCACGCCGCTTCGCACGCTGGCGAGTCATTCCGGCCCAGTTAGAAGCACTTGACGCTCGTGCAGAACGGCCGGTCTGATCGCTGACGCCGCGAGGCGAGGGGCAGCC
>DATDBS010000039.1:0-10331 GCA_036524735.1 Propionibacteriaceae bacterium
CTTGCGGCGCTTCTTCGGGTCGTCCCCGGCCTTGGCGAGCGCCTTCTCGTTGGCGACCACGTGATCCGGGGCCTGCACGGTGACGGTGCCGGCGGCGTCGTACCCCGCCCGGCCCGCCCGGCCGCCGATCTGGTGGAACTCCCGTGCGGTCAACAGGCGGGGGCGGATGCCGTCGTACTTGCTGAGCGAGGTGAGCAGCACGGTCCGGATGGGCACGTTGATCCCCACCCCGAGGGTGTCGGTGCCGCAGATGATCTTGAGCAGTCCGGCCTGGGCCAGCAGTTCGACGAGTCTGCGGTACTTGGGCAGCATCCCGGCGTGGTGCACGCCGATCCCGTTGCGGACCAACCGGGACAACGTCTTGCCGAAGCCGGCGCTGAAGCGGAAGCTGCCGATCAGCTCGGCGATCTGGTCCTTCTCCTCCCGGGTGCAGACCCGGAGGCTGTTCAGGGCCTGGGCCTGCTCGATGGCGGCCGCGCGGCTGAAGTGGACCACGTAGATGGGCGCCTGGTGGGTGCTCAGGCGCTCCTCGATCGTCTCGAGCAGGGTCGTGGTCACGTACTCGTAGTGCAACGGGACCGGGCGTTCGGCCGAACTGACGACGGCGGTCGGCCGCCCGGTACGCCGGGTCAGGTCGGTCTGGAAGTGCTCGACGTCGCCGAGGGTGGCTGACATGAGCAGGAACTGGGCCTTCGGCAGCTCGAGCATGGGGACCTGCCAGGCCCAGCCGCGGTCCGGGTCGGCGTAGAAGTGGAACTCGTCCATGACCACGCAGGCGACGTCGGCGTCGGCCCCCTCGCGCAGCGCGATGTTGGCCAGGATCTCGGCCGTGCAGCAGATGATCCGAGCGCTCGGGTTGACGCTGGCGTCGCCGGTCATCATCCCGACCTGGTCGGTGCCGAAGATCTCGGCTGCGGCGAAGAACTTCTCCGAGACCAAGGCCTTGATCGGGGCGGTGTAGAAGGTACGACCGCCGCCGGCCAAGGCGGCGAACTCCGCCCCGGTGGCGACCAGGCTCTTGCCCGAGCCGGTCGGGGTCGACAGGATCACGTTGTTGCCGGACACGAGCTCGATCAGGGCCTCGGTCTGGGCGGGGTAGAGGGTGAGTCCACGATCGTCGGCCCAGCCGGTGAAGGCCTCGAAGATCGAGTCCGCGTCGGGCCGGCTGGGGATCTGGTCGCTGAGAGTCATCGCCCCCGATCGTCCCACCGTTGCCCGAGCCGGTCGAACCCGGCGCGCGGCCGGCCCGTTGCGCCGCGCCGGTGGTGGGTATAGCGTCCACCTAAACCGGTTTAAACGAGCAACGGGGCTGAGACGGACTGTGTTGGATGAACGCCGACCGACCATCGCCGACGTGGCGCGTCGGGCCGGCGTCAGCAAAGGCCTGGTGTCGTTCGTGGTCAACGACCGACCGGGCGTCGCGCCGCAGACCCGGGAGCGGGTGCGGGCCGCCGTGGACGAGCTGGGTTGGCGACCTCGCCCCGCCGCACGTTCGCTGACCACCCGCCGAGCCTTCGCCCTGGGTCTGGTCCTGCGCCGGGAACCCCAGGTGCTCTCCACCGACCCGTTCTTCCCGGCCTTCATCGCCGGGGTCGAGACCGTGTTGGCCGAGATGGGGCAGGTCCTGGTCCTCAGCCTGGTGCCCGACGAGGAGGCCGAGCTGCGGACGTACCGGACCCTGGCCCTCGACGCGCGGGTCGACGGGGTGTTCCTGACCGACCTGCGCTGCCACGACGCACGCTTCGACCTGCTGGCTGAGCTGGGTCTGCCCGCCGTGGCCATCGGCCACCCCGGGACGGTCCGCCCGTGTCCGGTGGTCGGCCTGGATGACTCCGCCGGGGTCGTCGCGTCCGTGGCGCACCTGCTCGAGCTCGGACACCACCGGATCGGCTACGTGGCCGGGGACCCGGACATGGTCCACGGTCGCCGACGGCGGGACTCGGCCGTGACCGCGTTGGCGACGGCCCGTCGCGCCGCCGATCTCGTCGTCGAAACCGACTTCAGCGCAGCCCAGGCCGCCGTCGCGACCGGCGTGCTCCTGGACCGGTCCGACCCGCCAACCGCGATCGTCTACGCCAGCGACCTGATGGCCATCGCCGGGATGGCGGTGCTGTACGAGCGGGGCCTCCGGGTTCCCGAGGACGTCTCGGTCGTCGGCTTCGACGGCAGTGAGCTCGGTCGCCATGTCTTCCCCCGGTTGACCACCGTGGTCGCAGACCCGCTGGCCTGGGGGATCGCCGCCGCCCGAACCCTGTTGCGGCTGGTCGGTGACGGGTCGGCCGACGACCTCGAGCTCGCCCCCGCTGGGCTCTTGGTTCGGGAGTCCACAGGCGCCCCGCCCTAGCGACTCGCCACCGCCGCCAGACCCCGCCAGCCCACCAACATCTCGATCCGCCACGACTCGCTCGACCTAGGAGAACACCGTGCACCGTCGCACCCTGAAAGTCCTGACCCTGACCACGGCTGCTGCCCTCACCCTGACCCTGGCCGCCTGCGGCGGCGGAGGAGGCGGAGGCGGAGGCTCGGCCTCCGAGGCGCAGGCCGCCAAGGGCCCGATCACCGTCTGGTACTCCAACAACGAGCAGGAGGTCGCCTGGGGCAAAGCCATGGTGACCGAGTGGAACGCAGCCCACGCCGACCAGCAGATCACCGGCCAGGAGATCCCGGCGGGCAAGAGCAGCGAAGAGGTGATCGGCGCCGCGATCACCGCCGGCACCGCACCCTGCCTGGTCTTCAACACCGCACCCTCGGCTGTCGGGCAGTTCCAGCGTCAGGGCGGTCTGGTCAACCTGGCCACCTTCCCGGACGGGGCCAGCTACATCGCTGAACGGAGCGGAGCGGTGGCTGACCAGTACAAGGCCAGTGACGGCGGCTTCTACCAGCTGCCCTGGAAGTCGAACCCGGTGATGATCTTCTACAACAAGGACCTGTTCAAGAAGGCCGGGCTGGACGCCGAGAACCCCAAGCTCTCGACGTACGACGAGTTCCTCACCGCCGCCCGCAAGATCAAGTCCTCCGGAGCCGCGCCGTTCGCGATCTACCCGGCCCCGACGAGCGAGTTCTTCCAGAGCCAGTTCGACTTCATGCCCCTGTACGCCGCCGCGACCAACGGGAAGTCGCTGGTCAGCGACGGCAAGGCGACCTTCGCCGACCAGGCCGGCATCGACGTCGCGACCTTCTGGAAGACCCTCTACAGCGAGGGGCTCGCCGGCAAGGAGACCGTCCAGGGTGACTCGTTCGCGAACAAGAACTCGGCCATGGCCATCGTCGGTCCGTGGGCGATCGCGGTCTACAAGGACAAGGTGAACTGGGGTTCGGTCCCGGTCCCGACCCAGGCCGGCACCGCGGCCGACCAGACCTGGAGTTTCAGCGACGCCAAGAACGTAGGCCTGTTCACTGCGTGCGCGAACCAGGGCACGGCGTGGGAGGTCCTGAAGTTCGCGACCAGCAAGGAGCAGGACGCGAAGCTGCTCGACGGCACCGGCCAGATGCCGTTGCGGGTCGACGTCTCGACCGCCTTCGCCGACTACTTCAAGGAGAATCCCTCCTATCAGCAGTTCGGCAGCCAGGCGGCCCGCACGGTCGAGGTCCCCGGCGGCCCGCACACCGTGGAGATGCTCCAGACCCTGCGTGACGCGTACACCAAGTCGGTGATCGCCGGCG
The DNA here is from genome assembly GCA_036524735.1 of Propionibacteriaceae bacterium. Lineage (GTDB taxonomy): Bacteria > Actinomycetota > Actinomycetes > Propionibacteriales > Propionibacteriaceae > Microlunatus. The sequence continues at coordinate 3,664 of DATDBS010000039.1, forward strand.
ACGGCGAGGTGGGGCCCGCCCTGCAGGCCGCCGCGGACAAGGTCACCCAGCTGGCCGGCGAGAACTGAGCATGACCGACCTCGCCCAACCGGGTACGGCGACCGCCGTCGCTCCCGGTGCCGCGCCGCCACCGCGGCGGCGTACGAAGAGTGGGCTGCTCGGCAAGCACCCCCTCGGGCTGCTGTTCAGTGCGCCGTACCTGGTGTTCGTCGCCGTGGTCTTCGCCTACCCTCTGGTCTTCGCGGGCTACATGTCCTTCCACGACTACTTCTTCGCCGCTCCGGGTGCCCGGGTGGAGCGGCCCTTCGTGGGGCTGGAGAACTACGTTCAGGTCTTCACCGACCCGGCCGTACGCCGCTCGTTCGTCAACGTGGGGATCTTCCTGGTCATCAACGTGCCGCTGACCGTGTTCTTGTCGCTGCTGCTGGCCACGCTCTTGAACAAGGTGGTCCGGGCTCGCACGTTTCTGCGGGTCGCCTTCTACGTGCCGTACGTGACCGCGGGCGTCGCGGTCGTCGCCGTCTGGATCTTCCTGTTCAGCGGGTCGGGTCTGATCAACCGGTTGCTCGGGCCGCTGGCCCCCGACCCCACCTGGTTGATCAACTCGACCTGGGCGATGCCCTCGATCGCGTTCTTCGTGACCTGGAAGCAGATGGGTTTCTTCATCCTGCTCTACCTGGCCGCGTTGCAGAACGTGCCCAACGAGCTCTACGAGTCCGCGGCCACGGATGGAGCCGGGGTCGCGGCGAGCTTCTGGAACGTGACCGTGCCGGGCGTCCGGCCGGCCACCGTGCTCGTGCTCGTGGTCGCCACGGTGACCGGGGCCAACCTGTTCACCGAGCCCTACCTGCTGACCGGGGGCGGTGGACCGAACGGGGCGTCCACCTCGCCGGTGCTGATCATGTACCAACAGGGCATCGAACAGGGCAAACCCGGGTACGCCGCGGCCATCGGCATCGTGTTGGTCATCGGGACCCTGGCCATCGCGCTCTTGCAGAACCGGTTCGCCGGCGGGAGGGACTGATGAGCACACCAGCCCGCGTGCTGCGCGGCGTCATCCTCGGGATCGGAGCCCTCGTGTTCCTGTTCCCCTTCTACTACATGGTCATCGGCTCGCTCCAGCTCGAACCTGACCAGTCCCTGACCGGGGCCTTCCCACACCCGGCCAACGTCACCGGGGCCAACTACCAGGCCATCGACTCCCGGATCAGCCTGCTGACCGGGCTGGTGAACTCCGGCATCTTCACCGGCGGGGTGGTGGTGTGCACCGTGGTCTTCGCCGTGCTCGTCGGCTATGCGCTGGCGGTGCTGCAGTGGCGCGGTCGGGGGGCGACCTTCGCGCTCGCTCTGCTCGTGCAGGTGGTGCCGTTCCAGCTCCTGGTCATCCCGCTCTACGTCCTCATCGCCCGCAACTACGGGCTGGCCGACAACTACCTGGGGATGATCCTGCCGTTCGCGATCAACTCGACCGCGGTGATCATCTTCCGGCAGTACTTCCTGCAGGTCCCCAAGGAGCTGTTCGAGGCCGCCCGCATCGACGGGGCGGGGGAGCTCGGGTTGCTGACCAGGGTCGCCCTGCCCCTGGTCCGTCCGGCGTTGGTGACGGTGATCCTGCTGACTTTCATCGGGCCGTGGAACGAGTTCCTGTGGCCGTTCCTGATCACCAAGCGGGCCGACATGCAGCCGCTCGCCGTGTCGCTGGCCAACTACATCACCAACGTCTCGGCGACCGCGGCGAACCCCTTCGGAGCGGCCATGGCCGGGGCGGTGGTGCTGGCAGCGCCGGTGGTCATCCTGTTCATCGTGTTCCAGCGCTACTTCACCTCCACCGACCTCGGGTCGGGGGTCAAGGGATGACCGCGGCGCCCGAACCTGAGGTGCTCGTCGAGCCGTCATCGGAGTTCCCGTACCGCTTGACCCGGGTGGGCGTGGTGATGACCCCTGAGCCGGGCAACGCCCTCGAGGTCGAGGGGGTCCTCAATCCGGGGTCGGGGCGTGGTCCGGACGGGCAGCTCTACCTGCTGCCCCGGTTGGTGGCCGCCGGGAACGTCTCCCGGATCGGTCTCGCCCGGGTCGAGGTGGTCGACGGCGTCCCGGTCTCGGTCCACCGGGAAGGCGTGGTGCTCGAGGCCGACCGCAGCTGGGAGCGCGGGGTCGGTCACGGTGGGGTCGAAGACCCCCGGGTGACCTGGGTCGCAGCGCTCGAACGACACGTGATGACCTACATCGCGTTCGGGCCGTTGGGACCGCGTACGGCGGTGGCCACCTCGACCGACCTGCGGGAGTGGGTGCGGCACGGTCCTGTGCACTTCGGGTACGACGACAGCCTCGATTCCGACCTCAACCTGTTCCACAACAAGGACGCCGCCTTCTTCGCCGAACCGGTGAGGGCCCCGGACGGGACCCCGAGCCTCGCCGTGCTGCACCGGCCGATGTGGGACCTCGACGAGGTCGCGGTGGGTCAGGGACGCCAACCCCCACCCGGGGTGCCCGACGGTCGGGACAGCATCTGGATCTCGTTCGTGCCGTTGGCCGCGGTCCAGGCTGACCTGGACGCATTGACCTCCTGGTCGCAACACCGCTTCCTGGCCGGGCCGGAGCATCCGTTCGAGGCGCTCAAGATCGGCGGGGGACCGGCTCCGCTGCGGGTGCCGGAGGGCTGGTTGGTCATCCACCACGGAGTGACCGGGGTGATCGTCCGGGCCTTCGCCCAGCAGCAGCAGGTGAACTACGCCGCCGGAGCGATGATCCTCGACGGCGACCGGCCCTGGGTCGTCCGCTCCCGGACCCGCACCCCGCTGCTCTCAGCCGAGACCGGTGACGAGCGCTCCGGAATCGTGCCCAACGTGGTCTTCCCCACCGCCATCGAGACCGTGGACGGCGTGCACTTCGTCTTCTACGGGATGGCGGACTCCAAGATCGGCGTGGCCCGTCTCGACGGGGCCGCCTGATCCACCGTTCCACCCACCCCTCGACGACGAGGAACTCTGATGACCCTGCTCGCCCCGGTACGCCGGCTGCTGTTCGTCCTGCTGACCCTGGCCACGCTGCTGGGGGCGGGTGCCGTCACCGGCCTCCCGGCCCAGGCTCGGGCCACGGCGGTGACCAACACCGCCCACCTCGACTTCCTGCTCGACGACGTCACACCGCCAGTGACCGCAGAGCACACGACCTACCGGCTCGACCGCGAGCCCGCGTTGGTGATGCCGTGGACGTACGCCGACGCGCGCCCCGGCGGCACCTTCGCCCGGGTCGGCGGCGGCCCGTTCGACCCCGCCACGGGTTACTACGGTCAAGGCGCTTACAACGCCGACGACGTGGCCCGAGCCGCCGTGGTCTACGTGCGGCAGTGGCGGCTGAGCGGCGACACCGCGAGCCGGGACAAGGCGTACGAGTTGCTCCGCTCGATCACCTACCTGCAGACGGCCACCGGCGCCAACCGGGGCAACGTCGTCCTATGGATGCAGTCCGACGGCACCCTGAACCGCAGTCCCGAGCCGGTCGAGCTACCGGATCCGTCGGACTCGGGCCCCAGCTACTGGCAGGCCCGGACGATCTGGGCCCTGGGCGAGGGCTACGCAGCCTTCGTCGACAGCGATCCGCGATTTGCTGCGTTCCTGCAACAGCGGTTGCAGCTGTCCGTGGGTGCGGTCCAGCGGGACGTGCTCAGCCGTTACGGGGACTACACCGTGAGTGACGGACGTCGCGTGCCGGCGTGGCTGATCGTCAACGGTGCGGACGTCTCGGCCGAGGCTGCACTCGGTCTCGCGGCCTACGTCGAGGCTGCTCCCGGCGATCGCGTCTCCCGCACCGCGCTCCGCCAGCTGCTGGCCGGGGTGGCCGCCATGGCCACCGAACGCTCGGGGTGGCCGTACGGGGCGGTGCTGCCCTGGGCGGAGTCCCGTTCGGTCTGGCACGCCTGGTCCTCGCAGATGTCCGGAGCCCTGGCCCGCGGCTCGGTGGCGCTGGACAGTCCGAAGCTGCTCCGGCCCGCGGTCACCGAGGCGGTCTCCTTCGACCCCACGGTGATCACCTCTGGGGGACCGGACAACGGCTGGAACCCCGGCCTGACCGACCGGACCCAGATCGCCTACGGGATCGACTCCCGGGTGCAGAACCTGCTCGCCACCGCCGACGCGGCCGAGCTCCCCGGGCTGCGATCCCTGGCCGCGATGGACGCGGCCTGGTTCTTCGGGGCGAACCGCTCCAGCGAGCCCATGTACGACCCGACCACCGGCGTCACCTACGACGGGTTGGCCCCTGACGGCACGATCAACCGCAACAGCGGCGCCGAGTCGACGATCCATGGTCTGCTGACCATGATCGCGCTCGACGCGCACCCTGCGGTCCGGTCCCAGGCGCTCAGCTGGCGGGCCGCTCCGGACGTCGACGGCCTCACCAGTGTCGAGGTCGAGACGTCGACCGACACCACCGGAGAGGTGGTGCGACCGGAGTCTTCGTGGACCGGGGAGTCGGCGTACAGCGGGGGAGCCTTCCTGCGGCTGGACCGCGGTGAGCAGGCCAGCCTCGAACTGCCCTCGAGCAGCCAGGCCCGGGTGCTCGAGCCGGTCAGCTGGCTGGAGGTCGACGGTCAGGCCCGGACCCGGTGGAGCGCCGGCGGGATTGAGCTCGGGCGGCTGCGGCACGGGATCGGTCCCCAGGGCATCTCGGCCGTGCCCGGGGCCCTGCTGCCCCGCACTCTCGAACGACGCCTGCCGGCGGACGCAGACACGCTCACCGTTCGGGCGTCCCGGGACACGGTCGACCTGGATGCAGTGTTGGTCCGGCCGTTGATCTCTCGGGCCCGGTTCTCCGCGAGCGCTGGGCGCACCGAGCTCCTGCACTCCATCGCGGGCCGGTCGACCTCGGTTCGGACCGCGGTCAGCGGGCCGGCAACCGTGTCGCGGTACGACCGGTCCGGTCGGCTGGTGGCGCGGGCGAGCCTGCCCACGTCACGCCAGGTCGTCGTCGAGCCGGGCGGGTTCACGGTGGTGAGCCTGCGCAGCTGAGCCTGAGCCCGGGCGCAGGTTCCTGGGGCGGGCGGGCGGATCGGTCATACTGGAACGGCTATGCCGAATTCTCTTGCTGCCGTACGCCCGCCTGTTCCGACCCCGACCCCGGAGCTGCTCTCCGTCCACCTGGTCACCCTGGGCTGCGCCCGCAACGAGGTGGACTCCGAGGAGCTGGCTGCCCGACTCGAGGACGGCGGCTTCCGTCTGGTCGCCGATCCCGAGTCCGCTGACGCCGTGATGGTGAACACCTGCGGCTTCGTCGAGGCGGCCAAGAAGGACTCGGTCGACACCCTGCTCGCCGCCGCCGACCTCAAGTCCTCCGGCAAGACCCGTGCGGTCGTCGCGGTCGGATGCATGGCTGAGCGGTACGGCAACGAGTTGGCCGAGTCGCTGCCCGAGGCCGACGCCGTGCTCGGCTTCGACGACTACGCGGACGTGAGCGAACGCCTCCAGCACATCCTGGCCGGCGGTCAGCACCAGAGCCACGTCCCCCGTGACCGTCGCACCCTGCTGCCGCTGGCGCCTGCAGCCCGCAGAGAGGCCGCCACCCGTACGGCCGTCCCCGGCCTCCCCGATGGTGTTGCCCCGGCCAGTGGCCCGCGCAGCTATCGGCGACGGCTCGAGGGTGGGCCTTCGACGCCGGTGAAGATCGCCTCCGGCTGCGACCGCCGCTGCTCGTTCTGCGCCATCCCGGCCTTCCGCGGGGCGTACGTCTCCCGGCCACCGGCCGAGATTGTCGACGAGGTCAGCTGGCTGGCCGGCCACGGCGTACGCGAAGCCTTCCTGGTCAGCGAGAACTCCTCGTCCTACGGCAAGGACCTCGGCGACATCCGGTCCTTGGAAAAGCTGCTCGCCGACCTGTCCCGGATCGAGGAGCTGGACTGGATCCGCGTCTCCTACCTGCAGCCCGCGGAGATGCGGCCGAGTCTGGTCGAGGCCATGGCCGGCACCGACAAGGTCGTGCCCTACTTCGACCTGTCGTTCCAGCACGCGGCCCCGCAGCTGCTCCGCCGGATGCGTCGGTTCGGCGATCCAGCGTCCTTCCTCTCCCTGATTGCCTCCATCCGTGCGCTGGCTCCCACCGCTGGGATCCGCAGCAACGTGATCTGCGGCTTTCCCGGGGAGACCGAGGCCGACGTCGAGGTGCTCTGCGACTTCCTGACCGAGGCTGACCTGGACGCGATCGGGGTGTTCGGCTACTCCGACGAGGACGGGACCGAGGCGGCCCGACTCGGAGACCAGCTCGACGCCGACGAGATCGAGGCGCGACGCAACCACGTGGCCGACCTGGCCGACGAGCTCGTCAGCCAACGCGCGGAATCGCGGGTCGGTGAGACCGTACGGGTGCTCGTCGAGGAGACCGACGAACTGGTCGGCGGCCGGGCGGCCCATCAGGGTCCTGAGGTCGACGGATCGGTGCAGCTGCTGAACCACGGCGGATCACTCGTCGTCGGCGACCTGGTCACGGCCGTGGTCACCGGGTCCGAGGGAGCTGATCTGGTCGCCGAGGTGATCCGATGAGAAGCCCTATGTCAAGCCGCCTTCTTCTGGGTGGCCAGGACTCGGTTAAGGGCTCGGTGCTGGGAGGGGTCGTAGGGGACGTTGTCTTGCCAGCAGTGCCAGATGATGTGAAGCCAGGCGCGGGCCAGGATGCGC
>DATDBS010000040.1:0-23778 GCA_036524735.1 Propionibacteriaceae bacterium
GTGAGTCTGCGCGAGGCGTTCTGGCCGCTGCTGGGGAACTGGACCGGGGTGGAGGAGCAGGCGGCGTCGCCGTGGGCTCCGGCCAGCAGTGCACGGGCCATGGTCACGTTCAAGCTCGACGTGGGTGACGCCGTGGTCGTCCAGGACTACCGCCAGGTCCGGGCGGACGGGGCCGAGTTCTCGGCCCACGGGGTGTTCATGCTCGATCCGGCGGGCGCCCCGATCCTGTGGTGGCTCTTCGATTCCGCAGGCCAACCGCCGGCCGTGGCCGAGGGCGAGTGGAGCAGCTCGACACTGACCCTGACCAAGCACACGCCCCGCGGCGCGGCCTGGCACCGGTTCACGGTCGACGGGGACGAGCTGGCGTACGCGATCGAGATCCAGCTGGGGGAGGACCCGGTCCGGTCACGGTTCCTGACCGGTCGCTACCGCCGGATCAGCGGGCACTAGACCGCGCAGGTGAACTTCAGGGCGTACCCGGTCGTCGCGTCGCCGGTCACGGTCGGGATCTGCAGGTCGTAGCCGTCGCCGAACACGTTGTCGCTCGCGAGGGTCGTCTTCTTCATGTTGGTCACGCTCTGCTCGTAGCCGGCCGTGGCGTAGACGGCGTTGGCGGCCGCCTCGGGCAGGGCCATCTGGGAGGTGGCGACCTTGTTGGCGCTGTTCGTCGCCTTGGCCAGGCTCGGGTAGACCTCGAAGTGGATGTGGGGCCAGCGACCGTCGTACGCGGCCGGGAAGATCGTCGTGAACGTCACCTCGCCCTTGGCCGAGGTCTCCTGGACGCCGCGCAGGTAGTTCTCGTTGGTGATGCCGTCGGAGTAGAGGGAGTACTTGCCGTCGCGGTCGCAGTGCCACAGGTAGACCGCGGCGCCCGCCATGGCGGCCTTGTCCTCGGAGAAGTCGTTGATGACCATGGTGACGGTCAGCGGCACACCCGCCGCCTTCGTGGTGCTCGAGCCGAAGCTCGACGTGATGTCACTGCGGACGATGCCGCTCTCGGTCAGCACGTTGGCCCCGTTGGAACCGTCACCCGGGTACGGGCCGGCCGTCTCCTCGGGCAGCTCCCCGTTCGCGGTGTCGCTCGTGTCGGCGTTCTCGGCCGGCGGGGCGCCGCCGCCGGGTCCGCCACCCTCGCCGCCGGGAGGAGCGCCGCCCGGACCGCGACTCGGCGCGGCGCTGCTGGCCGTACCCGTGGTCGTGGTGTCGGCGCTGGCGCACGCGCCCAGGGTGACCAGGCCGGCTCCGGCGATCCCGGCTCCGGCGACGAGCTTGAGCATCCCGCGACGGTGCAGCAGCCGGGGCAGATCGTAGTCCAGACCCCGGTCGTGGTTCTCCAGCTCGTCCTCGCGGTGATTGACACGCATCGTCTTCTGCTTCCTGTTCGAGTTCCGACGCCGGTTGAAGCGCCTTCTGTGCTCAACCGTAGGGGCGGCCTGAGGCCTGATCCGACCGAATCGTCACCTTCATGCCGGGGCCTCAGCAAGTCACAGCGGACACACAGAAAGAGTTCGTTAGCCTGAGGGGGTGGCTGCTATCGCATCGGTAAATCTCGGTCGTCCGCTCCCCAATCCCTACAAGGGCACCCGGACGACAGGGATCGGCAAGGAGCCCACGGCCGGTCCCGTGGAGGTGCGTGACCCGGGGCGCAAGACCTCCGGGCTGGGCAGCGGGCTCGTCGGCGACTTCATCGGTGACGGCAAGCACCACGGCGGCAACGACCAGGCGGTGTACGCCTTCCAGCGCGAGGATCTCGACGTTTGGGAGAGCCAGCTCGGTCGAGAGTTGCCCAACGGTTTCTTCGGAGAGAACCTGACGACCACCGGGATCGACGTCAACGAGGCCCGGATCGGCGAACGCTGGCGGATCGGTGAGCTGGAGCTCGAGGTCACCTGCCCCCGCATCCCGTGCTCGACCTTCCGTGGCTGGGTGGGGGAGAAGGGCTGGGCCAAGCAGTTCACCGCGGCTGCCCGTCCGGGTGCCTACCTCAAGGTCGTCACCCCGGGTCAGATCCAGGCCGGGGACGTCATCGAGGTCATCGAGCGGCCGGACCACGACGTCACCATCACGCTGTTGTTCCGCGCCACGACCACCGACCGCGACCTCTTGCCCCAGCTGCTCGCGGCCGAGGCGTACCTCGACGACGAGACGCTCGACCTGGTCCGCAAGAAGCAGACCATGACCTTGGACTGAGCACTCTTGTTTTGACCCGACCGAGGCGACGAGATAGCCTAAGTCCTTGTGTTCGGGCTTGCCCGACTCCTTGTGCGTGCCCAATCTTCCGCGGTCGTTTGTCGCAGTGCTGATGGAGTTCGCACAGCGACTTGACGGAGGCTCTCCGACGGGTTGCAACCACTCAACACAGACAGAAAGAGATACAACGCGGTGCCCACAATTCAGCAGTTGGTCCGAAAGGGCCGCGCGGACAAGGTGAGCAAGACCAAGACGCCTGCGCTCAAGGGTTCTCCTCAGCGACGTGGCGTGTGCACGCGTGTGTACACGACCACCCCGAAGAAGCCGAACTCCGCGCTCCGCAAGGTCGCTCGTGTCCGGCTGTCGTCCGGGGTCGAGGTCACCGCCTACATCCCCGGCGTCGGTCACAACCTCCAGGAGCACTCGATGGTGCTCGTTCGTGGCGGTCGTGTGAAGGATCTCCCGGGCGTTCGCTACAAGATCATCCGTGGTTCGCTCGACACCCAGGGCGTGAAGAACCGCAAGCAGGCTCGCAGCCGCTACGGCGCGAAGAAGGAGAAGTAATGCCACGCAAGGGTCCCGCCCCGAAGCGCCCGTTGCCGGCCGACCCGGTCTACGGATCGCCTCTGGTCAGCCAGCTCGTCAGCAAGATCCTCCTGGACGGCAAGAAGACGATCGCCCAGGGCATCGTCTACTCCGCCATGGAGGGCACGCGCACCAAGACCGGCATCGATCCCGTGCAGACGCTGAAGCGCGCACTGGACAACGTCCGTCCCGCCCTCGAGGTCAAGAGCCGGCGCGTCGGTGGTGCCACCTACCAGGTGCCCATCGAGGTCAAGCCGGCTCGCGCCACGACGCTGGCCATGCGCTGGTTGGTGAGCTTCGCCCGGCAGCGCCGTGAGAAGACCATGTCCGAGCGTCTGATGAACGAGATCCTGGACGCCTCGAACGGTCTCGGTGCCGCGGTCAAGCGTCGCGAGGACACGCACAAGATGGCCGAAGCCAACAAGGCTTTCGCTCACTACCGCTGGTAATCACTTTTTCCTCCGCGTCATCAGAGCACCGGTGGGCTATCGCCCGCCGGGTTCTGATGGTTCGGGCCCCAATGAGAGGGAAATAGCCAACACATGGCTGTCGACATCAACACCGACCTGTCCAAGGTCCGCAACATCGGGATCATGGCCCACATCGACGCGGGCAAGACCACGACGACCGAGCGCATCCTGTTCTACACCGGCATCAACTACAAGATCGGTGAAGTTCACGAGGGCGCCGCGACCATGGACTGGATGGAGCAGGAGCAGGAGCGCGGCATCACGATCACGTCCGCCGCGACGACCTGCCACTGGCACGACACGCAGATCAACATCATCGACACCCCCGGTCACGTGGACTTCACCGTCGAGGTGGAGCGTTCGCTCCGCGTGCTCGACGGTGCCGTCGCCGTCTTCGACGGCGTGGCCGGCGTGGAGCCGCAGAGCCAGACCGTGTGGCGTCAGGCTGACCGCTACAAGGTCCCGCGGATCTGCTTCATCAACAAGCTCGACCGTACGGGTGCGAGTTTCGACTTCTGCGTCTCCACGATCAAGAGCCGTCTGAACGCCATCCCGGCGATCCTGCAGCTGCCGATCGGTTCCGAGGGCGGTTTCCTCGGTGTCGTCGACGTGGTCCGGATGCGGGCCCTCACCTGGCGCGGCGAGACCACGATCGGTGAGGACTACACGATCGAGGAGATCCCGGCCGCCATGCTCGAGGCGGCGCAGACTGCGCACGCTGAGCTCATCGAGCTGGTCGCCGAGTACGACGACACGCTGATGGAGGCCTTCCTCGCCGAGGACGAGGCCTCGATGACCCCCGAGTTGATCGACGCCGCGATCCGTCGTGCCGTGCTGTCCTCGCAGATCACCGCGGTGCTGTGTGGCAGCGCGTTCAAGAACAAGGGCGTGCAGCCGCTGCTCGACGCCGTCATCGCCTACCTGCCCTCACCGCTGGACATCCCGGCCATCGACGGCTTCAAGCCGGGCGACGAGACCGTCGTCATCGAGCGGCACCCGAGCGACTCGGATCCGTTCGCGGCTCTCGCGTACAAGATCGCCGCTGACCCGCACCTGGGTCGGTTGACCTACATCCGCGTCTACTCCGGGAAGCTCACCGCCGGCACCACCGTGCTGAACAGCACTAAGGGTCGCAAGGAGCGGATCGGCAAGATCTACCAGATGCACGCGAACAAGCGTGAGGAGATCGCCAGCGTCGGCGCCGGCCAGATCGTTGCCGTGATGGGTCTGAAGGACACCACCACCGGCGAGACCCTGTCCGACATCACGAACCCGGTGCAGCTGGAGTCGATGGACTTCCCGGCCCCGGTCATCGAGCAGGCCATCGAGCCCAAGACCAAGTCCGACCAGGAGAAGCTCGGCGTCGCTATCCAGCGGCTCGCCGAGGAGGATCCGACGTTCCGCGTCCACACGGACGACGAGACCGGTCAGACGATCATCGCGGGCATGGGCGAGCTCCACCTCGAGGTGCTGATCGACCGGATGAAGCGCGAGTTCAAGGTCGAGGCCAATATCGGCAAGCCGCAGGTGGCCTACCGTGAGACCCTGCGTCGCGCGGTGACCAAGATCGACTACGTCCACAAGAAGCAGTCGGGTGGCTCCGGTCAGTACGCGAAGGTGATCATCGACCTCGAGCCGCTCGAAGCGGGTTCGGGCTACGAGTTCGTCAACAACGTGACCGGTGGACGTATCCCCAAGGAGTACATCCCCGCGGTCGACGCCGGTGTCCAGGACGCGATGCAGTTCGGCGTACTCGCCGGCTACTCGGTCGAGGACATCCGGGTGACGCTGCAGGACGGCGCCTACCACGACGTCGACTCCTCCGAGCTCGCGTTCAAGATCGCCGGTTCCATGGTCTTCAAGGAGGCCGCACGTCGCGCCGACCCCGCTCTGCTGGAGCCGGTGATGGCCGTCGAGGTGACCACCCCGGAGGACTACATGGGAACGGTCATCGGCGACCTGAACGCGCGTCGCGGTCAGATCCAGGCCATGAACGACGCCCACGGCAACAAGGTCGTCGAGGCCCTGGTGCCGCTGTCGGAGATGTTCGGCTACGTCGGCGACCTGCGGTCGAAGACCTCGGGCCAGGCGTCGTACTCGATGGAGTTCCACGCCTACGCCGAGACTCCCAAGTCGATCTCCGACGAGATCATCCAGAAGGCTCGGGGCGAGTAACCCTCTTCCGGGGGTCAAGGGGTCACCCCCTTGGAAACGAATGCTTCCCTCCCTTGCGGCTCGGTTTGACCTGAGCCGCACGGGCAGGAAAACTTAGGCCGGGCTTCGCCCGGCTACCACCACGTACCAACCCAAGAAACGCCCCGCGACTCGCGTGGCGACCATCCTAGAAGGAGCCATAGTGGCAAAGGCCAAGTTCGAGCGGACAAAGCCGCACGTCAACATCGGCACCATCGGGCACATCGACCACGGCAAGACCACGCTGACCGCGGCGATCACCAAGGTGCTGCACGACAAGTACCCGACCCTGAACCAGGCGTCGGCGTTCGACCAGATCGACAAGGCGCCGGAAGAGCGTCAGCGCGGTATCACCATCTCCATCGCGCACGTCGAGTACCAGACCGAGGCGCGGCACTACGCCCACGTCGACTGCCCTGGTCACGCCGACTACATCAAGAACATGATCACCGGTGCGGCTCAGATGGACGGTGCGATCCTCGTGGTCGCCGCCACCGACGGCCCCATGCCCCAGACGCGTGAGCACGTGCTGCTCGCCCGCCAGGTGGGTGTGCCGGCGATCGTGGTTGCCCTGAACAAGTGCGACATGGTCGACGACGAGGAGATCCTGGAGCTCGTCGAGCTCGAGGTCCGTGAGCTGCTCAGCGAGTACGAGTACGACGGCGACGACATCCCGGTCGTCCAGGTGGCGGCCTTCCCGGCGCTGCAGGGCGACGAGAAGTGGGCCGAGTCGATCATGAACCTGATGGCGGCGGTCGACACCGCGATCCCGCAGCCCGAGCGCGAGATCGACAAGCCCTTCCTGATGCCCGTCGAGGACGTCTTCACGATCACCGGTCGTGGCACCGTCATCACCGGTCGTATCGAGCGTGGCATCGTCAAGGTCAACGAGACGGTCGACCTGATCGGCATCCGCGACACCAAGCAGACCACCACGGTCACCGGTGTCGAGATGTTCCGCAAGCTCCTCGACGAGGGTCGTGCGGGCGAGAACGTCGGTCTGCTGCTTCGTGGCACCAAGCGCGAAGACGTGGAGCGCGGCATGGTCGTGATCAAGCCGGGTACGACCACCCCGCACACCGACTTCGAGGCACGCGTCTACATCCTCAGCAAGGAAGAGGGCGGCCGTCACACGCCGTTCTTCAACAACTACCGCCCGCAGTTCTACTTCCGCACCACGGACGTGACCGGCGTAGTGAACCTGCCCGAGGGCACCGACATGGTCATGCCTGGTGACAACACGGACATGTCCGTGCAGCTCATCCAGCCCATCGCCATGGAGGAGGAGCTGAAGTTCGCCATCCGTGAGGGTGGTCGTACCGTCGGCGCCGGCCGTGTCACCAAGATCATCAAGTGATCTCGTTCTGACCTGATCGACCAGCAAGGCCCCGGACTCCCCTGGAGTCTGGGGCCTTGCTGCGTTCCCGGGTGTGGGCCCGCCACTAGGCTGCGCGGGTGGAGAAGCACACCCGGGATATCGTCCAGATGGGTTGGGCGCGGCGGCTCGGGCTGGCCGATGACGCCTTGATCGTCGCCGACCCACGGGACGGTCCGATCCGGGCGTTTTCCGAGCACACCGCCATGGTCGTACGGCTGTGGGACAGCGCCGTGGTCGTCGGGCCGGATTGGCTGCACGAACGGACCTCCGGTCTCGACCCGGCCGAGCTCGGCGATCAGACCGCCCTGCTGCGCTCCTGCGAGGGCCATGCCGCCCGGCTGATCGGACAGTCGGTGCTCGCCTACACCGACACCTACGTGACGACGCGTGGGCTGTCGGAGGTGCCGGCGTCGGACGACCCGGACGTGGTCGGAGCTCTGGAGCGAGCCTGCCCGCCGGATGACGTCACCGAGGTCGGGTTGAGCCGGATGTTCCAGGCTCTGGTGACCGTGGACGACGACGATGCCCCGCTGGCGGGCGCGGGCTACGCCGAGTGGGAGGGCATCCTGGGCCACCTCGGGGTGTTGACGCCGCTCGCGCTCCGTCGGGCCGGCCACGGGACCACCGCGGCTTCGCTGGCCCTGAACGACGCCTTGGACTCCGGCCTGGTGCCCCAATGGCGGGCGCGGGTCACCAGCGACGCCTCTCGGCGCCTCGCCCGCCGCCTCGGACTGACCGAGGTCGGCTCCCAGACCACCGTCGCCCTGGGCTGACCGCCCTTTTCTGAGGGCTGCTCGTGCGAGGGTCCGCCCTATTCCGGGTCGTGCGTCGGTGCTGGTGAAACGAGAAGCGTGTTTCACTTTCACCATCCCCTCCTGCACTCCCCGGAGGCGAACCCTCACCCGACACTCGCAGCCGGCTTGAGCTCAGGCGCGGACGAGCAACGCGACGGGGTAGTGGGCGAGCAGCTCGGCGACGGGGGCGATCCCGGAGACGTCGCGTCCGGTGAGGACGTCGACGTACGCGCCGGGGAGGACGAGAGCCGTCGAGCCCCAGCCGCCGGCGGCGGCGAGACCGAGCGGGAGCCGGGTCGCCAAGGTGATGACCCCGCCCCGGTCGAAGGCGATCAGGTGGTCGGCGGCCGAGCCGGTCGCAGCCAGCGCGGTGTAGCCGGTGAGCAGCTCCGGGTGGTCGCGCCGCGTACGCAGGGCCTGGCTGGTGACCCAGAGCTTGGCTGCTCCACTCGCGTCGATGTCGGGTGCGGTGTCGGACGCCGCGGCGAGCAGCTTGCGGCGCAGCGGGTAATCCACCGGGCGCCGGTTGTCCGGGTCGACCAGGGAGTCGTCCCACAGGTCCGTGCCCTGGTAGACGTCGGGAACGCCCGGGATGGTCAGCTGCACGAGCTTCTGGCCCAGAGCGTTCGACCAGCCGGGGCCGGTGACGGTCTCGGTCAGCGCGTCCCAGGCGGCCCGCAGCTTCGGATCGTCGTACGCGAGGTCGACTGCCGCCTGCACGCTCGCCTCGAACGCCGCGTCCGGAGCGGTCCAGGTGGTTCCGTCACTGGCCTCACGCATCGCCTTCTCGGCGTACGCCTGCATCCGCTCCCGCTCGATCGGGCCCGTGCCGACCAGGGTCTGAGCCAGGAAGTACGCGAAGGCCCGGTTCGGCACCGCCACCGCGGCCAGGAACTGCTCGGCGAAAGCCGCCCACGACTCACCCACCTCGGCGAGGACGGCCAACCGGGCGCGTACGTCCTCGCCCCGCTTGGTGTCGTGCGTGGACAGGCTGGTCATCGACTCGGGCTGGTGGGCTTGCCTGGCCACCTGCAGGGTGTGGAACTCGGCCGGCTCGATGCCGAACTGGTCCGGATTGCCACCGACCTCGTTGAGCGCGACGAACCGGGAGTAGCGGTAGTAGGCGGTGTCCTCGATGCCCTTGGCCATGGTGGCGCCGCTGAGCTGCTGCAGCCGACGGGCGAGTTCGTCCTCCGGGTCGTGCAACCGGGGGCTGAGGGCCGACAGGGTGTCGGCCAGTTCCGGCTTGCGTTCGGCGGCCTCGGCGAGGGCCTCGTCCAGGTGTTCGGCCCCGAGCGGGAGATAGGAGCGGTAGACGTCGAAGGCGATCGCGATCTCGGCGATGGCCGCGCCGGCCTCGGGCAGCTCCGGGATCAGCGCCGCCATCCGGGTGATCTCGGCCGGCAGCAACTCGGTGACGACCATCCGTTTGCCGATCTCGATGTGCTCGGTGACCGACTTCTGGTCCTCGGTCAGCCGTTGGTAGAGCTCGGTGAGGGCCTGTTCCCGAGCGGGGTCCACGAACACCCCGTTGACCTCCCGCATCGCGTCGTAGCCGGTGGTGCCGGCGACCGGCCACGCGGTCGGCATCTGCTCGCCCGGCTCGAGGATCTTCTCCACCGTGATCCACGCGTCCGGAGCCAGCTCACGCAACCAGTCCAGGTAGCCGCCCGGATCGACCAGACCGTCCGGGTGGTCGATCCGCAGACCACAGACCCCGACGGTGACCCAGTCGCGGATGCGGAGGTGGGTGGCCTCGAAGACCCCCCGGTCCTCGACCCGGACGCCGGCGAGGGTGGTGACGGCGAAGAAGCGACGGTAGTTCAGTTCGGTGTTGCCGCGTGACCAGTGCACCAGCTCGTACGCCTGCCGCGCGTGCACGGCCTCGGCCGTGTCCCCGGCGGTCCACGAGCCGGGCGCGAGGGGGAAGCGATGGTCGAAGTAGTGCAGCTCGCCGTCCGTGACGCTCAGGGTCAGGTCGTCGCCGAGGATGGGCAGCAGGATCCGGTCCCGGGACCAGTCGATGTCGAACCAGTCCGCGTACGCCGAGCTGCGGCCGAGCCGCAGGACGTCCCACCAGGCCGGGTTCTCCTGCGCCTCGGAGATCCCGAGGTGGTTGGGCACGATGTCGATGACCACGTCGAGGCCGTCACGCGCGGCGGCCGCGAAAACGGCGTCCAGCCCCGCCTGGCCGCCTCGGTCGTGGTCGATCCGGGTCACGTCGGTGGTGTCGTAGCCGTGGGACGACCCGGTGGTGGACTGCAGGATCGGGGACAGGTAGACCGCCCCGACCCCGAGGTCGGCGAGGTAGTCGGTCAGGGCAGCGGCGTCGGTCAGGGTGTCGTCTGCGGTGATCTGGAGGCGGTAGGTCGAGCTGGGTGCAGTCACCCGACGACCCTATAGTCCGAGCGGCAAGCGCCACCGACGCTGATCCTCAGACCAGGATGACGAACCCGCTCCGGCGCGGGTCGGCCCCACCACCGCGGGGGCTGAGTGCGGAGACGCCCCCGAAGTAGGGGTCGCGTCCCTCGGCGATCGCCACCTGCTCCCCGGCCGTCTGCAGGGCTCCGAGCACCTCGGGCGTGAAGCCGGGCTCGAGGCGTACCAGGTCGAGCAGGGCGTTCATCCGCGGCGCGTCGATCGCGTCCTGGGGCGCCTCGCCGCGCAGGATCCGGATCACCGACTGCACCAGCGAAGGCCGGATCCGCGACCCGCCGGCCGCCCCGGCGATCGCGGCCAGCTCGCCCGCCGCGTCGAGCGCAACCAGCGGCGACATCATCGAGCCCATCCGGACGCCGGGGTCCAGCACCTCGCGCACCAGCTCGCCCTCGCCCATCATCGAGTTCAGGTGCACGCCGAAACCGGGCACCCACACCCCGGACCCGAGACCGAGGCTGGTGGTGATGGCGCAGCCGTCGCCCTGGTCGTCGACGGTCACGATGTTGGTGGTCTCGGCTCGTCGATCGGTCCCTCGTAGTGCGTGCATCAAGGCGAGGGCCGCCGCGGGGTCGGTCCGAGGGTCGCCCGACACCGTCGCCGCCGTCCGCTGCAACGTGGCCAGGACGTCATCGAGGTCATCGCCCCGCGCGTGCACGGTGAAGGCGTCGACCTGGGCGGTTCGCGGCGGCGACTCGATCACCCGGTACGCGTCGAGGTCGTCTCGACCCAGCGCGCCGCCGTCGGCCACGGAGGCGATCAGCGCGTCGGCGTAGGCACCGTCGTAGAAGGCCCCGGGCTGTTCGGCCAGCAGCTCGTACGCCCGGTGGTGGTCGCGGTGCCAGAGCCGGTCGCCGGCTTGCAGGAGGGTCCCGTCCGGGTGCGAGTAGACACCGACCCCGTCGCCGACGCACATCGCCGACGCGACCTTGGGCAGCAGTACGGCGTGGGTGAGCGGGAACGGGGTGCCGTACGACGCGGCCAGCCCCGGGGCGACCACGTCGGCCCAGGGCAGTCGACCCCAGCGGCGCCACAGGTGGTGGGCCCCGGCCGGCACCCCGGGTACGGCGACCGTGGCGGGCCCGATCTCGTACGGGACCCGCTGGCCCACGAAGAAGACCTCGATCTCGGTGGCGTTCGTCGCCCGCTGCCCCCCGAGACCGGGCACGGCGACGAAGAAGTCGACGCAACGGACCTGCCGGGTCGCGGCGTCGTACACGGTCGCGAAGCCGCCGCCGCTCAGTCCGGTGAAGATCGTCTCGGCGGCACAGCTGACGAGCATGGCCGCGACGGCCGCGTCGACCGCGCTGCCACCGCGGGACAGGATCTCCGCTCCGGCCTCGGCCGTCGAGCGGTGGCCGGCCGCGATGCCCGGCTGGACCGACGAGTCGTTCACGGCTGGCAGCCTAACGCCGGATGACAGTTGTCATGGCTGCATCGTGACGCGCAGGTCTGGTCGAGAGCGCCGTGTCGGCGCAGAGTAGGGCTATGCAACCAAGCGAAGTCGTCACCCGCCGGTCGGTGGTTCCGGATGCTGCTCCGGCGATCGAGATCCGCGGGCTGTCCAAGTCCTACGGTGCCGTGCGTGCGCTGCGCGGACTCGACCTCACGGTGTCACCCGGGGAGATCGTGGCGGTGCTCGGACCGAACGGCGCGGGCAAGTCCACCGCGAACGAGATGATCCTGGGTCTGGCCCAGCCCGACGCCGGCAGCGTTTCGGTCTTCGGGATGTCGCCCCACGAGGCCGTACGCCGGGGCGCGGTCGGTGCGATGCTCCAAGCCGGCGCGCTGCTGTCCGACACGAGTGTGAAGGACCTGCTCGCTCTCATGCACGGTCTGCACGCGCGGCCGCTGCCGCTGCCCGAGATCGTCGAGCGGGCCGACCTCGCCAGCTTCCTGGCCACCAAGACCGACAAGCTGTCCGGTGGTCAGGCCCAGCGGCTGCGCTACGCGCTCGCCATCATGCCGGACCCCGAGCTGTTGATCCTGGACGAGCCGACCGTCGCCATGGACGTCGAGATCCGGCGGGCGTTCTGGGCGTCGATGCAGGACTTCACCGACGGCGGCCGCACCGTGCTGTTCGCGACCCACTACCTCGAGGAGGCCGACGCCGTCGCCGACCGCATCGTCGTACTCGCGGCCGGCCAGGTGGTGGCGGACGGGACCGGGGCCGAGATCCGCTCACTGGTGGCCGGGCGCACCGTCGCCGTCGCGGCCGACAGCGTGGACGTCGAGGTGGTCCGCACGTTCCCCGGGGTGGCCGAGATCGAGACCTCCGGGGCTCGGCTCAAGATCCACGCCACCGACTCCGACCAGGTCCTGCGACAGCTGCTGGACCGGTGCCCGCAGGTACGCGACATCGAAGTGACCTCGGCCAAGCTCGAGGACGCCTTCCTCTCCCTCACCAGCACCCACCAGCCCGACCAGGAGAAGTAGATGACCACCGCAACCCACGTCGCCCCGGTCACTCAGGAACGCCGACTCCCGCCGGCCCTGCACTACACGGTGCACAGTGCCATGCTGACCGCCAAGAACTTCGGCTTCGTCATCTTCTCGATGCTGATGCCCCTGGTTCTCTACGTCGTGTTCAGCAAGATGTTCGGCTCGGCGGCCGTGAACGGCAGCGGCACCAACTGGTCCGCCCTGATCATGATCTCGATGGCCGCGTACGGCTCGCTGGGTGCGGCGATGAGCGGCGGGGCACAGCTCGCGGTGGAGCGGCGTTCGGGCTGGTTCCGTCAGCTGAGCATCACCACGCTGCCGCCGGCCTCCTTCCTCTGGGCCAAGGCTGCGGTCATCATGCTGATCGTGCTGCCCGCGCTGATCCTGGTCTTCGCGGCCGGGTTCGTGATCGGCGGGGTGCGCGCCCCGGTGCTGCAGTGGTTGGCCTCGCTCGGGCTGATGTGGATCGCTCTCATCCCGCTCGCGATCTTCGGGATCGTGATCGGTCTGTGGGTGAAGTCCGAGGTCGTGCAGGGGGTGACCACGCTGTCGCTGCTCGTGTTGGCCATGCTGGGCGGTCTGTGGTTCCCGGCTCAGATGATGCCCTCGGTGATGCAGACCATCGCCCACGCGCTGCCGTCGTTCTGGCTGGCCGAGCTCGGTCGCTATCCGTTCCTACCGGGTGCAGCCTTCCCCTGGACCGGGGTCGCGGTGCTCGCGGCCTGGTGCGCGGGCCTGTCCGTGATCGGAGCGCTGGGTTATCGTCGAGCAGCAGCCAACAGCAAGCGGTGAGTGGCTCCCGGTCAGGAGGACTGATGGCGAAGCCGGTCTCCCGGCTGTTCCACCCCGCACCCTTCGGCGAGGGGGAGGACCCCGATGCCGCCCCTGGCGCGAGCAAGGGTCCGTGCGTCGCGCCGCCGTGGACCTGGCGACGAGGGCGCCAGAACCTGCTCTGGGTCTACCTGGGGGGCTTGATCTTCCTGGTGTTCCCGATCGTCGAGCAGGCGGGCCGCGTCGGAATCCGGGACCAGGTCGTCGGCGGGACCTTCATCGCCGCCATCGCCGTCATGTACGCCCTCACCGCCTGGGTCAGCGACTCCCATCTGTGGGCACGGCGGGGATATCTCGCGTCTTTCCTGGTCGTGGTGTTGTCCGGCGCCTCCGTCTGGGGGTGGGACGCCGCCAGCTACGGGGTCTACGTCGCCATCATGATGGCCACGCTCATCCCGTGGCGCCACGCCCGGTGGTTGATCGGGAGCTGGGGCGTGCTGCTGCTCACGGCGGGGGCCGCGAGCCAGACCTGGATGCCGGTCTACATCGGGGTGCTCGCCCTGGGGATCGGTTTCGCCACCGGTGGCGGGATCGAAGCCGGTCGCGTCTCCTCCAAGCTCAGCCGGGTCGAGCAGCGGGTCTCGGTGCTGGCCGTGGCGGCCGAACGCGAACGCATCGGCCGCGACCTGCACGACATCCTCGGGCACTCGCTGACCGCCATCGCGATCAAGTCCTCACTGGCGGCCCGGCTCGTCGAGCAGGATCCGAAGGCTGCCCGACAGCAGCTTGCCGAGATCGAGGAGGTCTCGCGGCAGGCGCTGGCCGACGTGCGTGCCACCGCGTCCGGCTTCCGCGAGATCCGGGTGGCGACCGAGATCGCCAGCGCCCGGTCGGTGCTGATGGCCGCGGGGATCGAGGCGTCGGTTCCGACCGCGCTGCCCCCGATGAGTGATGAGCACAGCGAGCTGTTCGGCTACGTCGTGCGGGAGGCCATCACCAACGTGGTCCGGCACAGCGAGGCGACGACCTGCGTCATCACGGTCAGCCCCGACGAGGTCGCCATCACCGACGACGGCCACGGGTTCCACGACCGCGGTAACGGATCAGGTCTGGCCGGGCTGGCAGAACGGGTCGGTGCTGGCGGGGCCGTGTTCGAGGTCGAGAGCCACGTCGACGTCGGTACGACGGTGCGCGCCCGGCTCGACCCGGCGGTTCGGCGTACCGATGCCCCGGCTGATTCCCTGGCCCGACGATGATCAACGTCTTGCTGGCCGACGACCAAGCCCTGATCCGGCAGGCTTTCGCCGCGCTTTTGCAGCTCGAGCCGGACATCACCGTCGTGGGCCAGGCGGCTGACGCGGCGGCCGCGGTCGAGCTCGCCCGCAGCCGGCAGCCCGACGTGGTGCTGATGGACGTCCAGATGCCCGCCGCGAACGGGTCCGCCGACGACGGCATCTCCGCCACCGCCGCGATCACCGCGGCCGACCCCGGCGTACGGGTCATCGTCTTGACCACCTTCGGCCGCCCCGGCTACCTGCGCCGGGCCATGGAGGCGGGGGCGGTCGGGTTCATGGTCAAGGACGCCCCGGCCGACCAGCTCATCGAGGGCATCCGTCGCGTGCACCGGGGTCTTCGGGTGGTCGACCCCAGCCTCGCCGCGGACAGCTTGAGCCTGGGCTCCTCCCCGCTGACCGACCGCGAGACCGAGGTGCTCGCCGCCGCCGCCCAGGGTGGCTCGACCGGCACCATCGCGGCCAAGGTCTTCCTGTCCGAGGGGACCGTCCGGAACCACCTGTCCTCAGCGATGGGCAAGCTCGGTGCCGCGACCCGCGCCGAGGCCGTACGTCTGGCCACCGAGCACGGTTGGCTCGCCTAGCCCCGAGCGGCGCGCCGCGCGGTAATGTGAAGCCGCGCTCGGGGCTCGTCCGGCAAGAGGAGACGTCATGAAGGTCCTGAAGATCCTGGCCGTCGTGTTCGGGGTGATCCTGCTGCTGACCGGCGCCGGACTGCTGTTCGGGTCGTACGCGGCGGGCAAGGGTGACGACGTCGTCCAGCGCCAGCTCCAGTCCTCGGGTCTGGCCGGGCCGGTGGACGGTACGGTGACCGCCGTCGAGCAGTCCCAGGTGACGGTGGACTACACCGACCAGGACGGCAAGGCGCAGACGGGCCAGGGCCAGGCGGCACTGACCAAGCCCGCCAAGGTGGGCGACACCGTGTCGGTCTACTACAGTCCCGATGCCCCCGAGATCGTGGTGGTCACCGACCTGTTCGGTGGCAGCCTGACCAAGGTGGCGTCCGGACTGAAGACGGGCGGCGTGATCTGCCTGGTGCTCGGGGCGGTGCTCCTCCTGGGCGGGATCGTCGGGTTGGTCGCCGGCAAGAAGAAGCCGACCGCGCTGCCTCCGGGTCCCTCGCCACAGGGCCAGCCGGCGCAGTACCCGAACCAGGGCTATCCGGCTCAGGGTCCGCCGCAGAACTACCCGCCCCAGCCCTACCCGCCTCAGCCCTACCCGCCGCAGAACTACCCGCCGCAGAACTACCCGCCGCAGCCGCCGACCCAGCCGTACCCGCCCCAGCCGTACCCGCCGCAGAACTACCCGCCGCAGGGCCCGCCGTCGGCTCGCTGACGACCCAGCCGGTAGCCTGGGTCTCGTTACGTCGACCTCGACCACAGCCTGGATCCGCGGGATTTGATCTCGTCCGGTGTCTCTGACAGAATCCTTAGGTTGCTCCGACGGGGTCGCCGGGGTGTGCCATGCAGATGGTTCTCGCAAGAGGGCTGGATGAGGCCACCGAAACGCGAGATCCCGGACTGCTCGACCAGGCACCACGTCATCACGGCGCAGTGTCGAGGTCGGGCCACCTTCCTTGGAACGGAAATGGTGGGGTGTGGCGCGCCGAAGTGTGGCCGACACGCCCGACCTCGGGGGTCGGAGCAAGTGCACGACACGAAGCCGTAGCTGGCAGGGCAGGAGCCCGGTCAGCTTGCAGAACGAGCGGGTGCGAACCCGTGACCATGAAGCACGAGAAGAGGAACGAACTGTGGCGGGACAAAAGATCCGCATCAGGCTCAAGGCCTATGACCACGAGGTCATCGACTCCTCGGCGCGCAAGATCGTCGACACGGTGACGCGTACGGGTGCCAAGGTTGCCGGCCCGGTGCCGCTGCCCACGGAGAAGAACGTCTTCTGCGTGATCCGGTCCCCGCACAAGTACAAGGACAGCCGGGAGCACTTCGAGATGCGCACGCACAAGCGGCTCATCGACATCATCGACCCGACCCCCAAGACCGTTGACTCCTTGATGCGACTCGACCTGCCGGCCGGTGTCGACATCGAGATCAAGCTCTGAAGGACGAAAGCATCACCATGAGTGCCACCAAAACGGAACGCAAAGTGAAGGGCCTGCTGGGCACCAAGCTCGGCATGACCCAGCTGTGGGACGCGAACAACCGCGTCATCCCGGTGACCGTGGTCCAGGCTGGACCGTGTGTCGTGACCCAGGTCCGCACGCCCGACTCCGACGGCTATGGAGCCGTCCAGCTCGGGTTCGGTGCGATCAAGGCCAAGAAGGTCACCAAGCCGGACGCCGGTCACTTCGAGAAGGCTGGGGTCACCCCCCGCAAGCACCTCGTCGAGATCCGCACCTCCGACGCCACCGAGTTCACCCTCGGCCAGGAACTGACCGCTGAGGTCTTCGCCGCCGACGAGATCATCGACGTCACCGGCGTCAGCAAGGGCAAGGGAACCGCGGGCGTCATGAAGCGTCACGGCTTCCACGGTCTGCGCGCCTCGCACGGTGTGCACCGCAAGCACCGCTCGCCCGGCTCCATCGGTGGCTGTGCGACCCCCGGTCGTGTGTTCAAGGGCGTCAAGATGGCCGGCCGGATGGGCGTCGAGCGCGTCACGGTGCAGAACCTGACCGTGCACGCAGTGGACGTCGAGCGCGGCCTCATCTTGATCAAGGGAGCGATCCCGGGCAACAAGGGTGGCCTCGTCGTGCTGCGCAGCGCCTCCAAGAAGGGAGATGCCTCATGAGCACCGTCGACATCGTCGATGCCAGCGGCACCAAGACCGGCAGCGCTGAGCTGCCCGCAGAGCTGTTCGACGTGACCGCCAACATCCCGCTGATCCACCAGGTCGTGGTGGCCCAGCTGGCCGCAGCCCGTCAGGGCACCCAGTCCACGAAGCATCGTGGCGAGGTCCGTGGTGGCGGCAAGAAGCCGTACCGCCAGAAGGGCACCGGTCGGGCTCGTCAGGGCTCGATCCGCGCACCGCAGTACGTCGGTGGCGGCGTCGTCCACGGACCGAAGCCCCGCAGCTACGCCCAGCGCACCCCCAAGAAGATGATCGCCGCCGCTCTGCGTGGCGCTCTCTCCGACCGGGCGCGCGACGGACGGGTGCACGTCATCAGTGACCTCGTCGTCGGTGACACCCCCTCGACCAAGGTCGCTCTGGCCGCGCTCGCCGCGGTCGCGACCTCGAACAAGGTGCTCGTCGTCATCCACCGTGATGAGGACCTCGCCTGGTTGAGCCTGCGCAACGCACTGAGCGTGCACGCGATCGCCGTCGACCAGCTGAACGCCTACGACGTCCTGGTCAACGACGACGTGATCTTCACGGCGACGGCGCTGGATGCGTACGTGTCCGGTCCCACGTCGGGCAAGTCCGCCAAGGCGGTGGCCACCTCTTCCGAGGCTTCGGTCGCCGACCTGGTCGAGGAGCCCAGCAACGCTGACCTGGCGGCCACCGCCGCTTCGGTCGATGAGGTCCTGGAGCCGGCCGAGCCGGTCGAGGCGACTGAGGATGAGGAGGACGCGAAGTGAGCAGCGTCAAGATCCGCGACCACCGCGACATCTTGCTCGCCCCTGTGGTGAGCGAGAAGAGCTACGGGCTCCTGGACGAGAACAAGTACACGTTCCTCGTCTCGCCCAGCGCCAACAAGACCGAGATCAAGATCGCCGTCGAAGCGATCTTCGGGGTCAAGGTCACCGGCGTGAACACGCTGAACCGCACGGGCAAGAAGCGTCGTACGCGCGCAGGCACGGGCAAGCGTCCCGACACCAAGCGCGCCATCGTCTCCGTCGCTGACGGCGAGCGCATCGACATCTTCTCCGGCCCGGTCGGCTGAGGAAGCAGAGGACTGAACAAACATGGGTATCCGTAAGTACAAGCCGACAACGCCGGGCCGTCGCGGCTCCAGCGTGTCCGACTTCGTCGAGCTGACCCGGTCCACTCCGGAGAAGTCTCTGCTCGTCCCGAGCCCGAAGACCGGCGGCCGCAACAACACCGGCCGGATCACCACCCGGCACATCGGTGGCGGCCACAAGCAGGCCTACCGTCTCGTGGACTTCAAGCGCTACGACAAGGACGGGGTGCCGGCCAAGGTCGCGCACATCGAGTACGACCCGAACCGCACGGCTCGGATCGCACTGCTGCACTACGCCGACGGCGAGAAGCGCTACATCATCGCGCCGCACGGCCTGGGTCAGGGTGCGGCCGTCGAGGCCGGCGAGGCGGCCGACATCAAGCCCGGCAACAACCTGCCGCTGCGCAACATCCCGGTTGGTACGACGATCCACGCGGTCGAGCTCCGTCCCGGTGGCGGGGCCAAGATCGCCCGGTCGGCCGGTGCGAGCATCCAGCTGGTGGCCCGCGAGGGCAAGAACGCCACGCTGCGCATGCCGTCCGGTGAGATGCGGCTGGTCGACATCCGCTGCCGCGCCACGGTGGGCGAGGTCGGCAACGCCGAGCAGTCGAACATCAACTGGGGCAAGGCCGGCCGGAACCGCTGGAAGGGCAAGCGCCCGACCGTCCGCGGTGTCGCCATGAACCCGATCGACCACCCGCACGGTGGTGGTGAGGGCAAGACCTCCGGTGGTCGCCACCCGGTGTCTCCGTGGGGCCAGGCCGAAGGCCGTACCCGCGACAAGAACAAGGCGAGCAGTCGTCAGATCATTCGCCGCCGCAAGTCCGGCAAGAAGCGCTGAGCAGGAGCTAGGGAAATATGCCACGCAGCCTGAAGAAGGGCCCCTTCGTCGACGACCACCTTGCCAAGAAGGTGGAGGTGCAGAACGCGAAGGGCACCAAGACAGTGATCAAGACCTGGTCGCGTCGCTCGATGATCGTGCCCGACATGATCGGTCACACCATCGCGGTGCACGACGGTCGCAAGCATGTGCCGGTCTTCGTGACCGACTCGATGGTGGGTCACAAGCTCGGAGAGTTCGCGCCTACGCGGACCTTCAAGGGCCACATCAAGGACGACCGGAAGGCACGCCGCCGCTGATCGCGGGGCGTACGCAGAAAAGGATTTCGATTATGGGCAAGGACAAGGACTCACGTCCCACGCGCCGCCAGGCGCTGCTGGGCGACCGTCCAGGTTCGTACGCGATCGCGCGCCAGGTCCGGATGTCGGCGACCAAGTCTCGCCGCGTCGTGGACATGGTTCGCGGCATGGACGTCAGCGACGCTCTGACCGCACTCAAGTTCGCGCCGCAGGCGGCCAGCGAGCCGGTGTACAAGGTCGTCGCCAGCGCGGCAGCCAACGCCGAGCAGACCGACAACCTGAAGCGTGCCGACCTCTACATCTCGCAGGCGTTCGTCGATGAGGGTGTCACGATGCGTCGGATCCGGCCGCGAGCCAAGGGCAGCGCTTCGCGCATCCTGAAGCGGTCGTCCCACATCACCGTCGTCGTCGAACCGAAGGAGGCCTGAGCATGGGTCAGAAGATCAACCCGTACGGCTTCCGCCTGGGTATCAGCACCGACCACAAGAGCCGTTGGTACGCCGACAAGCTCTACTCGAGCTACATCGGTGAAGACGTCAAGATCCGCGCGCTGCTGGTCAAGGGCCTCGAGCGGGCCGGCATCTCGTCGGTCGAGATCGAGCGCACCCGTGACCGCGTCCGGGTCGACATCTACACCGCGCGTCCGGGCATCGTCATCGGCCGCAACGGTGCCGAAGCCGAGCGCGTGCGCGGCGAGCTGGAGAAGCTGACCGGCAAGCAGGTCCAGCTGAACATCCTCGAGGTCAAGAACCCCGAGACCGACTCCCAGCTCGTGGCTCAGGGTGTGGCCGAGCAGCTCGCGTCTCGCGTGCAGTTCCGTCGCGCCATGCGCAAGGCCCAGCAGAGCGCCATGCGCGGCGGGGCCCAGGGCATCCGGATCCAGTGCTCCGGTCGTCTGGGTGGCGCTGAGATGAGCCGCTCCGAGTTCTACCGCGAGGGTCGCGTCCCGCTGCACACGCTGCGCGCCGACATCGACTACGGCTTCTACGAGGCCAAGACGACGTTCGGCCGGATCGGTGTCAAGGTCTGGATCTACAAGGGCGACGTCTCCGGCACCCGTGCGGAGCGTGCGGCTCAGAAGGCGGCGCGCAACGCCACCGGTGGTCGTACCCGTCCGGGTCGTCCCGCCCGCAGCGGCGATCGCCCGCAGCGTAGCGACCGTCCCGAGCGTGGAGGCCGTCGTCGTGCCGATGGCGCTGCCGAGACCCCGGCTCCGGCCGAGGCTGTCGCGGCGGCTCCCGAGCAGTCAGGTCAGGAGGGTTAGTCATGTTGGTACCCCGCAGAGTCAAGTTCCGTAAGCAGCACCACCCGAAGCGGACCGGTGCGGCCAAGGGCGGCACCGAGCTCGCCTTCGGCGACTTCGGGATCCAGGCGCTCGAGGCCACCTATCTGACCAACCGTCAGATCGAGTCGGCTCGTATCGCCATGACCCGTCACATCAAGCGCGGCGGCAAGGTGTGGATCAACGTCTACCCCGACCGCCCGCTGACCAAGAAGCCGGCCGAGACCCGCATGGGTTCCGGTAAGGGTTCCCCCGAATGGTGGATCGCCAACATCAAGCCCGGACGCATTCTGTTCGAGCTGTCCGGTGTGACCGAGGAAGTGGCCCGCGAGGCCATGCGCCTGGCCATCCACAAGTTGCCGATGAAGGCGCGCTTCATCAAGCGCGATGCAGGTGAGATCTGATGGCGAAGGTTGCCACCGCCGCTGAGCTGCGCGGTCTGAGCCGCGTCGAGCTCAACAAAAAGGTGATCGAGTTGAAGGAAGAGCTGTTCACGCTGCGCTTCCAGGCCGCTACTGGCCAGCTGGAGTCGCACGGACGTTTGCGCGCCGTGCGCAAGGACATCGCCCGGATCTACACCGTGCTGACCGAGCGTGAGCTCGGCATCGTCGACGATCCTGACGTAGAGGAAGTAAACGCATGAGTGAAGTTGTGAACGAGACCGTCCAGGCCGAGCGCGGTCCCCGCAAGGTCCGCGAGGGCTACGTCGTCAGCGACAAGATGGACAAGACCGTCGTCGTGGCGGTCGAGGACCGGGTCAAGCACCGCCTCTACGGCAAGGTGCTGCGTCAGACGGCTCGGCTCAAGGCTCACGACGAGACCAACAGCGCTGGGGTCGGCGACCGCGTACGGATCATGGAGACCCGTCCGCTGAGCGCCACCAAGCGTTGGCGTCTGATCGAGATCGTCGAGAAGGCCAAGTAACACTTCGGTCGGACCGGAGCTTCGTGCTCCGGATCGTTCGGATGAGTTCAACCCATCAGTTCCACCAGGCCCGCCCATCCTTTGAGTTGAGGGGGAACCAGTGAGACAACCAGGAGATAACAGATGATCCAGCAGGAGTCGCGGCTCAAGGTCGCCGACAACACCGGAGCCAAGGAGATCTTGTGCATCCGGGTGCTCGGCGGTTCCGGTCGCCGTTACGCCGGCATCGGCGACGTCATCGTTGCCACCGTCAAGGACGCCATTCCGGGCGGCAACGTGAAGAAGGGCGAGGTCGTGAAAGCGGTCATCGTCCGTACCGTCAAGGAGCGTCGGCGCGCGGACGGTTCCTACATCAAGTTCGACGAGAACGCGGCCGTGATCTTGAAGACCGACGGGGAGCCTCGCGGCACCCGCATCTTCGGTCCAGTCGGCCGTGAGCTCCGCGAGAAGCGCTTCATGCGCATCATCTCGCTCGCACCAGAGGTGATCTGACATGCCAGTCAAGAAAGCACAGACCAAGTTGCACGTCCGCAAGGGTGACCGCGTCAAGGTCATCACGGGCAAGGACAAGGGGACCGTCGGTGAGGTCATCGCCGTGTTCCCGGAGCGTCAGAAGGTGACGGTGACGGGTGTCAACATCGTCAAGCGTCACCTGAAGGACACGTCGGCGCAGCCCCAGGGCCGCGCGACGACCAAGGGCGGGATCGTCTCCTCGGAGGCTCCCATCCACGCTTCCAACGTCCAGCTCGTGGTGAAGAACGAGGCCGGCGCCGAGGTCGTGACCCGCGTCGGTTACGACCGCGCCGAGGTGACCAAGCGTCGGGCCGATGGCTCGGAGTACAAGTCCACCCGCAGCGTGCGCATCGCCCGGGTGACCGGAGAGGAAATCTGATGAGCACGCAGACTGCAGAGAAGACGCTGCCGCGGCTCAAGCAGCGCTACCGCGACGAGATCGCCACGGCGCTGCACACCGAGTTCAAGTTCGACAACGTCATGCAGATCCCCGGTCTGGTCAAGATCGTGGTGAACATGGGTGTCGGCGAGGCGGCTCGCGACTCGAAGCTGATCGACGGTGCGGTCAAGGACCTCACCACGATCACCGGCCAGAAGCCGCAGGTCACCAAGGCCCGCAAGTCCATCGCCCAGTTCAAGCTGCGCGAGGGCATGCCGATCGGTGCGCACGTCACGCTGCGCGGCGACCGGATGTGGGAGTTCCTCGACCGGCTGCTGTCGCTGGCGCTGCCGCGCATCCGCGACTTCCGCGGCCTGTCGCCGAAGCAGTTCGACGGCAACGGAAACTACACGTTCGGTCTGCAGGAGCAGTCGGTCTTCCACGAGATCGACCAGGACCGGATCGACCGCGTCCGCGGCTTCGACATCACGATCGTCACGACCGCGAAGACGGATGACGAGGGCCGCGCGCTTCTCCGTCACATCGGCTTCCCGTTCCGCAGCGACGACGCCCAGGCGTAGTCGTACACCGCCGCAAGGCACCCACCACCACAGGTCGCCGGCCTCGGAAAGGCCGTCGAAACCTGGTGAACGAAGGAATCAAATCATGACAATGACAGACCCGGTCGCAGACATGCTGACCCGTCTGCGCAACGCGAACTCGGCGCATCACGACTCCGTGAACATGCCGTCGAGCAAGCTGAAGTCGCACATCGCCGAGATCCTCAAGCGGGAGGGCTACATCGCCGATTGGGCCGTCGAAGACGCCCGCGTCGGACAGAGCCTCACGCTGACGCTCAAGTACGGCCCGAACCGCGAGCGGTCGATCGCCGGCATCAAGCGCGTCTCGAAGCCCGGCCTGCGCGTGTACGCACGTTCGACCGAGATCCCCCGTGTTCTCGGAGGCCTCGGCGTCGCCATCCTGTCCACCTCCTCCGGTCTTCTCACCGACCGTCAGGCCGAGCAGAAGGGCGTGGGTGGGGAAGTCCTCGCCTACGTGTGGTAGTCAGCCATGTCTCGTATCGGACGTCTTCCCATCGACATCCCCGCCGGCGTCACCGTGTCGGTCGAGGG
>DATDBS010000041.1:0-15072 GCA_036524735.1 Propionibacteriaceae bacterium
ACTCGGCATCGGTCGGGTCGCCGGAGGAGCATCCGACCAGCAGGCCGGCGGCCACCCCGAGGGCCAGACCACCAAGACCCCGCCGACTGAGCTGAAATGAGGGTGCGTGCACCCGCGACAGTGTCACACGGGGCAGGACCAAGAGCTGGGCGTTGTGATCACGATCGGGCGACATCTGGAGCGAGGACGTACTGCGCCCGAATGGGGCTGCCCGGCCACGCGAGCGGGTGAAGAGCCGGGGGATGCCTGGTCGATACCGGGCCGATCAGGGGTGCAGCAGCATCATCGCGACGAGCGCGGCGAGGGTCGCGAAGGCGATCACGAAGATCCAGACAAGGTGCCGTGCGTTGCCGGTCCGCTCGACCGGCTGCGTCTGAATGCCGGTCAGCTGCGGCAGGTCGCCGGTCAGGCCGGCGAGATCGGCGTCGGGAAATCAGCTCATCGTGGAACGCATTCTTACGGCAACATCGTGGGCACGTTGGCCCGTCTTTTCAGCTGACGAACAGTTGCGTGCTTCAGACGACTGACGGCACGTAGCTGGCGACGGGACTGGTCTTGGTCCACGAGATGACGCCGACGCGGGTGTGGCGGCCCGAGCTGTTCCGATAGTGCCAGGCGATCCGGGTGGTCGTGCTGGTCACTCCGAGCACCTCGGCCCCTCCCGGGCCGCTGCCGAAGCCCTG
The DNA here is from genome assembly GCA_036524735.1 of Propionibacteriaceae bacterium. Classification (GTDB taxonomy): domain Bacteria; phylum Actinomycetota; class Actinomycetes; order Propionibacteriales; family Propionibacteriaceae; genus Microlunatus. Next base: position 684 of record DATDBS010000041.1, read on the forward strand.
ACCGCTGGCCATCAACTGCTTGAGGAAGCGGAACTCGTCGTGGATCGAGTCGGCGATGTAGACGTCGGTCCGGTAGCTGCTGTCCCGGTAGTCGCCGCGGGAGACGAAGAGGTACACCTTTCCGTCGTAGCGGATCAGGTCGGGCGCCTCGATGACGGTGCCGTCCTCGATACCCAGCAGCTTGATCCTGGGTGCACCCGACGTCACCGTCACCGAGCTGCCCGAGAACGACAGCATGGCGGCACGGATCTGGTAGTCGCCGATCGGGAAGTTCGACTGGATGTGACCGGAACGCCAGACCAGGTAGGTGTTGCCCGCGGCCGTCTTGTACGTGCTCGGGTCGATCGCTTCCCAGGTCTCGCCAGGCTGGTTGGCGGCGCACAGGAGCAGCTTCGGGGTGCTGTAGCTGTTGGACGTGTTCGTCGAGGAGACCGCCCAGTAGATGCAATGCCGGCCGCCGTTGAGACTGGCCGTGAAGAACATGAAGTACTTGCCGCCACGCGAGACGACGTGTGGCGCCCAGACCTTGCTGTAACCGTTCAGGCTGGCGCTGCGGAAGGCGTACCCGGCGAAGTCGAACGGCTCGGTCACCGTCGTACTCGTGTAGATCGGCACGTTCTGCGCTTTCGGGCCGGTGCCGTAGACGTAGTAGGTGGACCCGTACGTCGCGAACCCTGGGTCAGCCAAGGAATCGGAGCTGATCGTGTAACCGGTTGCGCTGGCCGACGGGGCGGTCAGGAACGCAGAGACCCAGATGGCGGCAGCGGCCGCGGCCACGAGGACGGTTCTGACGGATCCAACTGATGTACGCATCGATTTTCCTGACCCTGGACGGCGAACGTGACCTTGGTCGGGACGCTATCCCACCGGCCGTTCACCGAGACCCGCAAGCAACCGACATCGGTGAGTCCTGGCACGAGCCGCTGCGCGGACCAGCCGAACTTCGCGCGCTGCCGGCCGCAGGGTGTGTTAAATCAGGCGCGTGGACGGTCGTTAGGTGTCCAACGGCTCGGGTCCGCGACCGGCTGGCCTCGTGCCGCGGCTGGCCAGGCCGACCAGGGCGAGGGCGATCACGCTCACGGCCGCGCAGGTCACGAAGATCCCCCGGTTGGCGATCGGGGTGAGCGATCCGAACGCGATGATCGGGCCGGACAGGAGTGCCCCGATCCGGCGGGTGTTGGTGAACAGACCCGTCGAAAGTCCGGGTCGGGGAATGATCTGCTGGAACAGAGGAAGGCCCGCACCGGTGATCGCGGCGAACGACCACGCGTTGAGCAGCTGCAGAACCAGCAACATGACCGGCCCGGTGATCAAGGCGATGCCGACGTAATAGCAGACCCCGGCTAATGCTCCGGTGATGATCAGCCCCAGGCTGGAGAAGCGGGCGACCAACCGACCCATGATCAGCAAAGCCGGTACCTCGAGTCCAGCGGCCAGACCGAGGGCCGCGCCGGCCCACCTCACATCGAGCTGCAGGGTATCCACGACGTACAGGGTCAGGACGGACAGCACGGTGGCGTTACCGGCCTGGAGCAGGACGAAGGCGGCCACGACGATCGCCACGGCGGATCGGGAGAGCCGGACTTCCTCCTCCCGGTCGGAGGGCGGGGCTCGGTTCACGGCCTCGTCCCGGGACCTACGGCGTACGCCGATCATCCCGGCCGTGGTGACGACGTTCAGAACGGCGACCGTGGCCAGGGCGACGAGTACGCCGCGATGACCGAACGCACCGATGATGAGGGTGGCCAGCGGAGGTCCGGCGATCCAGGAGACCGAGACGACGGCCCGGATGTTCACGACGTCGGAGGGTCTCGCCCCGGAGTGCCGCAGGTGGGCGTACAGGAGCGAGATGCCCACCCCACCCGGCCCGCCGAACACCACCAACGCCACCACGGCCACGGGCAGCGAGGTGGTGGCGGTCAAGGCGACCGCAAGGGCCACGGTGGCGATGGCGCACCCCAGCATGGGAGCCAGATAGCTTCCTCTCCGGTCCGCCAGAGCCGGGATGATCAGGGACGCGATGAACCCGCTGCCGTTGTAGGCGGCGAGGGCGAGGCCGACCTCGGCGGTGGTGGCGCCGTAGAGGGTGGTGAGGATCAGCGCCAGCGCCGGGGTGAAGAAGGCGAACTGCAGACCCCATAACGCCGCGGTCGCGGGGACCGTCAGCCGGCTGAACACCAGGGCTGCTCCATCAGTTCTCGGGGATGGGTCTGCCGAACGCCGCGAGGGTGACGGCGTCAGGCTCGGGCCCGCCGCGTTGGTCGGTGTCGAGGCCGTCGATGGCCGCGAGCTCATCGGAGGTCAGGTCGAAGTCGAACACGTCGATGTTCTCGGCGATCCGGTGCGGCTTGGTGGACTTGGGGATGACCGACCGGCCCTGCTGGAGGTGCCAGCGGAGCATCACCTGAGCGGGGCTCTTGGTATGAGCTTCAGCTATCGCCACGATCACCGGGTCCTGCAGGGTGCTGGTGTGCTGGCCGTCGCGGTAGTGGGTGATGCCGCCGATCGGGGACCAGGCCTGGGTGAGGGTGCCGTGCTCAGTGCCGTACGCCTGCACCTCGCGCTGCGCGAAGTAGGGGTGGACCTCGATCTGGTTCACGGCCGGGACCACCGTCGCCACGTCGAGCAGTCGGGTGAGGTGGTCGACCATGAAGTTGCTGACGCCGATGGCTCGGACTCTGCCGTCGGCCAGCAGCGTCTCCAGGGCCCGGTACGACTCGAGCGTGGCCTCGAACTCCGACGGCAGGGCCTGGTGCAGGATCAGCAGGTCGATCTGGTCGACGCCGAGCTTGCGGGCGCTCTTCTCGAAGCCGTGCAGGGTCTGGTCGTAGCCGTAGTCGCTGATCCAGATCTTGGTCTCGACGAACACATCCGCGCGGTCGACGTCCGAGGCGGCGATGGCTTCGCCCACCTCACGTTCGTTGCCGTACGCGGCGGCGGTGTCGATGTGGCGGTAGCCGGCGGTGAGGGCGGCGGTGACCGCTTCCCGCGTCTCGTCCGGCGGGGTCTGGAAGACGCCCAGGCCGAGTGCGGGGAGGGTGACTCCGGTGTTCAGGGTGAGGGTGGAAACGTCGGGCATGGAGCTAGCTCTTCTCTCGTCAGGTGTCGGTGGTCACCGATGGGTCGGGTGTCGGGTGGCTTGCCAGGCCGACAGCAGCCGGAGCTGGTCCTCGGCTGGGCTGCCGGGGTCGGCGGTGTAGGCGATGAGGGTCAGAGAGTCACCGACGAGCTCCAGGGCGTCACCGGTCATCTCGAGGTCGCCGACGACCGCGTTGTGGAGTCGCTTGCGTGCCGTGCGGTGCAACCGGACGTTCTGCCGGGCCCACCGGGTCGCGAAGGACTCGCTCCGGGTCGTCAGCTCTCCGATGAGGTTGCTGAGGGTGCGGTCCTGCGGGCTGCGCCCGGCCTCGACGCGCAGGGCACCCGCCATGTCATCGGCCACGGTGTCCCAGTCGAGGAAGAAACCTCGGGAGTGAGGCTCGAGGAACACGTACCGGGCCGCGTTCAGCGGGAGCCGGTCGTCGTCGAGGGCGCCGCCGTACAGGGCCTGGGCGAGATCGTTCGCCGCGAGAATGTCCATCCGCGCATTGCGGACGTACGCCGGGACGGTGGTCAATCCGGCCAGAATGGCCACCACCGCGGGACGCGGCACGGACGCCGGCTTGGGTCGACGGGTCGGGCGCGGCACGGTCTCCCCGCTGTGGGCCAGGTCGAAGAGGTGCTGACGCTCGGCGTCGTCGAGGCGGAGGGCCCGGGCGAGGGAGTCAAGCACCGACTCCGACGCACCGGCGAGGTTGCCGCGCTCCAGGCGGGCGTAGTAGTCGACGCTGACGCCGGCGAGCACCGCGACCTCCTCGCGTCGAAGCCCCTTGACCCGGCGCCGCTCACCGTAGGTGCCCAGCCCCACATCCTCGGGGGTCAACCTGGCCCTGCGGCTGGCCAGGAAGTCCTGTACGTCTTTTCGGTCCACGTCGACGACGTTAAGGGCATCGCGAAGCGCGTAACAGGACCTGCCAGTACCTGGATAGCCAGGTCCTTCCGGGGTGGACCGCACGCTGGTTCAGTGGTCAGCATGCTGATCCAGCCACGACGAAGTCGACGCGATGTCCTGCGAGGGAGCCTCGCGCTAGGTGCAGCTCTCGTCACCGGTGGCGCCATGGCGGCCTGTGCGCCCACGAGCAGCTCGACACCGGCTCCGACCCAACCTCGAACGCCACGATCGACCGAAGGAACGATGAGCACACCGACCGACAACCGGACGCTGCTGGCCTACTTCTCGCGTCCGGGGGAGAACTATCACTACGGCGGTCGCCGTGACCTGGAGGTCGGCAACACCGAGGTCCTGGCCCAGATGATCGCGGGCAGCATCGGCTGCGACGTCTTCCGGATCGAGGCCGCCGACCCCTACCCGGACGCGTACGACGCCACCGTGGCCCGGAACTCACGCGAGCAGCAGGCCGACGCGCGACCGGAGATCATCGACCTGCCCGACTCGATCGAGGCCTACGACACCGTCCTCCTGGGGAGTCCCGTCTGGAACGTCCGGACGCCGATGATCATGACGACCTTCGCCGAAGCCTTCGACTTCACCGGGAAGACCGTGCATCCGTTCGTGACGTACGCCGTCAGCGGGATCGGCCGAACCGAGCAGGACTACGTGGCTGGGTGTCCGGGGGCGACGGTTGGTCCGGGACTGGCCATCCAGGGTGAGGAAGTCACCGAGGGCCGTCCGGATGTCGAGACCTGGCTCCGTCAGATCGGCTCGGCCCGCATCCCGCGCCGACCCGCCACTACCGGTTGAACTCCGCCCACTCGAACGGGTCGGCACCCTGCTCGGCCAGCCAGTCGTAGCTGATCTGCTGGTCACCGCTCCGCCATCGCTCGGGGGTCGCCGTGTGCAGCCAGTCGAGGGGTTCGACCCCGCCGGGTACGCCACCGTCCAGGGCGAGGCGAAGGGCGGCGGACAGGTCCGCGTCGATCTGCGGGGTGCGGGTCCGGGGGTCGACGGACACGAACAACGCCGTGCCGGACCGCGCGATCAGGTCGAGGAACTGCCGGTTCTTGGACCAGTCCGTCACCGTCGTGCTCGGCACGCAGTCGGCGTCGACGGCGAAGAACCGGGCGTGCTGGGCGAGGCGGAACGCCAGGGTGTTGATCCCGACTCTGCGGGTCCGTTCCCAGACCAGCCCCGAGGTGTCGTCGCCGATCCGCTGCGCGTGGGTGAGCCCGGCGGCCAGGTGCCCGACGACGTTGCAGCCCAGCAGCACCGCATCCCCGGACGCGTCGCGGATGGTCCGGTAGAACCGGACCAGGGTCTCGGCGTTGGTCAGCGTCGGGTCAGCCGGGGCCCAGCCTCGAGGTGGTGACGGGGTGCTGGCCGGCAGCCAGGGTCGACCGGTGATCGAGGGCCCCATCGCCGATCCCCAGCGGCCGAACACGTCGTACGTCGAGAAGTCGTGCTTGATGAGGTCGAACCCCCACGCCACGAACCGGCCGATGTCGGTGGTGACCCGGTCCAGGGTGGCCGGGTGTGACGGGTCGAGGACGAACGCGTCGTCGCGCGGGGTGAGGAAGCCGTCGGCGGGTGGGGCCTCCAGCACCAGCGGTCGGTACCAGAGGCCCGGACGCACTCCGGTCGCGCGAAGCTCGGCCGCGAACTCGGTCATGTCCTCGAAGTGGGGTCGGCGCGGTCGGTCCCACGGCCCGGCGGCGACCACCCGTCCGTCCGCCGCCCCGCCCTGGTTCCAGCCCTCGTCCACGACTCCGAAGGGCCGGACCGGATGGTCACCCACCAGGTCGGCGATGGTCCGGGCGTCGCGCAGGACGGCGGCGGCGTCGAAGTCCTTGGCGTAGGCGTAGTAGTAGTTGTTGGCCCCGACCAGCGGGGTGTCGGGCAGCAGGGGGTCGGTGCACAGCAGCGACGTCAGGGTGCACTGGACGGCGTACGGTCGCGCTGCGCTGTGCACCGATCGGACGGTCGCCGCGTGCACGACCCGGTCCCCGAGCTGGACGGGGCCGTCCCCGGCGCGAAGGTCCAACCACAAGGAGACGCCGTGGGGATCGACGGTCCAGAAGGCGAACGCCCCGCCGCGTACCTCGACCCCGGCGCCCCAGGTCTCACCGCGGGCTCGGTCCTGCACGAGGTGGCTCCAGGGCAGCGGCCGTTCGGGCCGATGACCGCGCCATTCCAGGTCGCCGTAGCTGCGTTCCCACGCGTCACCCAGCACCACGGCGTCGACGGCCACCTCACGTTTCCAGCGCAGCACCACCCGGGAGACACCCGCCCGGGCGCCGACGTCGACCCTCAGGCCCCTTCCCACCCGCGTCAGGGTGACCTCGACGCCCGCCATGGACGGAGCGGCCCAGTCGTCGTACGGGTCGACCTGGGCGAGGGTGACGTCCGGATCGGGTGTCTCGACCTCGGGAGTGTTCGCGGTCAGGTCGTGGTTGTCCACGATGGTTCGCCACCTTTCGAGGAGGTCGTCAACTGGTCGGGGTCGTCACTGGCGGCGAGCAGCCACACGACGAGCGGATGACCAGTTCGGTCGAGAACTGCTGATAGGCGTCGGGGACGGTGCCGCTCGCCAGGTCCAGGACGGCCGCTACGGCCGCCCGGGCCATGGCCTCGACCGGCTGCTGGACGACCGTCAGCGGGGGAGCGCTGTACGCGGCCTCGGACGTTCCGTCGAACGAGATGACCGCCAGGTCTTGGGGGCAGCGGACGTCGTGCTCTCGGAGAGCGGTCAGGACTCCGCTCGCCTGCTGGTCCGATGCGACGAACATGGCCGTCGGCCGCGGGTTCCAGCCCAGGGCGATCTGGGCGGCGTCGTAACCACCGCGCCGGCTGAAGGAGGTGCGGAGGATGGGGCCTGGGGGCAGGCCATGGGCCCGGAACGCCTCGCTCCACCCCTGCTCGCGAGGCTCGGGGATCGGTCCGCCAGACGCACCCATGATCAAGGCGACGAACTGGTGGTCATGAACCGATATCAGGTGGTCCACCGCCTGACGGCAACCCTCCTCGGAGCCCGGCCCGATGGCGACCTGCCCAGGAAACGGCTCCGAGCAGTTGACCAGCACGGTCGGTCCGGCCACCGAGTCGCGCCCCTGGTAGTCGGTCGAGGTCATGACCGAACACAACATCAGCCCGTCGACGTGCTGACCGGCCAGGTCATCGACGATCCGGCGCTCAGCGGTCCCGTTCGCGTGGGAGTTGGCGACCACGAGCATGTAGCCCTCCGCAGCGGCGGCGACCTCGACGGCGAGGGCGAACTCCGCGAAGTACGGGTTGCTGATGTCCGGCAGCACCAGGCCCAGCATCTTCGTCGAGCCGCTGCGGAGAGCCCGGGCGTTGGCGTTGGGCCGGTACTGCAAGGCGTCGATGGCCGACCTCACCCGGTCGGCAGTCTCCGGGGCGACTCGGCGCGGTCCACCGTTGACGACGTAGCTGACCACGGCCGAACTGACGCCGGCTCGCCGGGCCACGTCAGCCCTGGTCGAAGGCCGGGGGCTAGGCACGTCTGGGTCTTGCCGCAGGAGGACTACGGGTAGCCCAAGCAGGCACGTCAGGTCCCCCTCTGCGTCATCGCTGATCTGGTGAGGTGAATCTACAGCCGTAGATTATCTTTTGCCAAGGCCCAAATTCGCCACTGCCGTCCCTTGCCAAGTCAGGATCTACTGGTGTAACTTCCGACGAAGCGTGATGGCGCGCACCTCCAGGCCACGCGTTCAGTCGGAGAGGAATGACGATGACGTCTGATGCGAGGGAGCCCATGTGCGCTCCACCCAGCCCGGGTCTGAGGGGAGGGTCGGCGTGAGCGCAGGAGCAGTGGACGTCGCCACCCCCGCGACCGGAAAGACCGCCGCGGCGGCCCCGAAGGGTACAGACCGTCCGCCCGGTCAGAGCGACCTCAAGATGGCGCTCGTCTTCATCCTGCCGGCGCTGATCGGGTTCGTCGTGTTCTACGTCTACCCGTCCATCCGGGGCTTCTACTTCAGCCTGACCCGGTACAGCCTGCTGGGCACACCCAAGTTCATCGGCTTCGACAACTACGTCCGGATGGCCGGCGACAAGCTGTTCTGGAACTCGCTGGTCGTGACCCTGCAGTACGTCGGCATCAACATCGTGGGTCAGACCATCTTGGCCGTGGGCATCGCGGTGCTGATGCACCGACTGACCAAGTCCACCCTGGTCCGGGCACTCATCCTGCTCCCGTTCCTGATCTCCAACGTCATCGCGGCCCTGCTGTGGTTCTGGCTGCTGGACTACCAGATCGGCCTGGTCAACGAGGTGATGGCCAACCTGGGGCTCAACCGGGTCACGTTCTTCGGCGGCACCGACACCGCGATCCCCACCATCGCGTTCGTCAACATCTGGCGACACATGGGCTACACGGCCCTACTCGTCTTCGCCGGGCTGCAGACCATTCCGGACTACGTGTACGAGGCAGCCTCGGTCGACGGCAGCACGGAGTGGCGGTCGTTCTGGCGGATCACCCTGCCCCTGCTGCGCCCGATCCTTGCGCTCGTCCTGGTCATCACCGTCACCGGTTCGTTCCAGGTGTTCGACACCGTCGCGGTGACTACGCGCGGTGGACCCGAGAACGCCAGTCGGGTGATCCAGTACTACATCGTGCAGAAGGGCTTCGCCGAGAGTCAGTTCGGCTACGCCAGCGCCATCTCGGTGGTCCTGTTCGTCATCCTCGCCGCCGTCGCCCTGTTCCAGCTCAAAGTGCTGCGCGCCGGCGACTCGGACCTGAGCTGAGAGGCCAACCCATGGCTACCACTACTGCACCGTCGCGGGTCTCGACGACTTCTGCTGAGGTCTCGCCGCCACGTCACCGCAAACCGGTCAACCCGGGCCGAGTTGCCGCCTGGGCCGTGATGATCTTCCTCATCGCGATCACCGTGTTCCCGTTCTACTGGATCCTGCGCACGTCGTTGTCGACGACGAACGCACTGTTCTCCAACGCGGGCTCGTTGCTGCCGGTCGACTTCACCACCGGGGCGTACGAGCGGGTCCTGGGCCTGGCCACGGTGGCCGAGGCGCAGTCCGAAGGCGGCTCGGGCGCTTCAGTGAGCTTCGCGCTCTACATGCGGAACTCGATCATCTTCGCCGTCCTCGCCACGGCCGGTCAGGTCTTTTTCAGCGCGTTGGCGGCCTACGCCTTCGCCCGTTTGAAGTGGCGCGGCCGCGAACTCGTGTTCTTCGCGTTCTTGACCTCGCTGATGGTGCCGCCGATCTTCACCGCGCTGCCGAACTTCATCCTGATCAAGAACCTGGGTCTGCTCAACACCTTCCCCGGCATGGTCGCGCCGTACTTCTTCATGACGCCGTTCGCGATCTTCTTCCTGCGCCAGTTCTTCCTGGGTATCAACAAGGAGATCGAGGAGGCGGCCAAGCTCGACGGGGCCGGCCACTGGCGGATCTTCTTCCGGATCATCCTGCCGATGAGCACCGCGCCCATCACGACGCTGTCCATCCTCACCCTGATCAACATGTGGAACGAGTACCTCTGGCCGCTGCTCGTCGGCACTGGGGACCAGACCCGCGTCCTCACCGTAGCGCTCGGGGTCTTCAAGTCGCAGACCCCGCAGACGGGTCCCGACTGGGCCGGACTGATGGCCGCCGTTCTGGTCGCCGCGCTTCCGCTGCTGATCGTCTTCCTGTTCTTCGCGAAGCGGGTCGTGAACTCGATCGGCTTCTCGGGCATGAAGTAGCCCGCTTCACCGCACGACCCATCCCGAAAACCCTCTGGCCTGGCCACACGGCTCAGGCGACCACTCGAAAGGACATGCCAACGATGGCAAGAATGCGCAAGAAGATCGGGGCAGCGCTGGTCGGCCTCGCCGCCCTCAGTCTGACCCTCACCGCGTGCGGTGGCGGCTCGGACGACGGCGGCAGCGGCGAGACGGGTGGCGCGCTGGACACCAGTGCGGCCACCGGCGACGTCAACTACTGGCTATGGGACGCGAGCCAGCTCCCTGCGTACCAGGCCTGCGCCGACGCGTTCAAGACGGTCAACCCGAACGTCAACATCAAGATCAGCCAGTACGCCTGGGACGACTACTGGAGCAAGATCACCAACGGCTTCGTCGCCGGCGACGCTCCGGACGTCTTCACCGACCACCTGTCCAAGTACGGGCAGTTCATCACCGACGAGCAGTTGTTCGCTCTGGACGACACCCTGACCAAGGACAATTTCAATGTCGACCAGTACCAGACCGGCCTGGCCGACCTGTGGAAGGGCGAGGACGGCAAGCGCTACGGCCTGCCCAAGGACTTCGACACCGTCGGCCTGTTCTACAACACGAAGATGGTTACTGACGGCGGCTTCACCGCTGACCAGCTGGGCCAGCTCAAGTGGAACCCGACCGACGGGGGTGACTTCGAGAAGGTGGTCGCCCACCTGACCGTCGACAACAACGGCGTGCGCGGTGACGAGGCCGGCTTCGACAAGTCCAAGGTCAAGGTCTACGGCCTGGGCCTGGACGGTGGCTCGGGCTCGGGTAACGGCCAGACCCAGTGGAGCATGTACACCGGCTCGAACGGTTTCACCTACACCGACAAGAACCCGTGGGGCACCAAGTACAACTACGACAACCCCGCCTTCCAGCAGACGATCAGCTGGTACAAGGGCCTGATCGACAAGGGCTACATGCCCAGCGTCGCCGCCGTCACCGGCCAGGACTCCTCGTCGATCTTCGGCGCCGGCAAGTACGCGATGCTGACCAACGGCTCCTGGCAGACCAACGCGCTGTTCGGCGCCAAGGGTATCGAGGTCGGTCTCGCCCCGACGCCGATCGGTCCGAGCGGCAACCGGGCCAGCATGTACAACGGCCTGGCCGACTCGGTCTGGGTGGGCTCGAAGAACAAGCCCGCCGCCGTCAAGTGGGTCGAGTACCTCGGCTCGCCCGACTGCCAAAACATCGTGGGTGACAAGGCCATCGTGTTCCCGGCCATCCCCTCAGCCACCGAGAAGGCGATTGCGGCCTGGAAGGCCAAGGACATCGACGTCTCGCCGTTCACCAACCAGGTGACCGACAAGACCACGTTCTTGTTCCCGATCACGAACCATGCGGCGGAGATCGAGGGCATCATGCACCCGGCCATGGACGCCGTCCTGTCGGGCTCCCAGCCCGTCGAGTCGCTGACTGAGGCCAACACCCAGGTCAACGGCCTGTTCCAGTAGCCCCCGATCAGGGCGCCTCCCGGGACTCGAACTCCCGGGAGGCGCTCTCTTGCGTCTCCCACCCCACCACGTCCCAGAGGATGCCCGTCGTGACCCACTCCGCCGCCGCCGTGACCGAACCCGACCTCGGGACGCAGCCGCGCACCATCGACCCGACCGTCGAACCCTTCCTGCACCTGAGGTCGGCCGGGGTGAGCGTGCTCCTCGACCTCGAGGGCGGCTCACTGCCGGCCGTACGCCACTGGGGTGCCGACCTCGGCCCGCTGACCGCCGGCCAGCTCGGCGCCACCGTCGCCGCCACCCGCGCTTCCGTGGCCGACAGCCGGATGGACTTCGCCGACCGCATCGCCCTCGTCCCCGAGCGTGCGTCGGGCTGGCTCGGTCGCCCCGGCCTTGAAGGTGGTCGTACGGGTCGGGACTGGTCGAGCGTGTTCACGGTCGACCGGGTGGTCCTGACCGCTGATCCGACGGGTGATCAGCACCTACGGGTCCAAGCCGTCGACCGGGTTTCGCAGCTCGAGCTCACGATTGAGCTGGAGCTGACCACTTCCGGGCTGCTCAGGCTGCGCGCGGTGCTGTTCAACGCCGCCCCCGAGTCGTACTCAGTGGGTGCGTTGCGCCTCGTACTGCCCGTCCCGGCCCAGGCGGTCGAGCTGCTCGACTTCACCGGGCGGCACGTGATGGAACGGATCCCGCAACGTCAGACCTTCACCAAGGGCGTGCACTCGCGCGAGTCACGGCAGGGCCGTCCCGGACTGGACTCCGCGTACCTGCTGATGGCCGGCACCGCCCACTTCGGTTTCCGGCACGGCGAGGTCTGGGGCGTCCACCTCGGCTGGAGCGGCAACCACAACGTGTACGCCGAACAGATCTCCAACGGAGCCCGAGTGCTCGGCAGTGCCGAGCTGCTCGAGCGCGATGAGGTCCGGCTGGGTGAGGGTGAGGCGTACGTGACGCCGTGGACCTACGCCGGCTACGGCATCGGCACCGACGCCGTCGCGGACCGCTTCCACGCCCTGCTGCGGGCCCGCCCAGGCCATCCGTCCACCCCGCGACCGGTGCTGGTCAACACCTGGGAAGCGGTCTACTTCGACCACGACCTGCCCAAGCTCAAGGCCCTCGCCGACCGGGCGGCGCTGATCGGGGCGGAACGGTTCGTGCTCGACGACGGCTGGTTCGGCGGTCGCCGCGACGACACCTCGAGCCTGGGTGACTGGGTCGTGTCGCCGGACATGTGGCCCGACGGACTCGGCCCGCTGGTCGACCACGTCACCGGGCTCGGTCTGCAGTTCGGCCTCTGGTTCGAGCCCGAGATGGTCAGTCTCGACTCCGACCTCGGCCGCGCGCATCCCGAGTGGCTATTCAGTGCCGGCGGCCGGGTCGGGCTGCCGTCGCGGCAGCAGCACGTCCTCGATCTGGGCCATCCCGGGGCGTACGCGTACATCCGCGACGCGATCCTGGCGATTCTCGAACGTTATGCCGTCAGCTACATCAAGTGGGACCACAACCGGAACCTGTCCGACGCCGGCCACACCCCCGAGGGCACGCCGGGCGTGCACGCCCACACGCTCGCCGTCTACCGGTTGTTCGACGAGCTGCGGGCCGCACACCCGGACCTGGAGATCGAGTCCTGTGCCGGCGGGGGCGGTCGCATCGACCTGGGCATCATGCAGCGGGCCGACCGCGTCTGGGCCAGCGACTGCATCGACGCCCTCGAGCGCCAGCAGATCCAGCGCTACACCCAGCTGCTGCTGCCGCCCGAGCTGATCGGGACCCATATCGGCGCCTCCCAGGCTCACACCACGCTACGACGGCACGACCTGAGCTTCCGGGCCCAGACCGCGCTGTGGGGGCACCTCGGGATCGAGTGGGACCTGACCTCGCTCAGCCCGGCCGAGCTGGACGAGCTCGCCGGCTGGGTCGCCCTGCACAAGCGGCTCCGACCCCTGCTGCACACCGGGACCGTGGTCAACCTCGACCACCCGGACCCGGCGATCTGGGTCAACGGCGTCGTCTCGGCCGACCGCCGCGACGCGGTCTTCGGGGTGGTCGCCGTCCGGCGCAGCGAGACCTGGCCGCCCGGGCGGCTGGCGCTCTCGGGCCTGGACCCCGACCTGGACTACGCGGTCAGACTCGCCCACCCCGTCGACGGGCACGAGCTGACCCGGCCGCTGCCGGCCTGGGCCACGGCCCCGCTGACCCTGCCCGGGCGGGTCCTGATGAGCTCCGGCGTCGAGCTGCTGCCCGTGCATCCCGAGCACGGCTACCTGCTGCGGGTGATGGCCGCGGTCTGAGGCGAGGTGCACGAGGTGCGCGTCAGCGCTCGCGGGCGATGTCGCGCAGGCGGGTGGCCAGGGAGTCGACGACGAACCGGCGTACTGCTGGTGTGCTGACGTCGTCGGCGTAGCTCCAGATGACGGTGTTGGCGTAGCGCCGGACGTAGAAGACGTAGCTCGCCGCCGGCCCGTCCAGGCGGTAGGTGAGCCGGTCGGTGCGGGTGACCAGGCCGGCCGCCGCGCCGTGCACCGTGAACGACTGCGCGGGTTCGGTGAAGGGCGGGAAGGTGAGCTGCACCTGCCGGCAGCGCCACAGGGCGGTCCGCTTGGCGTTCAGGCTCCCGCGCGCGGCGTCGGCGTCGGCGTAGCGCACCACGAGCAGGGTGACGGGCTGGGCCGGCGAGCCCTGGGCGCCGGTCCAGGAGGCGCCGTCGAGGGGGAACCGGCCGGCGGGGGCGTCCTGGGCCAGCAGGGTCAGCGGCGAGCACGCCCGGGGTTCGGTGCGGACGGCGCGGTCCGGGGCCAGGTCGGCCGGGTCGAGCGGCCGTGTGCCGCCGGGACGCCCGGGCGGGCGGAAGGTGAGCAGCGCAGCGTCGAGCCGGCCCGCGGAGACCTGCCGGGTCCGGTCGTACGCGTCCCGGACCACCAGACCCACCGACAGCTGCGATCCCCAAACCAGGGTCGCCAGCAGGACCAGACCGCAGACCAGAGGGCCGGTACGCACCGCCGACCCCCTCACCCGGGCCCGGTGTCCGGGGTGACGCACCCGCACGATTGGCGGAGGACCAGCTGCACGTCGAAGCACTGGTAGCCGGTCGGACCCTCGGGGTCCAGGATCTGGCGTACGGCGGCCTTGGCCATTTCCTGGATGGGCTGGGCCACCACGGTGAGTGGCGGCCAGCTGAACTGCGACTCCTTCGTCCC
>DATDBS010000042.1:0-13750 GCA_036524735.1 Propionibacteriaceae bacterium
CCGAGCGCTGGGCCAAGCAGATGGTGCGCGGGTTCTCCAAGCTGCCGGTCGCCTTCGTCAGCGACGAGCAGGTCCACCAGATGCGGCTGGCTCCCGCTGCCGTGGCCACCCCGGCCCCGTCGGCGTCCCACGTCGAGACGGTGCAGCACCAGAGCACCCGGCTGACCCTGGCCACCCGTGAGTTCGAGGCGACCGCCCGGGTCGAGTCCAAGCAGCTGGTCGCCGAGGGCGTCGCCGCCCTGACCCTGCGCGCAGTCGACGGAGCATCCTTCCCGCGCTGGGAAGCCGGCGCCCACGTCGACCTGGTGCTCGACAACGCCGCCACCCGCCAGTACTCGCTCTGCGGCGACCCCGACGACGCCCACGTCTGGCGGCTCGGGATCCTCCGCGACGAGCGAGGCAGCGGCGGGTCGCTCTACGTCCACGACCAGCTCAAGACCGGCGACCTCGTCCGCGTCCGTGGCCCGCGCAACAACTTCCCGCTCGCCGCCTCGCCGCGCTACCTGTTCATCGCGGGCGGCATCGGCATCACGCCCATGCTCCCGATGATCCGCGCCGCCGAGGCGGCCGGAGCGGAGTGGCGGCTCGTGTACGGCGGTCGCCAGCGTGCGTCGATGGCCTTCCTGGACGAGCTCGAGGCGTACGGCGACCGGGTCGTGGTCCACCCTCAGGACGAGGCCGGCTTCCTGCCGCTGGACAGGCTGCTGGGCACCCCGCAGCCGGGGACCAAGGTGTTCTGCTGCGGTCCCGAGCCCCTGCTGAACGCGGTCGAGCAGCAGTGCGCCGCCTGGCCCAAGCGCTCCCTGCATGTGGAGCGGTTCGTGGCCAAGCCGCTGACCGAGCCGGTGCTGACCGAAGCGTTCGAGGTCCACCTCGCCCAGAGCGGGTTGACCCTGACCATCCCGCCGGACCAGTCCATCCTGTCCGTGGTCGAGCAGGCCGGCGTCGGCGTGCTCTCCTCCTGCGCCGAGGGGACCTGCGGCACCTGCGAGACCCCGGTGCTCGAGGGCGTACCCGACCACCGTGACTCGGTCCTCGACGAGACCGAGCGCGAGTCGAACAGCTGCATGATGATCTGCGTGTCCCGCTCCTGCACGCCGCGGCTCGTCCTCAATATCTGAGAATCCGCCCAAGTTTGTTTAGACAAACCCTTGCGTCGGCCGTCCGACGCATGGTTGACTAGCACGTGCTACCTAGCACGTGCCAACTTTGATCTAGCCACCGCGGCCGGGTCCAACGAGAGGACAACGATGTTCCCCATCTCCAAGCGCGTCATGGTCGCCGTACCGGCGATCGCCCTGATCCTGGCCACCGCCGCCTGCAGCAGCGGCGGCAAGGCTCCTGAGACCAACAGCACCGGCGCCGCCGGACAGCAGGCCGACACCCCCAAGCTGACCGTCGCTCTGATCAGCCACGCTCCGGCCGGTGACGCCTTCTTCGACACCATCATCAAGGGCGCCAAGGACGCGGGCGCCAAGGACAACATCGACGTGCAGTACTCCGGCGACGGCGACGTGACCAAGCAGGCCGCCCTGATCCAGGTCGCCATCGACAGCAAGGTCGACGGCATCGCAGTCAGCATGCCGAACCCGGACGCGTTGATCCCGACCATCAAGAAGGCCGTCGACGCCGGCATCCCGGTGACCATCTACAACGCCGGTGACCGCGACTGGCAGAAGACCGGCGCGCTGTCGTTCTTCGGCGAGCCCGAGGTCCTAGCCGGCGAGTTCGCCGGTGAGGCGCTGAACACGAAGGGCTACAAGAACGCCCTCTGCGTCGTCCAGGCGCAGGGCCAGGTGCAGCTCGAGGACCGTTGCCAGGGCATGAAGAGCAAGTTCACCGGGACGACCGAGAACCTCTTCGCCGACGGCACCGACACCTCCGGCTACGTCTCCACGGTCAAGGCCAAGCTGTCGAGCGACCCGACCATCGACGCCGTCGTCACCCTCGGCCCGGCCCTGGGTGTCGCCGTGGCCAACGAGCTGAAGACCTCCAACCCGGACGTCGGGGTGGCCACCTACGCCATGAACACCGACGTCTACCCGCTGATCCAGTCCGGTGACATCGACTTCACGATCGACCAGCAGCCCTACCTGCAGGGCTACATGGCCATCGACGCCATCTGGTTCTACAAGAAGAACGGCAACGTGCTCGGCGCCAACCAGTCCATCGCGACCGGCCCGCTGGTCATCAACAAGGACAACGTCGACGCGGTCAAGACCTTCGCCGAGGCCGGCGGCCGCTGACCCGAGGCCACCCCGACTGCTGACGGCGTCAACGTCAGTCGCGGACAGCTTCATCTCTGCCTGAGACAACGAAGGCCGGTCCTGGAGACGGGAATGCGCCCCTACCTTTCGGGTCGCTCCACCGGATCTGCGCCGTCAGTTCGTCCGACCGATCGCTCGCTTGCCGAGCGGTCGGTCGGTGGCGTTCGGGGGGCCTGCTCGGCAGGCCGCACCTACTTCTTCGGCAGCTCGGTCTGCTGGGACAAGACGGCGGGCTTGCCCTTCTCCAGGCGGCTGAGGTTGAACAGCTCGGAACCCTTGGCCGACCAGGAGAAGCCGAAGGCGAAGATGGCGAGGGCCTCGAAGATCAGCGGCGAATAGCGGTCGAACACACCCGACCAGACGCTGAGGGCGACGATGGCGATCGAGACCCAGATCGTGATGGCGCAGGTGAAATGGACCCGCTGCCACCCTTTGCGGCGGCTCTCGGTCCATTCAGGCTTGACGCGATCGCGCCGACCGAAGCGGAAGCAGATCACCCCGAGGAGGAAGAGCAGGGCGACGGCGAGCGCGAGGTGCAGCGTGTTCCCGGGAGTGGCCGGCACGCCGATGACGTTGGTCGGCAGCTGCGCGACCAGGATGGCCAGCACCCCGGCCACGATGCTGATCCGGTTGTCCCAGTCGTTTCGCCTGGTGGCCATGTACACCAGCAAACCGGCCCCGATCGCCCACAGACTGCCGACGAACCAGTCCCTCATCCCGCTGTTGTAGTAGTCGCTGATCGACGGCCGGAACCACGGCTGGTCGAACCACAGGGCGTCCCCGACCACGAGCGCGATCGGGAGCGCGACCCCGATGACCCCGACGATGAGGCGGGTGGCGAGGAAGGACTTGCGGAAGTCGAGCGCGACGTCCTCGGCCACCACCTGCGCCGCGTCTCCCATCACCCCCGACATGGCATGAGGGTAGCGGCCTCGGCCCCGACGACGATGTGCATGACCTCTCGTCAACAGGAGTCGACGCACTCTACGATCGAAAAACGCGTCCGTTCTTTGAGCACGCCCAACGCCTATGTTCTCGGTACATACACTAGGGAATCCGTCTGATCCGAACCGCTCACTGAGGAGCATCCATGAGTGACACCTGGTCTTTCGAGACCCGCCAGATCCACGCCGGCCAGTCTCCGGACCCGGTCACCCACGCCCGCGCGCTGCCGATTTACCAGACCACGTCGTACACCTTCGACAGCACCGAGCACGCGGCGGACCTGTTCGCGCTGAAGCAGTTCGGCAACATCTACACCCGCATCATGAACCCGACCCAGGACGCCGTCGAGCAGCGGATTGCCTCGCTCGAGGGTGGCGTGGGCGCACTGCTCACCTCCAGCGGCCAGGCCGCGGAAACCCTCGCGCTGCTGAACGTCGCCGAGTCCGGTGACCACATCGTGTCGAGTGCCCGGCTCTACGGCGGCACCTACAACCTCTTCCACTACACCTTCGCGAAGCTCGGCATCTCGGTCTCCTTCGTCGACGACCCGGACAACCCCGAGGCCTGGCGCGCCGCCGTCCGCCCGAACACCAAGGCCTTCTTCGGCGAGACCATCTCCAACCCGCAGATCGACATCCTGGACATCGCGGCCGTGGCCGAGGTGGCGCACTCGGTCGGCGTACCCCTGATCGTCGACAACACGATCGCCACGCCGTACCTGATCCGTCCGATCGAGTGGGGCGCCGACGTGGTCGTGCACTCCGCCACCAAGTACCTCGGCGGTCACGGTACGGCCATCGGCGGCGCCATCGTGGACAGCGGCAACTTCGACTACAGCGCCGACCCGGCCAAGTTCCCGGGCTTCAACGAGCCGGACCCGTCGTACAACGGCATCGTGTACGGCCGCGACCTGGGTGTCGGCTCGGCTCTGGGCGCCAACCTGGCGTACGGCCTCAAGGCGCGCGTCCAGCTGCTGCGCGACCTCGGTTCGGCCATCTCCCCGTTCAACGCCTTCCTGCTCGCCCAGGGCATCGAGACCCTGAGCCTGCGCGTCGAGCGGCACGTGCAGAACGCCACCCGGGTCGCCGAGTGGCTGAGCGCCCGCGACGAGGTGCTCAGCGTCAACTACGCCGGTCTGCCCTCGAGCCAGTGGCACGAGCGGAGCCTGAAGTACGCCCCGCGCGGCACCGGCGGCGTGCTCGCCTTCGAGATCCAGGGCGGCATCGACGCCGGCAAGGCGTTCGTCGAGGCTCTCGAGCTGCACAGCCACGTGGCCAACATCGGCGACGTGCGCAGCCTGGTCATCCACCCGGCCTCGACCACCCACTCCCAGCTCTCCGCCGCGGAGCAGCTGGCCACCGGGGTCACGCCCGGACTGGTCCGGCTCGCCGTCGGACTGGAGAACATCGACGACATCATCGCGGACCTGGACGCCGGCTTCCGCGCGGCGAAGAGTGCGTGAGCCTGCTCCTGAGCTGACGCTCGGCGGGTGGCGGCCAGGCGACCCGCCGGGCTCCCGACGGTTCGCCACCCTGGGCCGAGTCGACCTCGAAGGCGGCGCGGTGCTGCCGGAGGTCGTGGTGGCGTACGAGATCTTCGGCCGGCCAGTCACCCGTGACGGGGTGGTGGTCAACGCCGTCCTGGTCGAGCACGCCCTGACCGGTGACGCACACGTCGCCGGACCGGCGGGACCCGGGCAACCGACCCCCGGCTGGTGGGACGCGGTGATCGGACCCGGCCGGGCGTTGGACACCGACCGCTGGTTCGTCGTGGCCAGCAACGTGCTCGGAGGTTGCCAGGGCACGACCGGGCCCTCGTCGCCCGCCGCCGATGGGCGGCCCTGGGGCTCGCGGTTCCCGGCCGTGACGATCCGTGACCAGGTCGAGGTCGAACGTGGCCTCGCCGACATCCTGCACATCGATCGCTGGGTCGCGGTGCTGGGCGGGTCGATGGGCGGCATGCGCGCACTCGAATGGGCGGCGTCGTGGCCCGACCGGGTCGGGTCTGCTCTCGTGCTCGCCACCGGGGGCGCCGCCACGGCCGACCAGATCGGCACCCAGACCACCCAGATCCTGGCCGTGACCAGTGACCCGGCCTGGCACGGCGGTGACTACCTCAACCACGGGGCGTTCCCGGCCGGCGGCCTCGGCCTGGCTCGGCGGATCGCCCACCTGACCTACCGCAGCGAGCAGGAGCTCGAGACCCGCTTCGGCCGGCAGCGGCAGCCCGGGCGCGCGGACACCTACGCGATGCAGTCCTACCTGGACCACCACGCCGGCAAGCTCGTCCGCCGATTCGACCCCGGCAGCTACGTCACCTTGACCGAGGCGATGAACACCCACGACGTGGGTCGCGGACGCGGTGGGGTGGCTGCGGCGCTCGCCCGCATCCCCGTACCCCTGGTCGTCGGCGGGATCGACTCCGACCGGCTCTACCCCCTGCACCTGCAGGCCGAGCTGGCCCGGCACGCAGCGAACTGCGCGGGCCTCGACGTCGTGACCTCGGCGTACGGGCACGACGGGTTCTTGATCGAGGCCGACGCGGTCGGCGAGCTGGTACGCCGAACCCTGGGGCTCGGCGCGTCCGGTTAGCGGGTGGGACTCAGCTGGCGAGGACGGTGAGCAACGCGTCGTTGAACTCCGCGGCGTGGGTGACGTTCAGCCCGTGCGGGCCGCCCTTGATCAGCGCCAAGGTGGAGCCGGCGATGGCCTCGTGGCTGCGCTTGCCGCTGACCTCGAAGGGGACGATCGCGTCGGCGTCGCCGTGGATGATCAGGGTCGGCACCGTGATGGCGGCGACGTCCCCGCGGAAGTCCGTAAGACCGAACGCGGCGATGCAGTCCAAGGTGCCCTTGGGTGAGGCGAACGCCGCGATCTGCAGGTTGTAGAGCCGGTTGGGCTCGCTGACCAGGTCGGTCTTCCTGCCGGACTGGAAGAACTGGGTGGTGAACCCGTCCAGGAAGGCCATCCGGTCGCTCTTGACCCCACCCTCGAACGCCGCGATGGTGGCGTCGTCGAGCCCGCCGTCGGGGTTGTCGTCGGACTTGTAGAGGTACGGCGGGACGGCCGCGGCCAGGACCGCCTTGGCGACCCGGGCGGAGCCGTAGCGGCTGAGGTAGCGGACCACCTCACCACCGCCCATGGAGAACCCGACCAGGGTGGCACCGGTGACGTCGAGGTGGTTCAGCAGCGCGTCGAGGTCGGCGGCGAAGGTGTCGTAGTCGTAGCCCCCCCACGGCTGAGACGAAGATCCGAAGCCGCGCCGGTCGTAGGTGATGACCCGGTGACCGGCCTCGATCAGCGGGGCGACCTGGTTCTCCCAGGACCGCGCGCTGAGCGGCCAACCGTGGATCAGGACGACGGGCGACCCGCTGCCCAGGTCCTCGTAGTGCAGCTCGATGGGGAGGCCGTTCTCGACCCCGACGGCGAACATGGCCATCTTCGACTCCTTCGCTTGGTTTCGTACGAACGCAAAGAACGTAGCACGCGACTAGATCGTGCACGATGAATACGTCGGCAGCCTCAGGACCGACCCAACTCGAAGGTCGTGGTGAGCTCGGCCGCTGAGCTGCCGCCCACGTAGACGTCGAAGGTGGAGGCGTCGACGACCCAGTCGCGGGCCGCGGCGTTCCAGTAGCGCAGCTGTGCCTCTCCGACGCTGAACGTGACGTTCCTCGACTCGCCGGCGTCGAGGCTGACCCGCTCGAAGCCCTTGAGCTCGCGTACGGGCCGGGACGCCGAGCCGTAGCGCTGGTGCAGGTAGAGCTGCACGACCTCGTCGGCGGGGCGGGTCCCGGTGTTGGTCAGGGTGACGGACACGGTGAGAGTCTGGTCGGCGGCGATCGCGGCCTGGTCGACGGCGAGGTCGGCGTACGCGAAGGTGCTGTAGCTCAAGCCGTGACCGAAGACGTAGAGCGGGGTGCTCGCCTCGTCCCAGTAGCGCTGGGCCTGCTTCTTCGGGTCGTGCGACTTGGTGTGCGCGTAGTACATCGGGACCTGGCCCACCGTCCGCGGCCAGGTGAAGGGCAGCTTGCCGCCGGGCGACACGCGCCCGAGCAGCAGGTTCGCCACCGCGGCGCCGCCCTGGCTGCCCGGGTACCAGACGTCGAGGATGGCCGGCACGTGCTCGTCGGCCCAGCGCAGGTCGAGCGGGCGGCCGTTCAGGACGACGAGGACGACCGGCGTCCCCGTGGCCACGACGGCCTGCAGCAGCTCGAGCTGACGGTCGGGGAGCTCGATGGTGGACCTGGAGGCCGCCTCACCGATCATGTTCTGCCACTCGCCGAGCACCACGACCGCGACGTCGGAGTCGCGGGCGAGGTCGGCCGCGCGTTGCAGCTCGGCGTCGTCGTCGAAGTTCTCCGGGTCCTCGGGAGCGTTGCCGCCGAACATGTCGAACATCGACGGGAAGTGCCGCTGCGACGGGCGTACGCCGGGGGCGTACGCGATCCGGGCCTGGTCCCCCACCGCCTCCTGCAGACCCTGCAGCACGGTGACGGTCTCCTCCAGGTCGTAGTCGAAGACCCAGGGGCCGAGGGTGTCACGCTTGGCGTCGGCCAGCGGCCCGATCACCGCGATCGAGCCCTCGGCGCTGAGGGGCAGCACGTCTCCCTCGTTGCGCAGCAGCACGGCGGCCCGTTCGGCGGCCACCCGGGCCAGCTCACGGTGGGCCGGGTCGGCCAGCACCTCGCGGGCGTGGTCCTCGTCGACGTACGGGTCGTCCATCAGGCCGAGCCGGAGCTTGGCCTCCAGGACCCGCCGGACGCCGGTGTCGAGCACCTCCTGGCTGACCGCTCCCGACTCGACGGCCTCGGGCAGGTGGGCGTAGGCGGGGTTGGCGATCACCATCTCCATGTCGACGCCAGCGTTCAGCGCCCGGGCACCGGCGTCGGTCAGGTCGGCGGCGTACTCGTGGGTGAGCAGGTCGCGTACGGCGTTGGCGTCGCTGACCACGAAACCGTCGAAGCCCCAGGTCTCGCGCAGCACCTCGGTGAACAGCCAGCGGTTGCCGGTGGCGGGGATGCCGTTGAGGTCCATGTACGCCGACATCACGTTCCCGGCGCCGGCGTCGAGGGCGGCCTTCATCGGGGGAAAGTAGACGTTCCACAGCTCGTAGTCGGAGATGTTGGCCTCGTCGTAGTCACGACCGCCGATCGCCGCGCCGTAACCCGAGAAGTGCTTGGGGCCGGCGATGACGCGCTCGGGGGCGCCGATCTGGGCCCCCTGGAAGCCGCGCACCTGAGCCGCCGCGACGACCGCACCGAGGTACGGGTCCTCTCCGGCGCCCTCGATGATGCGGCCCCAGCGTGGGTCGCGGGCGATATCGGTCATCGGCGCGAACGCCCAGTGGATGCCGACGGCACGGGCCTCGCGCGCGGCCACGGCCTGACCGGCCTCGATGGTGGCGGGATCCCAGGAGGCGGCCATGGCGATCGGCACCGGGAAGATCGTCCGCAGCCCGTGGATGACGTCGAAGCCGAACAGCGCCGGGATGCCGAGCCGGTGGCCCTCGACCACGAGCTTCTGCAGCCGGTTGATCTCGGTCGGGTCGGTCACGAAGAGCAGTGAACCCGTCTCGCCGCGGCTGATCGCCGCCTCGACCATCGCCGCCTGGCTCGGCTCGGAACCGTCGCTGTCGGAGGACTGACCCGGCTCGAACCCGAAGTAGAAGTACTGCGTGAGCTGACCGGCCTTCTCCGCCTGCGTCAGCTGGGCCAGGATCTCCTGCGCCCGGGCGCGGATCTGGTCGGAACCCTGCGCTGCGTTCTGGCTCGTCTGCTCGGCCATCTGAACTCATCTCCCGGCTGCTCTGCCGTGTCTCGTCAACGCTGTTCGGCCAATCTATCGGCGGCCCGACGAGGCCAGATCCCCAGTGCCGCCGAGGCGGTCGCAAAGATTGGTGGATCAGCCACCGCAGAGGTGGATAATCCACCAAAGTATTCGCGAGAATGAGCCATGCCCTACGACCTGGAGCTGGCGGACCGGCTGCGCGACCTGCTGTCGGTCGAACCAGAGGTCACCGAGAAGAAGATGTTCGGTGGGCTGGTGTTTCTGGTGCGCGGCCACATGACCGTCTGCGCGGTGGGCCGGGGCGGGATCATGCTGCGCGTGGATCCCGCGCAGACCGATGCGTTGCTCGCCGAGCCGCAGACGTCGCCGATCGTGATGCAAGGCCGGGAGATGAACGGCTGGCTGCACGTGGACATCGACACCACCGCCGGCGACGACGAGCTCGGCCGCTGGGTCGACCTCGGTCTGAGCTTCGTCGAGACTCTGCCGCCCAAGTGAGGCTCGTGCCGCGTCGGGGCTAGCTCGCGCGAACTCCGCGGACCTGGTCGACGCCACGGTTCGCCAGCTGGTCGGCGCGCTCGTTGCCCGGGTCGCCGGCGTGGCCCTTCACCCAGATCCAGGTGATCGTGTGCCGGGCGCACTCGGTGTCCAGGGCCTGCCACAGGTCGACGTTCTTGACCGGCTGCTTCGCACTGGTACGCCACCCGTTGCCCTTCCACCCGGGCAGCCACTTCGTCAGCCCGTTCATCACGTAGGTGGAGTCGACGTGCAACCGGACCTCGCACGACCGGTTCAGCGCCCGCAGCCCCTCGATGACGGCGGTGAGCTCCATCCGGTTGTTGGTCGTCACCGGCTCGCCGCCGAACAGCTCCCGCTCGTGGCCGCCCGATCGCAGCCAGACCCCCCAGCCGCCGACCCCGGGATTGCCCTTGCAGGCGCCGTCGCTCCAGATCTCCACCACCCCGGAACCGGTGAGATCCGACGGGGCAGCGGTGGAGGCAGGCTCAGGACTCGGCACGCCCATAGGTTAGGGCTCCCGCACGACACCCGGTGAGAACTCGGCCGCACCCGAAGGTATTTAACCCCTGCCCCGGGCGTCCTTAAGTCCGTCAGCCGACGGATCGGACGAGGGGCAGAAGAATCATGACTGCAGTTCAGCTGCTCATCGAGGAGTGGGTCTCCCGGCAGCCCGGCACCTGCGCGGTGCGGGACGCCGCCACGCGACGCGAGCTGACGTACCGGGAGCTGTGGTGGCACTCCGGTCACCTCGCCGGCCGGCTGCAGGATCTGGGCGTCCGACCCGGTGACATCGTCGGCGTGGCCATGCCCCGCTCGGTCGACCTGCCGGTCGCCCTCCTCGGCATTCTTCGAGCCGGCGCCGCCTACCTGGCCCTGGACGCACACGCACCGGTCGATCGCGTGGCCCTGATGCTCGACGAGGCCGCCGTCCGGGTCGTGCTGGAGACCACCCCCACCGGCACCCCGTCGATCGACCCGAGCCCCCTCCCTGACGGCATCCTCCGACTCAGCGTCGCGACCACCACCCCGGCCACGCCCGACCTCATCGACCCGGACAGCGCGCCCGTCGGGGTCGACGACGACAGTCCGGCCTACATCGCGTACACCTCGGGTTCGACCGGGCGGCCGAAGGGGGTCGTCGTACCGCACCGGGGCGTGGTCCAGCTGGCGACGGCCCCGGACTGCTGCCCGATCGCTCCGGGCGACCGGGTCGCCAACTCGTCAAACCCGGCCTTCGACGCAACCACCTTCGAGGTCTGGAGCACGCTGACCGCGGGCGGCACCCTGGTCGTGTTGCCGACCGTCACCGACCTCCCCCTGCACACCTGGGTGGACCTGATCCGGGCCGAACGGATCACGTCGATGCTGCTCACGACCTCGCTGTTCCACATGGTCGCGCGGGAGCGACCGGACGCCTTCCGCACGGTGGGCACGCTGATCGTGGGCGGCGAGCAGCTCGACCTCACGGCCGCGCGACGAGTGCTCACCGAGGCTCCGCCGCGTCGGCTGGTCAACGCGTACGGCCCGACCGAGGCCACCGTGATGGCCACCTGCTTCGTGTGCACCCTCGACAGCCTGGCCGGCTGGGAACGGGCCCCGATCGGATACGCCCTGGAGCAGGCGCGGCTGCACGTGGTCGACGAGCACCTCCGCCCGGTACGCCCCGGTGAGCCCGGTGAGCTGTGCGTCGCCGGCCCGGGGGTGGCGCTGGGCTACCTGAACCGATCCGAGCTGACGTCGGAACGGTTCGTGGCCGAGCCCGCCGACGGGGGCGGCCCGACCGGGACGATGTATTGCACCGGCGATCTGGTCCGCTGCCTGCCCAACGGGGCCCTGGAGATGCTCGGACGGCGCGACCGGCAGGTCAAGCTCCGGGGCTTCCGGATCGAGCTGGACGAGATCGAACAGGCTGCTGTAGCCACCGGACTGGTCGAGGCCGCCTTCGTCGACAAGGTCGGAGACGGCCCGTCCGCGACGCTGGTCGCCTTCGTACTGCCGTCGGCGCCGACTTCGCCTGACCTGGCTGCGACCCTGACCGCCGCGCTGACCCGGCGGTTGCCGTCGTACATGATCCCGCCCGCCTGGAACGTCCTGGCCGAGCTGCCGGTCGGCCCCACCGGCAAAACCGATCGCGCCGCGCTGCCGGCGCACGTCGTGGCCCGACCCACCCCATCCCCCGGAAACTGGCGACAGTTCGGCGATTCCGAGCCGCCGACACCCCTATCTGTCGCCAGTTTCCGGTCCGGCCTGGGGCACCTCTGGAGTGAGATCCTCGGCCGGTCGGAGATCCCGGACGATGCGAGCTTCCTCGAGCTCGGTGGGAACTCGATCCTCGCCGTACAGCTCGCCGCCCGGGTCCGCGAGCGATGGGGCCTCGAGCTCGAGCCCGGTGCGGTCTTCCGGGCCGGCTCCGTCGTCGATCTGGCGAACCGCGTGCTGCCCGTCGCCGGTGGTGACGACGGCGAGGACGTCATCCTCCCCACCGTCGGGCCCACTCCACTGTCCCTGGCCCAGGAGCGACTCTGGTTCTTCCATCAGCTCTTCCCGGACAGCGCCGAGTACAACGTGCCGGTCGTGCTGCGGGTACGCGGTCCGTTCGACCCACGGTGCTGGCAGCGCGCGCTGACCACCAGGGTCGAGCGCCACCCGATCCTGCGCTCCCACGTGACCACCGTCGCCGGCAACCCACTGTTGGTGGCCGATCCGGCTCAGCCGGTCGCCGTCACGGCCCACGACCTGACCGCGGTCGACGCCGGCGACGAGGACATCGACGAGCTGCTGGCCGCCGTGACCGAAGCGCCCTTCGACCTGGCCGCGGGCCCGCTCCTCCGCGCCGACCTGGTGCGCATCAGCGCCGAGGACCACGTGTTGGCGTTGACCTTCCCGCACCTGATCATCGACGGCTGGTCGGTCGGAGTCCTGCTGGGCGAGATCGACCGGTGCTACGCCGCGTACGCCGTGGGTGACCGCCCGGACCTCCCGACCCTCCCCCTCCAGTACGCCGACTTCGCGGCCTGGCAGCGGCAGTCAGCCCGGGGCCCGCTCCTGGACGGGCACGTCGCTTTCTGGCGCGACCGACTCCGCGACGTCCCCCCGCTGCAGCTTCCCCCGGACGGTCCCCGACCGATCGGCCGGACCGGACCCGAACGAGGAGTGCCGTTCACGTTTCCCCGGCCCGTCGCGCAGGGCGTCCTGCGACTGAGTCGCCAGTACGGGGTCACGCCGTACGCCGTCCTGATGGCCGGCTTCCAGGTCTTGCTCGCCCGCCACACCGGACAGCGCGACGTGGCGGTGGCCGTACCCATGGCCGGCCGCACCCGCCGCGACACGGCTGACCTGGTCGGGTTCTTCGTAAACACGCAGGTCATCCGGAGCGACCTGAGCGGCAACCCACGCTTCGTCGATCTGCTGGCCCAGACCCAGGACGACCTGCTCGAGGGCCTCGCCCACCAGGAGGCGCCGTTCGAGCGGGTCGTCGAGGAGCTGCACCCGGACCGCGACCTGCGTCGGCAGCCGCTCGCCCAGGTGCTGTTCGGCGCCCGTGACCCGCTGCCCGACTTCGCGGCGAGCGGGTTGTCGGTGGAGCGCTATCCCTGGGGCCAGGGCAGTGCCGGCTTCGACCTGACGGTCGAGGTCGAGGTGGCCTCCGACGGCATCTCGGGTCGAGTCGACTTCCCCGCCGGGCTCTTCGAGGACGCCTCGATCGATCTGCTGCTCCGCCACTTCCAGACCCTGCTCGCCGCTGCGGTTACCGACCCGCAGACTCGGCTCGAGGATCTGGCGCTGGAGTCGGAGGTCGAGCGGCAGCAGCAGCTCGCCGAGGGCACCGGCGTACGGCGTCCCGTCCCGGACCGGCTGCTGCACGAGCTGCTCAGCGACGCGGCCGCGTCGTGGCCGGACGCGACCGCGATCGAGGGGGACGACGGGCCGCTGAGCTACGGCCGGCTCGAGGCCTGGGCTGACGAGATCGCGGCCAGGCTGCGCGCCCGCGGAGTGCAACCCGGCACCGTGGTCGCGGTCCTGCTCCCGCGGGGACCCGAACTGGTGGCGACCCTGCTGGGCATCCTGCGGGTCGGCGCCGCGTATCTCCCGCTCGATCTCGGCCAGCCCCCCGCCCGGCTCGCCCTGATGCTGGCCGACGCCCACGTCGGCTTCGCCGTCACCGATGCCCCTACGGCCCCGCGACTGGCCGAGCTGCCGGTCCAGCTGATCCGCGTCGACGGCCTGGTC
>DATDBS010000043.1:0-2097 GCA_036524735.1 Propionibacteriaceae bacterium
CTTCCCCGACGTGGTCGGACTGAAGGGACCGCTGTCCTGCTTGAACGAAGCCCGGTTCGGTATCGTGTTCGGGGCGCTGGGTGCCGCCCGGGACTGCCTGGAGACCACCATCGACTACGCCGGCACCCGCGAGGTCTTCGACCGTCCGCTGTCGTCGTTCCAGCTGACCCAGGCCAAGCTGGCGGACATGACTCTCGAGCTGCAGAAGGGTTTTCTGCTCGCGCTCCATCTCGGCCGGCTGAAAGATGATCATCGGCTGGAGCCGCGGCAGGTCAGTCTCGGCAAGCTCAACAACGTCCGCGAGTCCCTCGCCATCGCGCGGGAGTGCCGGACGATCCTGGGTGCCAACGGGGTGACCCTGGAGTACCCGGTCCTGCGGCACGCCAACAACTTGGAGTCGGTCCTCACCTACGAGGGCACGTCGGAGGTCCATCAGCTGGTGATCGGGCAGGCGTTGACCGGAGTAGCCGCCTTCAGCTGACCCACCCGGGACGGCCCGGTCAGCCGATGTGCCGGCGGACCTCCTCCAGGTAAGCCTTGGGATCGTCGGCGTACAGAGCGATCCGGCGGACCACCGCCGGACCGTGGGTCGTGCGCACCGTGACGTCGCGCTCGAGCACGATCTCGAGGTTGGTCTCGTCGCCGACCCGGACGTGCAGGGTGGCCGAACCGTCGTCGTCGACGATCAGCGTCGGTTCCTTGTCCTTCCGCGTACGCCGACGAAGGCCCACCGAGTACACGTCATCCCAGGACACCGGGATGTCGACGTCGGCGGCGAAGCGCACCCGGACACCGTCCGGACCCACCGCGTGGGGTCGGGTCAGCACCCCCAGCAGCAGCCCGATCAGCCAGACGAGTCCCCACCCGCCGAGGACCACCAGCGGCACCCGGAGCCCGGGCGCCCAGCGGTGGACGATCACGTCCACCACGACCAGCTCGACCGCGGACACGACGGTCAGCACGATGAGGATGGACAGGATCGGTGCGGAATAGGTGAGGCCGACGGAGCCGGGTGGCACGCGGGGGCGCCGCAGCACGAAGCGGTAGATGCTCTTGTACCCGTGGATCTCCATCGCCCAGGCGCGCCCCAGGAGCCAGCCCACCCGGGACCAGGGACGGCGCCACTGGGGCGCGACGACGACGGAGGTCACCTTCCCGGTCCGTCCGCAGCCGCAGCCATCAGCAGGTCGAGTCGCTCGGCGATCCGGCCCAGGTCCTCGGCGAGCCGGTCCAGACGCCTGGCATCCAGATCGCCGACCAGCTCGGCGGCCAGCTGCTCCCGCTCGCGCGCCATGGTCGCCATCGTCATCCGGCCGAACTCGGTGAGGGCTACCAGTACGGCTCGGCGGTCGGTGGGGTGTGGGCGACGTTCGACGTAGCCGGTCGACTCCAGGGCGTCCACCAGGCTGGTCACCGTGCGCGGAGTGACCTCGAGGGCCGACGCGAGCGCCGCTTGGGTCGATGGCTCCGAGCGGTTCAGCTCCCAGAGACAGTGGACGCGTGTCGTGGTGAGTGGTGTCCCGTCGAAGGCTGCGGCCAGGTCCTGCTGGACGAGCAGGGAGATCTGCAGGAGTCGGTCCAGGATCGTCACCGGTTCGGTCATATAGTGAGTTTACTACACTATGTTTAGTCTGCACGATTGATTGATCCCTCGTCGGGCGTGGCAGCGGAGGAGAACTGTCAGTGCCTTTCCGTAGATTCCGTTGCAGGTGGGCGATTCAGCGGAGAGTGGTGATCGACATGTCCGACGACAATGACGTCGACTGTGCAACGGCGGAAGCACTGAGCGGCAAGATCTGCACAGCGGCCGGGCTGGCCGCCCAGTCGAAATGTCAGCTGCTCGAGCTGATCGGCGAGTTCGACGCCGGCAACGCCGTCCGCTGGTGGGACGGCGTCAAATCCCTCGCCCACTGGCTGTCCTGGGCCTGTTCCAGGTCCCCCGGCACCGCCCGCGAGCACGTCCGCGTCGCCCGCGCCCTCCGCCGCATGCCCACCATCCGCGCCGCCTTCGGTGACGGACGACTCTCCTACTCCAAAGTCCGCGAAGCCACCCGCGTCGTCGACCACGTCGACGACGCCGAGCTCTGCGAACTCGCC
>DATDBS010000044.1:0-38497 GCA_036524735.1 Propionibacteriaceae bacterium
CTTTGGTCCGGTAGGGCTGGGTGTGGTCCAGGTCGACGTGGCGGGACTCGGCGCCGCCGTAGGGGTAGATCTCGTACGGATGGTTCAGCACGACCTGTTCGCGGACCCGGTGGGGGATCTCGTAGCCGTCGACGGGGGTGAGGTCGGGGTCGATGACGGGTTTGAGGGTGAGGTGGGTGCCGGCCAGCAGCTCCCGGAGCCGGGTCAGCAGGACCGGTCCGACGGTCTCCAGCCGGGCGATCCCCCCGTTCCCGCGCATCACCGCCTCCTCACTGAGATGCAGGTACAGCACGACCCGTGGTGCCGCGGCCTTCAGCGAGGCCGGGTCAATCCGGACCTCAGGTGACACCACCACGGAGTCGTACCGACCCAGCTGCTCAGGCTTCGAATCTGGCTCGTCGGCAACCGGATCCTCGGCGTCAGGCTCGACGACTCCGGGGTCTTCTCGCGCTTCCTCGGCGTGGTCGGCGGTATCGGTTTCGGGGTCGTGGGTGATGTGGTGGCGTTGCAGCAGGGCCAACGCCACCGCAGGCTGCGCCAAGATGCCGATGGCTTTCGACTTGCGGACCTCGACCTCGTCCAGGTCACCCTCAACGGCCAGCAGGTCGGCGATCCGGTTGACCATGGCCATGAACCAGATGACATCGCCGGCGTGGGCGCGGGCGATCAACAGCTTCAACCCGTGCTCGTTGCTCCGTCCGGTCCGCACGAACCTCTCCGCCTCGAACATTTCCTGCCGACGCAGCGCGCCTTCCGGGTCAGCCTCCACAATCCTGGCGGTCAGCAACGTTTCGAACCGGCCCCACGGCAACGTCACGATATGACCGGCGACCGCCTCATCCACCCACGCAGCAGCCTCTTCGGACAGGTACCGGGTCGCCTGGGCGACGAACCGGGCCTTCCACACCCGGACCCCACCCGCACCGACCATGCCCCACAGCCGGGGCAGCCGATGCCGCAGATCCAGCGCATCGGCCATCTGTGCTGCCGCCGCCACCGTCGTCGTGTCCTGCAGCACCCCCAGCTCCGCCGCAGCGAACTCAGACACCTCCGGCGTCCCGACACCGCCGTACAGCCGGAGCCGCTCCCCACCCCGCCGCTCCCCACCAGGCCGTTCCCCGTCCGGCCCCTGCTCACCGACCACCGCGTGGAGATCGGCCCAATGGGCCGACAGCTCCAACAGTGCCGTTTCCTGCTCGACCATGGTGCGGTACGCCAGAGCGACCCGGGCCGCAGCCTGACGGGCGTCAACCGCCCCCAAACTATCGAACATGTATTCGATACTAGATCAACGCACTGACAGTTTGATTCGAGCTCTAATCCGCCCGGAAGTGGCGTGAACCGGGGCGGGTCGAGCCGAGCAGCTCACTGACCGTGACCAGGGTGTAGCCCCGCTTGCGCAGCTCGATGACCAGACCAGGCACCGCCTGAACCGTGGTCGGATGAATGTCGTGCAGGAGCACGATCGACCCGCGGTGGGCGTCGGCGAGGGCGTCCTTCTGCACGACCTTGGCGTTGCGATGCTTCCAGTCGAGGGTGTCCACGTCCCACAGCACCTCGGTCAGTCCGACCTGGGCCGCAGCCTTGTCCACCTCGGCGTTGCGCGCACCGTACGGCGGCCGCATCAGGGTCGGCGACCGACCGGTGGCTCGCTGGATGGCGGCCGAGGTACGGCTGAGCTGGTGCTGGACCTCGGACTCGGACAGCCGGGTGAGATCCGGATGACTGTAGCTGTGGTTGCCGATCTCGAACCCGGCCCGCGCCACCGTGCGGGTCAGGTCCGGGAACGCGTCGACGTGCTCACCCATCATGAAGAACGTGGCCGGGGCGTGGGCCTTCTGCAGCCGTCGTACCAGGTCGGCCGTGTAAGGCCCCGGTCCGTCGTCGAAGGTCAGGGCCACGCACCGTGCCTTGCGGCAGTCCACGGCCTTCGGTTGTGCCCTCGACTCCTTCCGCGCGGGTGGCGAGGCCGGTTTCGAGACTCGCTCCTTCGTGGCCGCCCGCCTGGGGGCGACCCGGTCGGCCTGCGTCGACCGCTGGACCGGGGTTGCGACCAGGGGCAGGGACTGCGGCTGAACCGACGCGGCCGAGGCTGCCTGCCCGGCGGCGGACAACCAGCCGCGTACGGCCGCAGCACCGAGCACGACCTTGAACGGCTCTGACCCCGGGGTCATCGACGAGATGGCGACCACGGCGCCGCCGTCGGCCGCGAAGGCGACCGCGAGCCGGGTCTGACCGGGTTGCCGGGAGAGCGCCTGGGTGACCAGCGGCGTACGCGCCGGCCCCCCGGCACACAGATCGACCGTCAGCCGCGCCGTGAGCTCGGACCACCCCTGGGCGGTGAAGAGGTCCTGAGGCTCCAGCAGTCGGTGATCGACCTGGTCCCACCACACCACCTGCGTCGACCCCGTGGTGACGGCCCCCACCGAGCGGCTCGTGGTCACCTGCACCCCGATGGCGCGCAGTGAGACTCCGGTCAGGTTCCAGCTCAGATTCAGTTCCCCGATGTCGTCACCCGAGGCGGCGAGGTCCTGCCGATAGCCGGACAGGTCCGAACCAGCGATCGCGCGGAGCCGCCCGGTCAACACTGTGACCCCGGGAATGACCGGGGTGGCGAGATGGATGAAGCTCGTCTCGTCGGACTTCACGTCCAGCGTCAGGCCCGGCACGAGGCTGGCCGGAAGATCGGCTGGTGCGGTCAGGGACGTGGTGGCCGAGCAGGAAGCCACGGCCGCGGGGGATCCGAGGGGGTCGACCGGATGAGTCTGAGTGCAGGCGCCGGCCAGCAGCACGGCTGCGCCGAGCGCGAGAACCCCGCCGAGCTGGCGCCGACCAGACGGTGCCAACGGGTTGGGAAGGAGGCGACCCACACGGCGAGGCTAAGGTCCCACTGGGCCCAGATCGCGGTGAAACACCGAACCCGCGGGTTTCAGCTGCGCCGGGACCGTGCGACCACGAGCACCGCTCGCTCCAGGGCGAACGCAGCGTCGTCCGCGGCACCCTTCACCTCGGCGTCGGCCACGGCGATGGCCTTGAGCGCGGTGGCCAGCCCGCCTTGGTCCCAACCACGCGCCTGGGCTCGCATCGACTTCAGCTTCCACGGCGGTACGCCGACCTCGCGGGCCAGATCAGCCTCCCGCAGACCGCCGCCGGCGGTGATGAGCTTGCCGAGTCCGCGAACACCGGAGGCGAGCGCACTCGTGATAAGCACCGGCGCCACGCCCGTCGCCATCGCCCAGCGCAGTTGCTCCATCGCCACGCCCGTCCGCCCGGCCAGCGCCGCATCGGCGACCACGAAACTGGTGACCTCGGAGCGGCCGCCGAAGTAGCGGCGGACCTGGTCGGTGCTGATCGGGCCGCCCTCCCCGTCGGAGATCAGCTGGGTGACGGCTGCGGCCAACGCGCGTAGATCGTGCCCGACGGCGTCAACCAACAGCTGCGCCGAGCCCGCGTCCATCGTGGCACCGACGCGCTTGGCCTCGGCAGAGACGAACTGGGGCAGCTCCCAGGTCTTGGTCGTCGGGCAGTCGATCACCTCGGCACCGGCGGCCTTGAGCTTGTCCAACAGTCCTTTACCCTTCTGTCCCCCACCGTGCACGAGGAGCAGAGCGAGGTCCTCGGTCCGGGCTTTGGCCAGCACGAGCACGTCGGCGTACAGCTCCTGGTCGAGGTTGGCCAGATCCGTGATCACCGCAGCGCGCCGGGTCGAGAAGAGCGACGCGTTGGTGATCTCGGCGAGGCGAGACCCGTCGAGCCGGACCGCCTCGACCTCGCTGACCTCGGTCTCGGGCGCCTCGGCCCGGATCTGCGCGATCAGCTCGTCGACCGCGCGGTCGGCCAACAGCGCCTCAGGCCCGCTGACCAGGACGACCCGTCCGAACGGGGACTTCTTCGCTGCCACGCGACACAGCATGCCAGCCGCCACTGTCAGTCCGGATTGATATACATAGTCGAAACAGCCACACGAGGCGAGAGGGGACCGTGGTGGCCAGCAAGCTCTGGACCTCGATCCTCCATCGGGTGGTGGCCAAGCAGGTCGACGTGCGCACGGCACGCACCGACCTCTCGCCCGCCACTGCCACCGATGAGCTGCCGGGCGAGCTCGGTCTGCGGCTCGCCGGAGACGCTCAGCCGGTCGACCGTCTGGTCATCGTCCGACCGCGGACCGTAGCGGTGGTGTTCGAGGACGGTGAGCCGCCCCGCGTGCGGCTGCCCGGTGACTACCTCAAGCCCCGCTTGCTACCCAAGAAGCATCCGCGCCAGGTGCTCGTCTTGAGCACGGCGCCGATCACCGTCGACGTGACCATCGAACGGCTCACCACCCTCGACGGTCAGTCCATCGAGCAGACAACCATCCGACTCACCCTGCAGCTGAGCGAGGAGGGTGGGTTCGGCTGGCTCAGCGACCTGGCCGCAGAGTTCGGCACCGGGCTGGAGACGCAGCTGCTCGAGCGGGTGCACCGGGAGGTCGTGACCGCAGCCCAGGCGGCGATCAGGATGAACCGCTCGGCCGACGTACGCGGGATGGGTATCCAGCGGGTGCTCGAAGACCGATGGCTGCCGGCCACCTTCGCCGGCGGCGCCCTGACCCGGCGCAATGTCGCCGTCCTGGACCCGGCTGTCGAGCCCGAACCACATCCGGCGCCGGCCCGTGCTCCGGAACCTCTCCACCCGGCTCAACCGGCGCCGCCGTCCGAGCCCCGCGCCCCGGTCGGCACCTTCCGTCTCAACCTGGACCGACAGCTCGTCCAGCTTTGGCAGGAGCACGCCGGCACCGACCTGCAGGGCATCTCGGGCGTGAAGGTGCTCAAGTGCAGCACGGTGATCGCCGTTCCCGCGACCGCGCCCGGGGCGTACGAGACCACGCGCCTCCAGGAGGCCTTCGGCAAGCACTTCGGCGACCGCCACGTCCACGTGATGTCGGCCCCGGCGGGGTCCTATCCAGACCTGGTCCGGTCGTGGTTCCGGCAGGTCGAGGGCAGCCCCGGTCGGCTGGTCTCGGTCGAGTCCGTCGACCAGGAGGTCCTGCGGATCAAGGTCGACCAGACCCTGGCGTCCTCCGAGGCCAGTCAGCACGGTCTGTTGGTCGGCAGCCAGTCCGACCGGGAAGCGCTCCGGTTGCTGGTCCCGCACAACCGGATCGTGTTCGTGCGCGCCGATCCGGTT
The DNA here is from genome assembly GCA_036524735.1 of Propionibacteriaceae bacterium. GTDB lineage: Bacteria > Actinomycetota > Actinomycetes > Propionibacteriales > Propionibacteriaceae > Microlunatus. Next base: position 5,167 of record DATDBS010000044.1, read on the forward strand.
GGCTGAAGTCGAGGCGGCCGTGAGCCAGATCGCGTACGCGGACCCGAAGGCCGCGAAACCTGAGGTCGGGTTGCTCGGAGCACCCGACTCCGGCGCGCAGGAAGCAGCCGGATTTCGGGCCTACCTGCTCGCTGCGCTGCCCCTGATCATCTCGCTCGCCGTGCACTGGATCTTCTTCATCGCCTATTGGATCCCGGAAACGAGCACCTTCCCGGCGCACCAGTGGTGGCTCACCCAGTTGTCGCCGATGGCGTCCAAGTCCTTGACCAGCGCCGGTCATCCGCAGGTCCCCGACCAGATCGAGCAGTCGGGCGTGGCCGGTCTGCTGCTCCTTGGGTGTGGTGCGGCCGTGCTCTGGCTGGCGAGGACCCCGTACTGGCTGGGTCGCGCCGCCATGATGATCCCCGCCGGCATCGGGTTCCTCGTCGTGCTGGTCAGCATCGTCGCCCTGGTGGTCTCCGGACGGTTGGACGACTCCGGCCTGAGCGTCGTCTTGATGCTGGTCTGGGTGGTGTCGGCGGGTTACGCGACCTACCGCGGGTTTCTGGCCGACGGCCCCGAACCGAGGCGCAAGACCTGGCGCAGCGGGTTCGGTCTGCTGGTGGCGTACGCGCTGATCGGTCCGGCTCCCGTGGCGGTCGGTCGCTTCATGTTCGCGCCCGGGCTGCGGGACGCGGCCGACGCCTTGCAGCAGAACACGGTCGCGCTTCGACTGGGTGCGTTGTGGACCTCGAGCACCGTGCTGCTCTACCTGAGCGGGTTGATGGTCGGGGTGTGTCTCTGGGTCGCGTTCCAGTGGTGGCCACCGCGGCGACGACTGTCGTTCCTGGGGCTCAGCCTGACCCTCGCCGGGACCGTCATCCTCACCGGCTGGCTGGGCTGGCCGACGAACACCTTGGCCGAGAAACGGGTCACCACCCTGACGTACGACAGCCCCGCCCTCGACGTCAGCTTCACCTGCGGCTCCTGGATCCTCGACCGGCCCGACCGCGAGAAGCGCGACCCGCAGCCGACCCAGACCTTGGTCATCACCGGATTCACCTGTCGCAACGTGACGACCTACTCGGGCTACCGGCAGGTCTCCACCCGGACGCTGCCGGCACCGCTCGCCCCGGTGCACGCCAGCACGCCGGAAGGCGTCCCGATCCAGGGCCGGACGATCGTCGCCCAGTACGACGGGGTGGTGATCGTGGGCATGAGCACCAAGCTCACCGGCCAGGCCAACCAGCTGATGGGGGTGCGGCTGGCCGACAGCGCCGAGCTGTGGCACTACACCTGTGACAGCCGACAGGCTCTGGCCGTGCGGTTCGCCTCCGTGCCCGCCGGGGACCGCCCGGAGCTGGGCCACATCACCAGGCGCGAGCTCACCCCGCAGGTCGTGGTGCGCTGTGACGGCAAGACCTTGGGCTTCAACCCCGCGACCGGTCCAGGGCGTTGAGGATGAGCACCTTCACTTCTGGCTGACCACGGAGACGACACCGTCCTGGCGGCTGACCGCAACGGCACCGTCGCGGTCGGTGTGCAGCACAGTCATCCCGAGGGACTGGGCCAGCTGCACCGTACGCGGGGCCGGGTGTCCGTAGTCGTTGTCGACCCCGGCACTGGCGATCGCCACGCTGGCGTGGGTCGCCGCGAAGAAGGCCGGTTCCTGCCGCGCCGAGCCGTGGTGCGGAATCTTCAGGACGTCGGCCCGCAGATCGACCCCGGTCGCCAGGATCGCCCGCTGACCCGGTGGCTCGACGTCCCCGGTCAACAGGATCGTCAACCCGTCGACCCTGGCCAGCACGACCAGGCTGGAGTCGTTCTGCACCGACGAGGTGTCCTCGCCCAGCATCGGGTGCGACACCGGTCCGACCACCCGTAGCTCCACCTCACCCACGGTGGCGCCGAGCCCCGGCGGCGGGGTGGAGATCGAGGCGTGGTGCGTCGCCGCGAGGCGCCGCACGCGGTCGACCTCGTAGCCGGGCTCGGAGAGCGGGTTCACCCACACCTGACCGACCCGTCGGCCGTCGAAGACGCCGGTCAGCCCGTCGACGTGGTCGGCGTGGAAGTGCGTCAACACCACCAACGGCACCTCCTCGATTTCGAGCTGGTCCAGGCAACGATCCATCGGCGCCGGGTCGGGGCCCGCGTCGACGACCATGGCCGCGTGGGGTCCAGACCGTACGACGAGCCCGTCGCCCTGGCCGATGTCACACGCGACGACCAGCCACCCGTGCGGCGGCCAGCCCGGTTGAGCCGGTGCGCCGGCCAGACCCGCCACCATCGCCACACTCAGGCCGAGGGTCAGCCACGGCCGGACCAGCACCCAGCGCATCACCATCCCCACCAGCAACGAGGCCACTCCGAGCCAGGTCAGCGCGACTGGGTTGACCGGCCACTGCCACGACGACCCCGGCAGTCCGGCGCCGACGTGGGCGACCCAGATGATCGCCTGGGCGCTCCAGGCGGCGCCGAACCCGAAGACGGCCGCCAGGACGGCGCTGATCTGGGACGCGCCGGCGGCCGCGAACCCGAGCACCGTCGCCGGTCCCACGAAGGGTCCGGCCAAAGCATTGGTCAACAGCCCGGACACGCTGATCTGCCCTGAGATGCCGGCGACCACCGCCAACGTAGCCAGGTGAGCAGCCAGCGGCACCGAGACCAGCTCCGCAACCACCTGAGGGAGCCAGCGGTTCAGCACCTGTGCCCAGCTCCGGGCCCACCAGATGATGCCGCCGCTGGCCAGGACCGACAGGGCAAAACCCAGGGACCGACTCAGGAAGGGGTCGACCAGGAGCAGCACGATCATGGCCACCGACAGGTTGCGCAGACCGGCCCGCCGACCGCCTGCTCCGAGGGCGGCGAGCGCGACCAGACCCATGGCTGCGGCCCGCAGCACACTCGGCTCGGTCCGGCACAATGCGATGAACACCGCGACCCCAGCCAGGCCGACCACCCGGAGCCACCAACCGCGTACGCCGACCCAGCGCGCCAGCACCAGCAGGAAGGCGAGGAGCAGGGTCAGGTTGGCCCCGGACACTGCGGTCAGGTGGGTCAGACCGGTGGTCTGGAAGTCGGCGACCAGCTCCGGTTGCACCCGCGAGGTGTCGCCGAGGACCAGGGCCGGCACGAGGGCCCGGGGTTCGGGCCGGCGGTGCTCGACCGACCGCCGCAGGCCGGCCCGGATGCGCTCGACGCGACTCGCCGCAGCGCCAGGTGGTCGGATGATCTCGACTGCGCCTCGGACCCGAAGCACGGCGGCGATGGCGTCGCCACGGTCGGGGGACGCCAACCGTCCGGACACCCGGACCCGGCTGCCCACGACGAGACCGGTGACGGTGGACGACGTGTCACCGCCCGCGACCACGAGCACCGGTGCTCGCATCCGCCACGTCTCTCCCCGGCCGGTGACCGCGACCAGCGTCGTGTCGAGGGTGGCGTACGCCGGTTTGGCCCCCTTGGCCGGGCGCAGCGACGGGTCGGTGCGCACGACGAGGTCCGCCGAGACCACCGCCTCGCCGTGAGCCAGCTCGGCAAGCGGACCACTCTGCAGCCGCACGGAGTACGCCCCGCCGAGCACCCCGACGACCGCCATCATCAGCGCGGTCCCGACGAGCCACGCCGAGCGACGCAGCACGGCGGCAACCACCACGATGACCACTCCGGTGCCGAGCCCGGCCCAGGCCGCCGAGGTGCCCCACGTGCCGAACCACCCGGCAGCCCAACCGGCCACCGCGACCGGCACCAACCGGAGGTCGACCGGGGCGACCGGGTCGTTGTCCTCGGACCGCCGCTCTCGCTGGGCCATCCACCACGTGCTGAGCCGGCTCACACCCGGACGTGCGGGGCGATCTGGGCGTAGGTCTTGGGCCCGATCCCGTCCACCTCCTGGAGCTCCTCCACCCGGCTGAAGCGACTGTGCTCCGTGCGCCAGGCCACGATCTTGCCCGCGGTCACCGGTCCCACCCCCGGCAGCGACTCCAGCTGCTCCTGGGTGGCTCGGTTGAGATCCAGCGAGCTGCCGGTCGAGGCCCCGCCTCCCGTCGAGCCGCCACCCCCGCCACCGTCGCGTACTTCACCCACCGGGTGCCGCTCGCTGCCGATCATCACCTGCTGGCCGTCGCCGACCAGCTGAGCGAGGTTCAGCTCACCCGGATCGGCGTCACTGGTCAGCCCGCCGGCCGCCTTGATGGCGTCCTGCACCCGAGACACCGCAGGGAGCGAGACCAGCCCCGGTTTGCGCACGGCCCCGAGCACGTGGACCACGATCGGGGGAGCTGCCGTCGGCGTCGGGGTGCCCGGGTTGCCCGGGGCGGAGCCGGCAGGACCGGACGCCGCCGTGACGACGTCACCGGGGTTGGCGACCGCCACCGGGCGGGCGCGGAGCATGGTCCAGCCCGCGATGACCATGGCGATGACCACCAGGACCGCCACGACGCCGACGTGCCCGCGGCCGAAACGCCGTGGTGGGGGCAGGTCATCGACCGGACCGAGCTCCAGGACCTCGGGCTCCGCGTCGCCGACCACCGGCCCGTGATCAGGTTGTGCGGCCATCGCGGCGTTCTCGGCGACCTCCGGCAGATCCGGGGCCAGTACCGCCTGGGCCCGTCGCGGCGTCGGCTCGGCCAGGACCAGGGCCAACCGCTCGTTGACCTGCGCGGCCAGCACCGGGTCCAGCCGCGGTCGACGTCGTTCCATGCCCAGAACCTAAGGACGTCACCCCCTGATCGTGCGGCCGTCACGAGATCTGTGGACGACGCCGGATCGGCGGCCACGAGCCTGGGGACAACTCGGGGGGTCAGGGCCGGGGCGAGACCACGATGCCCAGGGTGCCCGGGCCGACATGGACCCCGAGCACGGCACTCATCGACGCGACCACGAGCTCACCGCAGGTCGACACCCGCCCGCTGAGCCGCTCGACCAGCCGGGCTGCGCCCTCGGCGTTGTCCAGGTGGTGGACGGCGACGTCGACGTGGTCGCGGTCCCCCGCGGCCCGGGCCAGTGCACCCAGACCCAGCTCCTCCAGCCGGAGCAGCGCCTTCGAGGCGGTCCTGACCCGCTCGTACGCCCGGATCTCACCCCCGGCGACGGTCAGCAGCGGTTTGACCGCCAGCGCGGATCCGAGCATGGCGGCGGCGGTGCCGATACGCCCACCCCGCCGCAGGTGTTCGAGGCTGTCGACGGAGAAGTAGGTCACGGCCGCTTCCGCGCGGCGACGGGCGATCGTGGCCACCTCGTCGGCACTCTCGCCGGCGTGGGCCGCCTCGGCCGCGGACAAGACGGCGAAGCCCGCCGCCATGGCCAAGGTGGTGCTGTCGACCACGACCACGGGGATGGCCGACGACTCCGCGGCGAGCTGGGCCGCGGCGTACGTGCCGGAGATCTTGGCGCTGAGGTGGACCGAGACGATCGCCTCGTGCCCGAGGTCGGCCAGCTCGGCGTACCGGGCCGCGATCAGCTCGGGACTGGGTCGTGAGGTGGTGACCCGCCGCCCGGCTCTGAGCGCCAGCGCAACCTCGGCCGGCTCGACCTCGGACTCCGGCCGACTCCTGCCGTCGATCACGACTTGGAGGGGAATCACGCTCACCCCGGCGCGCGCGGCCCGAACCGCATCCAGCGACGCCGTAGAGTCGGTCACCACTGCCACGCCAGCCATTTCCTCAGCGTAGGGCGTGTCCGACGGGGGCAGGCTGAGGAGCGGTGAGCTGCGACCACGTCGCAGCCAGAAAGTGAAGTCCGATGACTGATCAGACCCGTCGTTCGTGGCGTGCCTCGGCCGCGACGCTCGTGGTCGTCTCGATCTTCGCCCTCGCGGCGGGGGTGGCCGTCCCACTGTTGGCGTACCTCATCTACTCACGCGACGGCACACCCTGGATCCCGATCGGGCTCGGCGTCCTCACCGTGCTCGCCCTGATCTACGCGTGGCGCTTCGGCCTGCACCCCCGGTTGCTCGCCACCGAGAGCGGGGTCGTCGTGACCAACCCGTTCCGGCGGCACGAGTTCGCCTGGGATGAGATCACCCTGATCGCTCCGGGCGAGAACGGGCTGATCGTCGGTTCGGAGGACGAGGTCGCCGAGGCCTGGTGCGTGCAGAAGTCCAACTACGCGGCCCGCCGCGGACGGTTCACCCGCGCCGACCGGGTCGCCCATCAGCTGCTCGACATCTTGGATCTGCACGACCCACCCTTGGAGGACGCCGAGACCGGTCTGCGCATCCGACGGGCCCGTCCCGACGAGGGTCGGCTGCTGACCCGGCTCGAACGAGCCGCCTCCGAGGACGGTCTGGCGCACATCTTTCCGCCGGAACAGTTCCCCTACCCGGTCACGGCCGTCACCCGACGTTGGCGCAAGCTCCTGCACGATCGGAGCACCCGGGTCTACGTGCTGGAGCTGACCGACTCCCCCGTCGGCTTCGTGGCCTTCGACTCGGCGACGGTGCTGCACCTCGGCGTGCTCCCCCACCACGGCCGCCGGGGCTACGGCTCGGCACTGCTCGAGTTCGCCAGCCGCGAGGTCTTCGACGGCGGCGCGGGGCATGCTTCCCTCTGGGTGCTCACCGACAACGACGCGGCGCGGCACTTCTACCGCAGCCACGGCTGGCAGGACACCGACGACCGGCGCGAGTGCCCCTACCCACCCAAGCCGGAGGAACGACGGCTGACCAAGAAGAATCCGTCCGCCCCGCGCCGCAGCCGTTGACCAGCTGGGACAGCGCCCCCGTGCGCCGACGGGGCCAGTCGCTGTGGATCGTGCTGACCTGCGTCGCCCTGGTGCCAGCCCTGACGGCGACCGTGCTGCGGGTGGTACCGCCCACCGATGACACCACCGCCTTGGTCGCGTCCTTCATCGCGTACGGGCTGGTCGGCTACCTGATCGCCCTGGTCTGCCTGGTCGTCGCCCTGGTCCGGGCTCGCCGCCGCCGGGTCCTCGCGGTGGTGACCCTGCTGGTGGCCGGACTCACCGCGCTGCAGCTGAGCTGGATGGTGCCGTTCTTCGTCCCCGACGACCGACCCGTGTCCACGCCTACGTTCACGGTGATGAGCCTCAACATGTACAAGGGTCTGGCCGACTCCGCACAGGTGTACGCCGTCGCCCGCCGCGCCGACGTGGTCGTGCTCGTCGAGACAACCCCCATCGCCCTGAACGCCCTGAAAGGTCTGGGTTGGTCGGAGCGGTTCCCCTACGCCGTGGGCGACCTGGCTCCGGGGATCTCCGACACCGCGATCTTCTCCCGCTTTCCGCTGGAGGAGGGCGTGCTGCTCGGCCGCACCTCGTTCCAACAGTGGATGACGGCGGTGAAGGTGCCCGGTATCGGTTCCGTCGAGCTGGTGGCAGCCCATCCGTGCAACCCCTACTGCGGCCACCAGCGTTGGGCCGGCGAGCACGACCTGCTGCGCAGGACCCTGGCGCCTCTGCTGGGTGATCGCCTCGTCGTGGCCGGGGACTTCAACGCGGTCGACGACCACGGGCCGATGCAGGCCTTGCGGGCCGACGGGCTGCGCAGTGCCACCGACCTCACCGGGGCCGGTTGGATGCCGACCTACCCGGCCAACCGTTCGTTCCCACCGCTGCTGCCCATCGACCACGTGCTGGTCAGCCAACGGATGACCGCCACCGAGATCCACTCCTTCCGGGTCGCCGGGACGGATCATCTCGGGGTCTTCGCCACGCTCGCCGGCTCCGGTTGAGGAGTCGGCGGGACCACCGTCGATAGGGTGTCGCAATGGCCCGGCTGACCGAGGAAGACCTACGCCGTTCGACGTTGAGCCGCCAGTTTCCGCTGGTCGCGGGTCACGGTCCGGCCGAGGTCCTCGAGCTGTTCGGGCGGCTCGGTCCGATCCAGTCGCAGGTCCCGCGAGCCCCGTTCCTCACCGCATCCTCACGGTTGCCCGGGGTGGCGTACAGGACCGTCAGCGAGCTGTTTGCCGGCCATCAGCTGGTGAAGACGAGCAACCTGCGCGGCACCGTCCACACCAGCGTCGCCGACCAGTTCGGCGCCCTGGACGTGATCGCCCGCCGGATGCGAACCGCGATGATGCGCAAGAACCTCGGCCTCGAGCAGACCACCCCCGAGGAGGTGCTGGCCGAGATCGAGCGCTTCACCGCCGCCGACTGGCAGGCCCGACCCGACATCCTCGACCACGTGCGCGGGTGGTTCGCCGACCACGACCCGGGTGCCCGGATCGAGAACACCCTGGCCGAGAACCTCGTCTGGGGACACAGCGCCCTGTTGCGCCGACCCAAGGACGAGCGCTGGGAGAAGCGGACCGACATCTTCCACCGGCTGGCGACCGCGGCCCTGCCCGACCTGCGGCAACCCGACTTCGACACCGCCCTGACCGAGATGGTCCGGATCCACCTCGGGGCGTACGGGCCGGCCACACGCGAGGACCTCGCCTTCTTCTTCGGTACCGGGCTGGGGGTGACCGACCGGGCGATCGCCCGGCTCGGCGACGAGGTCGTCGTACGCCCCGGACCGGCCCGCGACGACTACCTCGACCTGGCTGAGCCACCACCCCCGGGCGACGCGGACCCCGGGCTTCGGCTGCTGCCCGAGTTCGACGGTCTGCTGCTCGGCTTCCAGGCCCGCAACCGAGACCGCTTCATCACCCCGGAGCAGCTACCCCAGATCTGGGCCAAGGCGAACGGACTGTTCTCCCCGGTCGTCCTGCACGACGGCCGGATCGTGGCCAGCTGGAAGACCCTGACCAAGGGCAGCAGGACCGACCTCGAGGTCACCATGCTCACCCCGTACGCCGTGCTGGCCGACGACCTGTTCGACTCCGCGGTCACCGCCGCCCAGCAGGGGTTGGACCTGACCATCGGGACACTGCGGGTCCGGCCCGCTCCCTGAGGGCTAAGCCCGGTCGGCGTGCTGCTTCGCGGACCACGCGCTGGCCACCATGTCCTGCAGGGTGTGCGTCATCCGCCACCCCAGGTCACGCGCCGCCAGCTCGCCCGAGGCGACGATCCGGGCCGGGTCACCGCTGCGCCGGGGGGCAACCACCGGGTCGAACGCGATTCCGGTCACCTCGGCGATGGCCGTCATGATCTCGCGCACCGAAACCCCGGAGCCGCTGCCCAGGTTGTAGACGGGCTCGAGCTGGGTGCCGGCAGCCAGCGCCCGGGCCGCCGCGAGGTGGGCGTCGGCCAGGTCGGCGACGTGGATGTAGTCGCGGACGCAGGTGCCGTCGGGCGTCGCGTAGTCGCCACCGTTGATCTGCGGCGTCCTGCCCTGCGCCAGCATGGCCAGGACAACCGGGAAGAGGTTGTGCGGGCTGGTGTCGTAGAGCTCGTCGGTGGCCGAACCGACCACGTTGAAGTAGCGCAGCGAGGTGTGCTTGAGCCCGGCCGCCCGGCCCTGGTCGGCGAGCAGCCACTCCCCGATCAGCTTGCTCTCCCCGTAGGGCGACTCCGGTGACGTGGCCGTGGTCTCGGTGACCAGGTCGACGTCGGGGGTGCCGTAGGTGGCAGCCGAGGACGAGAAGACCATCTGGTCGACCCCCGCGGCCTGCATCTGCTCGAGCAGCACGGCGGTGCCGGTCACGTTCTGCTGGTAGGTGAGCAACGGCTTGGAGACCGAGACGCCCGCGTACTTGAAGCCCGCCAGGTGCACGACGCCGGTCACGTCATGGTCGAGGAGTGCATGCCGGACCAGATCGCCGTCCAGGATCGTGCCGCGGACGAACGGCACGTCGGCGGGGACGAAGCTCGGGTGACCGCTGCTCAGGGAGTCGATGACCACCACCGGCTCCCCCGCTGCAACGAACGCCCGTACGACGTGGGAGCCGATGTAACCGGCCCCACCGGTGATCAACCACGCCATGCTCTGTCCTCCATCGTGATGCGTACGGCGACCCGTCGCAGCGTCATGTTAGTCACGCCCGGCCGACGGTTCCACGCTCACCGAAACCTCGTCGACACATACAGCGCACAGATGTCATCTGTGCGTAACGGAGGGCGCCTTCTGCGCAACAACAAACGTGGAGAGTTCCGCTTAACCACGCACGCCAGGATCCAGCCGATTGCGTGGCCACTCACACACGTCCAGTCTCCTTCACCGAAAGAAGCAGCATGACACCACTCGATGTAAATTCGGGCGACACCGCCTGGATCCTGACCTCAGCTGCGCTGGTGTTGCTTATGACGCCAGGGCTTGCGCTCTTCTACGGCGGCATGGTCCGCGCGAAGAGCGTCCTCAACATGATGATGATGAGCTTCGGGGCGCTCGCATCCATCACCGTACTCTGGGTTCTCTACGGCTACTCGATCGCCTTCGGCGACGACGTCGGCTACGGGCTCCTCGGCAACCCCGGCCAGTACCTCGGACTCAAGGGTCTGATGGAAGACACCGGTTCCAGCCTGCCGAGCATGGCGTTCGTGGGCTTCCAGGCCGTCTTCGCGGTCATCACCGTCGCCCTGATCTCCGGCGCCATCGCCGACCGGGCCAAGTTCAGCACCTGGATGGTCTTCACCGTCATCTGGGCGACCCTGGTCTACTTCCCGGTCGCGCACTGGGTGTTCGACTTCAGCACCGCTGACGGCACGCACGTCGGTGGCTGGATCGCCAACAACCTGAAGGCGATCGACTTCGCCGGTGGCACCGCGGTCCACATCAACGCCGGGGTCGCGGGTCTCGCCCTCGCCCTGGTCCTCGGCAAGCGCGTCGGTTGGCGCCGCGACCCGATGCGTCCGCACAACCTGACGCTGGTCATGATCGGTGCCGGGCTGCTGTGGTTCGGCTGGTTCGGCTTCAACGCCGGTTCCGCCCTGACCGCGGGCAACACCGCTTCGATCGTCTGGGTCAACACCCTGGTCGCCACCGGCGCCGCTGCTCTGGCCTGGCTCATCACCGAGCGCATCCGGGACGGTCACGCGACGTCCCTGGGTGGCGCTTCCGGTGTGGTCGCGGGCCTGGTGGCCATCACCCCGTCGTGCTCCGCGGTGTCGCCGATCGGTGCCATCCTGGTCGGCGGGATCGCCGGTGTGCTGTGCGCCCTGGCCATCGGCCTGAAGTACAAGCTCGGTTACGACGACTCGCTCGACGTCGTCGGTGTCCACCTCGTCGGTGGCCTCTGGGGCACGATCTCGGTGGGCTTCTTCGCCACCGAGGCCGCTCCGGCCGCCGTCAACGGCCTCTTCTACGGCGGCGGCGTCGACCAGCTCTGGCGCCAGGCCGTCGGCGCGGTCGCCGTGCTGCTCTACAGCTTCATCTTGACGCTGCTCATCGGCTTCCTGCTGCACAAGACCATCGGCTTCCGGATCACCGAGGAAGATGAGATGGCTGGGGTCGACGGGTCCGAGCACGCCGAGACTGGCTACGATCTCGGCGCGTTCGGCGCCGGGGCCCGCATGTCCTTCGGGGGCGCCGCTCCCCGTCATGCCGAGAGCGACAAGAATGAGGAGGTGACGGCATGAAGCTCGTGACTGCGATCATCAAGCCGCACATGCTGGACGAGGTCAAAACCGCTCTCGAGTCGTTTGGAGTCGAGGGGATGACCGTCAGCGAAGCCAGTGGCTTCGGACGTCAGCGGGGCCATACCGAGGTCTACCGAGGCGCGGAGTACACCGTCGACCTCGTACCCAAGGTGAGACTTGAGGTGCTCGTGGACGACGACGATGCGAAAGACATCATCGACGTCCTGGTGAAGAGCGCTCGGACCGGCCGAATCGGTGACGGCAAGGTCTGGTCCGTTCCCGTGGACGAGATCGTCCGCGTACGAACGGGCGAGCGCGGGCTGGACGCGCTCTGAAGCGTGATTTAACCAGCGAGCGTCTCAACGTCGCGATCCGGTCCGCGTGGTCTTCCACGGCAGGGCCGGATCGTCGGCGTTTGATGACGAGTTGTGTGGAGGGCCCCCTGGTCGAGCTGTACGCCGAGGCGTCCGGCCCGTCGGCCGGGGTGGCCCTCGCCGCAGTCGGCAGCCTGGCCCGGCGTGAGCTCGGGCCCCGCTCCGACATCGACCTCGTGCTGCTGCACGACGGCAAGACGGTCAACCAGATCGATGACCTGGCCCAGAGCCTGTGGTACCCGCTGTGGGACGCCAAGCTCCGTCTCGACCACTCCGTGCGCACGCCGGCCGAGTGCACCGAGATCGCCGGGATGGAGCTCAGTGCCGGAGTGGGCCTGCTCGACCTCCGGGTGATCGCCGGCGACGCCGCGCTGGTCAAGGCCGCGCGCTCCTCACTGCTGGACGCCTGGCGCCGCAACGCCCGCAAGCGGCTACCTGAGCTGCTGGGCGCACTCGACGAACGACGTACGACCTTCGGTGACGCGGCGTACCTGCTGGAGCCGGACCTCAAGGAGGCCCGCGGGGGCTTCCGCGACATGACCATGCTCCGTGCCCTGGCCGCCACCTGGTTGACCGACCGGCCGCACGAGGGTGTCCGCGAGCCCTTCGACCGGCTGCTTGACGTCCGCGACGCCCTGCACGTCAGCGCCGGTCGCGCCCTGGACCGGTTGCTGGCCAGCGAGGTCGACGGCGTCGCCGACCTGATGCACTACGAGGATCCCGACGACCTGCACCGCGAGGTCAGCATGGCCGCCCGCCGCATCGGGCACGCGGTCGACCTGACCGTCCGGGCCGCCCGCGGGGTGCTGCCCCAGCGGCGGGTGCTCAGCTTCACCAAGCGCTCCCGCAGGCCCGAGTACACCCAGGCGCCACACGGCCTGATCATCCACCAGAGCGAGGTCGGCCTGGACCGGACCACCCGCGCCGAGGAGCCGCTGACCGGTCTGTGGGCCGGTGCCCTCGCGGCGCAGCGCGGCCTGGTGCTCTCCCCCATCACCGCGGACAACCTCGGAGCGCACGCGCCGGAGCTGCCCACCCCCTGGCCGGACGCGGCCCGCGAGGCGCTGCTCGAGATGTTGTCCGCCGGCCAGGGGCTGGTGCCGGTCTGGGAAGCCCTGGACCTGGCCGGCTGCATCCCGCGGTGGATCCCCATCTGGGAGAGCATCCGGGCCCGTCCCCAGCACAACCCCATCCACCGCCACACCGTGGACCGGCACTCGGTGCAAACCGCGGCCGAGGCGCAGCGTCACCTGACCCAGGTCGAGCGCCCCGACCTGCTGCTGCTGACCTGCCTGTTCCACGACATCGGCAAGATCCCCGGAGGCGGGATCCACCACGCCGCCGTCGGCGCCCCGATCGCGCGCGAAGCCGTGCTGGCCATCGGGCTGGACGCTGACGACGCCGAGATCGTGGAGACCCTCGTACGCGAGCACCTGACCTTGGCCCAGCTGGCCACCAAGCGCGACCACGGTGATCCCGCGACCGTCGACGCGCTGGTCAAGGCGGTGCAGGGCAAGACCGAGATGTTGAGTCTGTTGCGGTTCCTCACCGAGTCCGATGCGCGCGCGGCCGGGCCCGCAGCCTGGTCACCCTGGCGGGCTCAGCTGATCAACGGCCTGGCCGACCGGACCGAGGGCATGCTGGTCGACGACGAACGCCGGGTCGAGGCCACCCAGCTCGTCGACATCGGCCTGGCCCGGTCGGTCCAGCTCGACGGGCGCCCGCGGATCCGGTTCGAGCCCAAGCCTGGCGGCATCCAGCTGGTCATCGCCGCTCGCGACCGGCTCGGCCTGTTCAGCGACACCGCCGGGTTGCTGGCGGCCCACGGGGTCCAGGTCCGCTCAGCCGTGCTGCACACGGTCGAGGGCATCGGGGTGAACACCTGGCGGGTCGACAAGCAGGTGGCCGCCGACCTGCCGGATCCCGCGTTCCTGATCCAACAGCTCGAGCGGTTGGAGGCCGGTGACCGCAACGTCCTCGAACCGGTACGCCGACGCGAGGCCCGGGCGCAGCGCACGCCGGCCGGTGAGCCCCACATCGAGCTGGTCGGAGACGCGAGCGTGTCCGCCGCCGTCGTCGAGGTGCGGGCTGCGGATCGGGCCGGACTGCTGTATGCGCTCGGTGACGCCCTGAGCCGTGCTCGACTGTCCATCCGGTCGGCCCACATCAGCACCCTCGCCGGTCAGGCGATCGACACCTTCTACCTGACCGAGGTGGACGGGTCGACGCCGGATCGCGAGCGCAGCCGGGAAGCCACCGAGGTGCTCGTCAGCGCGGCCGGCACCACGGCCACCGCCCCGGTCTGAGCGGTCGCCCGGTCGTCGGTCAGTTGCTGCCGGAGGCGATCAGGTAGTCGACCTCGGCCGACGTCGGCGGTTGCGGGCCGCGCCGGGAGCAGACGATCGAGGCGGCCGCCGCGCCACGGCGCAGCGACGACTCGACGTCCAGCCCGAGCTTGACGTGACCGTCCAGGAACCCGGCCATGAACGTGTCGCCAGCGCCCACCGTGTCGACCACCTTCGTCGGGAACCCCGGCACCCGGGTCACCACACCGCCCGGCTCGACGGCCGCGCCGCCGCCCGGACCGAGGGTGATCACGGCCATGGAGAGGCCGTACTGCTCGACCCATCCCTGGGCCAGCTCGATCGGATCCCCGGCGCCCGGGATCGCCTTGGCCAAGAACTCGAGGTCTTCGTCGGACGCCTTGACGATGCCCTTGGCGGTGCCGACGGCACGCAGCCAGCCCTGCACCCGCGACCAGTAGATCGCGGGGTCCGTGATCACCGTCGGTCGGACGTTGATGTCGTAGGAAACCCCCGACGTCACGCCCTGCATCCACTTCAACAGCACCTCGGCGCCCGGGCTGACCACGCAGGCGAGGGAGGCGATGTGGAGCCAGTCATCGGCGCCCAGCTGAGGTAGGTCGTCGATCTGCCACCCGAAGTTGGCGGTCTCGGCGAAGTGGAAGGTGTAGCTCGCGATGCCCTCCTCGTCCAGGCTGACGACGGCGATCGAGGTGGCCTGCGACGACTCGGTGGCGAGGTCGAGCGACACGTTGGAGCCGAGGATGTGCTGCCGCAGCTGCACGCCGAACGCGTCGGTGGAGAGTCGGCCCAGGAAGTGCGAGTCCGCCCCCAGCTTGCCCAAGGCGACGGCCGAGTTCATCGGCCCGCCCGCAGACAGCGCCTGCCAGGTCGAGCGGAAGGAGGACTCGGCCTCGGTGTCGGACTTGACCAGGTCTATGAGGGTTTCCCCGCACACCACAAAGCGCGTCATGGAGGTAAACCTAGTGGAGGCGGGGCTAGCCAGCCAGGGCACCCAGCTCCGCGCGCAGCTCGACCCGGATCTGGTCCCACAGCGCGGGTGACAGGGCACGTGCACTGATGTCGCTGAGCAGGATGCCGAGGGAGTAGCCGGGGTCCAGCTTCTCCAGCCGCTCCACGCAACAGTTCTGCAGGGCGCCGTCCCCGCTGATCCAGGCGGACAATCCGAGGAGGCAGAGCGGTGCGGCCGCCAGGGACGGCGGGGTGACCGCCACCACGTCCGCCCAGAGCTGCCGGTGCGCGGCAGCCGACTCCCGGCCGATGAGGGCCCAGGCCCGGTCGCGGAGCGAGACGTCCTTCACCAACGCCGCGAGCCGCAGCAGGTCATCCTCGTCCAGCGCTTCACCCTCCACCCCCGCGCAGACCGAGGTCTCGACCCAGAACTCCGCCTGGCTCTGGGTCAGGGTAAGGACGCCGGACAGGATTTCCGCGGCCATGAGCTCGAGCCGATCTGCGTCGGCCGCGGTCGGGCCGACCACCAGCTCGGCGAGCTCGGCCCGGGTGCCGCGGACGGTCATCCCTGCGAAGACGGCCTCAGCCGCCAGCCGATGGGCGTCCACGGCGTACGGTCGGCCCTCGGTCGGGCAGCACCCCTTGGTGCAGGTCAGCGAGAACCAACGCGTCCCGTCCACGTACAGGGCATCGGCCAGGACCACACGCGGCAGCTCCGCCACCAGGCGGTCCAGCACCAGGCGGGCACTGTCGCCGCCGTAGCCGATGACCACCATCTCCGAGGCGCGATGCTGGTTCGCGAGCGACTCGAGCTCCTGCGCCAAGGCACTCGCGTGGTCCGCGCCCGGCAGATCGATGCGGGCGGTCAGCGCGACCCGACCGGACCGGACCATGACCGCCACCACCGAGTCCTCCGGATGGAAGCCGAGCAGGTACGGGACCAGGGCGAGCAGGTCCTCGGGGTGCGACGCGCGGATCCGGGTCGCAGACGAGGAGCTGGGCGACGGGGCGGGGGCTGCGGCCCGTCGACGGAACTGCGCGCGCTTGGCGCGACGCCCGCTCACGGTCGGACCCGACGATCGGAACGGGAGGACATCTGGCTGCGAGGATTCATGTCCTTAACCTGCTTACGTCGACCCTGTTTGCGTCGGGCCCCGCGAAATCTGTGGACAACGCCGAGAACGGGCTTCTCAATGCTGTGGACAACGTGGCGTTCGGCGCCCGGATTACGGGTCGCTCACCAAGCTGCGACACGCTCACCGCAACGCCGTATCGATCCCTACGCTGACGAGATGACGACCTCACCGCGAGCCCGATCCAGGTCCCGGATCGCGATGTGGCTGGCTGCCGTCGCCGCCCTGGTGGGGCTGGCCGCCGCGTTCCAACCCTGGCGGCTGCTCGTCGACACCACCGTGGACGAGGCGGCCCCCGCCGTGGAGACGGCCGAGGCCGCCACACCGGCCACGACCTCCGCTCGTCCGACCACCCCCACTCCCCCATCCAGCGCCACCCTCCCGCGCTCCACACCGACGTCGGTTCCGAACCCGGCGAGGACCGCGCAGACCGTGCGCCGAGGGGAGCTGATCAGCCACGAGCACCCCACGTCCGGTCGGGTACGCGTCATAGCCCAGGCGGACGGGCGGCGCATCCTTCGCCTCGAGGGCTTGGAGACGACCAACGGTCCCGACCTCCGGGTGTGGTTGAGCGCCGGGCCGGTCCGACCCGGCCGGGCGGGCTGGTTCGTCTTCGCCGACCACCCACACCGCGAGCTGGGCCGGCTGAAGGCGAACCGGGGCAACCAGAACTACGCCATCCCCGCCGACGTGGACCTCGATGAGCTGTCGAGTGCGGTGATCTGGTGCACGCGGTTCCGGGTCTCCTTCGGCGCCGCTGAGCTGTCGGTCTGAGTCGGGACCGGCACCCGTGGGCTGCGCTACCGTGGTCAGCGATGGACGAGGTGCGGGAGGACGAGCCAGCCGGCGGAATGGGCCCGAGCCCGAGCGGCCCGGCGTTCGTGCCGTGGCACCAGGCGCAGCAGGCCTCCGGCGCCGACGTCCCGTTGCGGATCGACCCGCACCGTCCCCAACTGCCACCGGTCACCCGACCAGGCACGCGGCGAGCAGCCGTCGTCACCGCGATCGCCGTGGCGGTCGTCGGCATCGTGGTGGCGGCCGCCAGCGTGGTCGCCTACTACGGGGACACCCACGTGTCCGCTCCGCAGCCGGTGGCACAGCGACCGGCGCCGGCCCAGGCCCCCAGCCGGACCGATCGGATCGATTTCGTCACTCCCGACGGCGCCGGGCAGCTGGTGATGCTCAGCTGGTCCTGGTCCGAAGGCTCCGGTACGTCGACGTCCGGCAGCTACCTCCGGGTCGAGCTCGAGCTCGTCTGCTCCGATGGCACGGTCGGCTACGACCCGTACAACTTCCAGGCCTTCGACCGCGACGGCCGGCTCTACGAGATGGCCAGCGAGGGCGTCGACGCACCGGTGCTGCCCGTCGGTGACCTGCACAGCGGTCAGACCGTGCGCGGCACGATCGCGTTCGACATGCCCCGCGGTGAGACCACCCTGCTGATGAGTGACGGCACCGATCAGACGGTGACCGCGATCAGGGTGCCGGACTGAGTCGTGCTCCCGGCTGACGTCGTAGGCTCGACGCCATGCCTGACCTCGACCAGCTGACCGTACGCGGCTGGGACCTGCTCCGACTCGCCACCGAGACCGTCCAGATCGATCTCGTGCCCGCCCTCGGTGGCACGATCACCTCCCTGGTCCGGCGATCCGACGATGCCGAGCTGCTCTGGACGACCCCGTGGGCGCTACGCCACCGAGGCAGCCTCTCGGTGCCGGGCAACGCCCAGGCGAGCATGATCGACGACTTCCCGGGCGGCTGGTTCTCGATGTTCCCGAACGGTGGCGACAGCGCGGTGCTGCACGGAGCCGAGTGGGGTGTGCACGGCGAAGCCCGGCTCACCTGGTTGGACTGGGAGTTCACCGGGTCATCGCTCATCCTCACCGGCCGGCTGATCCGGTCCCCGTTCGAGTTCCGCAAGGTCGTCTCGCTCCGCGGGTCGGAGGTGACCGTGGGCGAGACCGTCACCAACGTGGGCGGCGAGCGGATCGAGATGATGTGGGCCAACCAGCTGATGCTGGGTGGTGCGCTGATCGGGGCCGACACGACCGTCGACGCCGCCGCCAGCGTGGTCCACCCCGATCCGCTGATCAGCCGGGGCAACGACCACCACGACATCCTGCCCTGGCCACGGTCCTACGGGGCCCACTCGATGATCAACCTGCGGTCGGTGCCGGGGCCCGACTCCGACGAGACCCGGGCGGCCTACCTGACCGAGTTCTCCGAAGGGTCGATGACCGTACGCCGTCCGTCCCGTTCCCTCGGCCTCGAGTTGAGTTGGGATCTGGAGGCCTGGCCGCACGCGTGGTACGCCCTGGAAGCCGGCGGCAGCTCAGGATTTCCGTGGTTCGGCAAGGCGTACTACCTGGCGGTCACCCCGTCGACCAGCTGGCCCGGTCACGGGGTCCACGACGCCCGTCGCATCGCCGGCTCGACCGTCTGGATGGCCCCCGGCGCTGCCCTGACCACCCACCTGTCGGCGAAGGTGCTCTCGCTCGACTGACAGACACAGGGGGCGCGAGACCGAGAGCGTTTGCCTGGGCCGGGCACCCTGGAAGCAGACCTGACCCCGGACGAGAGGCCCCCCATGAACGACCGGTCCGGGCTCCGACCCGCCTCGGCGGCGCTGGTGATGGTGACCCTGCTGGCCGGACTCTGGGTGCTGGAGCTCGTCGATCAGCTGAGCGGTAACCAGCTCGACGAGTTCGGCATCCGCGCCCGCGAGCTCGACGGTCTGCCCGAGATCTTCACCGCGCCGTTCCTGCATGGAGGCTGGGACCACCTGATCGGCAACTCGGTCCCCTTCGCGGTGCTGGGCTTCCTCGTGCTGATCGGTGGCGTCGCCCGCTGGGCCCTGGCCTCGCTGACCACGATCGTCACCTCGGGACTCACCGCCTGGTTGCTGACCCCGGCGAACACGATCATCCTCGGGGCCAGCGGCCTGATCTTCGGTTGGTTGACCTACCTGCTGGCGCGGGCCATCTGGTCACGTCGGCCGGCGCAGGTGCTGATCGCCCTCGCGGTGCTCTTCGTGTACGGCGGGCTGATCTGGGGCGTGCTCCCGGGTGCCGTCGGGATTAGCTGGCAAGCCCATCTCGGGGGTGCGATCGGCGGCGTGCTGGCCGCCTGGTGGTTGCACCGGCGACGCGAGGCCGGCCGGCTCGGGGTCAGTAGTCGGGGTCGCTCTGCAGCTGGGTGAACAGCGCGCCCAGCTGAGCACGTGCGGTCTCGAGCTGGGTCGCGTCGTAGACACCGTCGGCGAAGAAGCGTTCCAGCTGGGCGGCCAGATCGGAGACGCCGGCGAACCCGAACGTTCCCGCCGAGCCCACCAGCTGGTGGGCCAGCTCAGCGGCGGCGCGTCGCCGGCCGTCGTGGAGCCGGCCGCCGGCCGCATCGTCGAGGGCCTCCCCGAGCCCTGCAGCGCGGGCGAGGTTCACCGTCCGCGCATGGTCACCGATGCTGCGGACCACGCCGTCGAGGGCGTCCACATCGTCCGGGCTGGGCGCGCTCGAAGGTGGCTCGACCAGACCGGGTGTCGGACCCACCTGATCACCCGGCCCCTCACCTGCCCACATCGTCGGCCTCACTTCTGCCATCCCAGCAGCCGGGACATGTCTGCTGCCAGTGTCATCGGATCAAAGGGCTTCGGTATTACACCAGCCAGCTCGAGGCCACCCCACGTCGCAATATCTTCGGTCGGGGCCTTGGCCGTCAAGAAGATGACCGGGATCTCCCGAGTGCTCGGACTCTCGCGCAACAGAGCCACGGTAGCGGGGCCGTCCATCCCCGGCATCATGACGTCGAGCAGGATCGCGTCCGGTCTTTCCTCGACCGCCCTCGACTGCGCCTGGACCCCGGAGCTCGCCGTCAGCACCTGCCACCCGCCGACCAGCTCCAACGCGGCCTTGGCGACCTCGCGGAGCATCTCGTCGTCATCGACCACCAGAATTCGACGGACCGTGCCGAGGACGCCCGGGGTCGGACCTTCGGTTGTCGCATCCGAAGTCATGGACCGCGCGCTCCTCTCGATCAGCCGCCACCCTGCGCCATCGCCGGATTCGGTCCCGAAGCGATGATCGCCATCGTACGCACGTTCCTGCGATAGCCTCGCCCCCATGGAGGGGCAGTCGCGTCCCCAGGTGGCGGGGGCTTGGCGACTCCGAAGCACGGGTGCCGCCGCGGCACTCGTCGTGGCGCTCGTGGCTGCGGTGCTGCTCAGCGACCTGCCCCGCGCCTCCCGCGACACCTTCAGCGGAATCGCCCGGGTCGCCAGCGGTGCCGTTCTCGCGGCCAGCTTCTACTACCGTTACCGGCGCAGCGAAGGTCGCCGTCGACGGGCCTGGACCCTGTTCGCGGTGGCGGCCCTGCTGGCCACCGTCTCCAACTTCTTCCAGCTCCTCCTGGGTGGCCCGTCCGAACGCTCTGCGCTGGTGGACGGCAGCCTGCTCCTGTCCCTGGTCTGCGGGATCATCGCCGTCGCGAACTTCCCGCTCGCCCGCCGCCGCGGGACCGACCTGGCCCGGATGATCCTCGACGGCATCGTCATCGGCGGGTCCATCCTGTTCATCCTCAGCATCACCGTCTTCCCCAACATCCTGAACAGCACCGAGGCCCAGCCGGCGGTCCTGATCCTGCCGATCGCAGACGTGGTCGTCGCCACCTTGACCATGTTGCTCTTCTCGCGCGGAGCCCAGCCCGACCGGCCGGCCCTCGGCCTGGCTGCCCTGGGCTTCACGGCGTACGCGGTGTCGGACTTCGCCTACGCGGTCATGGTGGGTCGGCAGGGCTACTTCGCCTTCGGCTCGATCCTCGATCTCGGCTGGATCGCGGGCTACGTCCTGATCGCCTTGGGGATCCGCAGCCCGGGCTCCGGTTTCAACCCGCCCGCCGACGAGCGGGCCGTCGAGCTGTCACCCGTGCTCGGCACGACGGTGATGTTCTCCCTCTTCCTGGCCGCCGCCGGTTTCAACCTGTTCGGATTGCGGGAGGCGACCCTCACCACCCCGGCGGCGGTGCTGTGGCTGCTGGTCCTGCTGGCGGTGATGGCTCGGCAGATCATCCTGGTCATCGACAACGACCGGCTGCGGCGGACCCTCGAGCAGCGGGTGGTGGACCGCAACCGGTCCCTGCGCCAGGTGACCGAGCAGAGCGACCTGCTGGTGAACGCGGTGGGCGACGGGATCTACGGGGTCGACCGTGAGGGTCTGGTCACCTTCGTCAACCCGGCCGCCACCAGGGTCCTCGGCCACTCGGAGCGCGCGCTGATCGGACGGTCGGCCCACGCGACGTTCCACGCGACCCAGACCGACGGCATCCCGTTCCCGGAGGAGGCCTGCTACATCACCGAGGCCATCAGGGACGGGCGGGTGACCAACGCCGAGGACGACAGCTACCTGCGCGCAGACGGCCTGGTGATCCCGGTCGAGGTCACCACCACTCCGCTCTACGACCGGGCCCAGACCACCGGCGCAGTGGTGGTCTTCCGCGACGCGACCGAGCGTCGTGAGGTGGATCGGTTGAAGAGCGAGTTCGTCTCCATGGTCAGCCACGAGCTGCGTACGCCGTTGACGGCCATCCGCGGCTCGCTCGGCCTGATCTTCGGCGGGGCGCTCGGCCCGATGCCCTCGGCGGCCCGGAGGATGGTGGAGATCGCCCTGGTCAGCAGTGACCGGCTGACCCGGCTGATCAACGAGATCCTGGACATCGAGCGGATCGAGTCCGGCGTGATGTCGATGGACATCGCCGACCACACCGCCGCGGCCCTGATCGAGACCACGGTCGGCCAGGTGCAGGTCCTGGCGGCCGAGGCCGGGGTCGAGGTCGAGGTGGTCCGTGCCGACGGGACCGTCCGGACCGATGCCGACCGGGTGGTGCAGACCCTGATGAACCTGGTCGGGAACGCGATCAAGTTCTCCGGCCCGGGCACCGTGGTCCAGGTCAACGCCGAACTCCGCAGCGCGTTCGTCGAGTTCAGCATCGTCGACCAGGGCCGCGGGATCCCCCAGGACAAGCTCGACAGCATCTTCGGTCGTTTCGAGCAGGTCGACTCCTCCGATGCCCGCGAGAAGGGCGGGTCCGGTCTGGGGCTGGCGATCAGCCGGAGTCTGGTGGAGCGTCTGGGCGGCCGAATCTGGGCGACCAACAACACCGCCGGTGGAGCCACCTTCCGCTTCACCCTTCCCGGCCCGCCCGAGAACCACGGGGCCGGGTCTGACCTTCCCGGCCGCGGGGTCCGGGATGCACCCGGAGACCAAGGACTGCCAGACTGAGGCTCCGCCGGCGTTTTTCACCAAGGGCCAGGGCGGGTCGAGGGACGGGGGCTGAGGCGGTGTCGTCGTACGAGAAACCGGCTGACCCGGTGATCAGGATCAACAGCGGCTCGGGTTCCGGGTCGACCGCTCTGGGCGGCCGTTCGGGTGGTGGCCTGTGATCACCTTGTCGGATCGGCTGGGCGAAGGTCAGGACCTCCCGGGTGCGGTCTACGTCACGACCCGCGGGCCGTGGCACTTCACCAGGCAGCTGAGCCTGCAGGGCCCGTACGTCGACGAGTTCTTCGCCCTCTACGAGCTCGCCTTCAACCCGCTCAAGAAGCTGTCCGTCGCGCGCCAGGTCCTGAGTCGGGCGGAGTTCGTGGATCAGATGCTCGACGAGCGGGTCGTGAAGTACGTGGCTTGGAGTGACTCGGGCGAGCCCATGGGCCTCACCACCTTGACCACCGAGCTGGACAGCGTGCCTTGGATCAGTCCGGACTACTTCGAGGAGCACTATCCCGAGCAGTGGGCCCGGCACGCGGTCTACTACCTCGGATTCACCCTGGTCCATCCCAGTCAGCGACACAGCCGCTTCATCGAGACCATCGTCGACGTCGGGATGAAGGAGGAGCTGGTCAAGAACTCGGTGGTGGCGTACGACACCTGTGCCTTCAACAACCAGACGTTGCGCTTCAACGAGCGGATCAGCACCGTCCTGGAGGACCTGCCCGAGGCCCACCTCGAGGTCATCGACACCCAGATCTACGCCTGCGTCACCATCGCCTGAGGCGCGCGGTGGACGTCGGGCTCGATGAAGATACGCCGACGTAGGTACGGTATGGATATGACAGCGGCTCCCCGACGTGTTGCGGTCGTCATCGAGGACGACGCAGACGTCCGCAACCTCCTCGAAGCCATCCTCGACCAGGCCGGTTTCGTGTGCCACGGAACCTCGACGGGGGTCGAGGGCATCGCGGCCATCCGGACGTACGAACCGATCCTGACCACGCTGGACGTGAGCCTGCCCGGCATCGACGGGTTCGAGGTGGCCCGCCAGATCAGGTCGTTCAGCAGCACCTACATCATCATGCTGTCGGCGCGCGACGAGGAGATCGACACCTTGATGGGCCTGGACGCCGGGGCCGACGACTACCTCACCAAACCCTTCCGTCCGCGCGAGCTGCGCGCCCGGATCGAGGCCATGCTGCGGCGCTACGACATGCGAGGTCCAGCCGCGAAAACCGCGGCAGAACCCTCGGGGCCGGTGACCACAGGATCAGCGCCGACGATGACGACGGATCCGGACCCTGATGGGGACACCGACGTCGAGTCCGGCTGGCTGGTCCACAACGGGCTCCGGATCAACGCCGAGATGTGGCTGGTCGACCTGGATCGCGCCCCGCTGGAGCTGACCAGAAGCGAGTTCGACCTGCTGCTGGCCATCATGATGGGCAACCGTCGGGTGATCTCGAAGGACGCGCTGGCCCTGGAGCTCCGCGGTGACTACGTCTCGAGTGGCTACGTCAGCGACGCCGACCGTCGAGCGGTGGAGGTGCACATGGCCAACTTGCGCCGCAAGCTCAACGATCCGGTCAGCTCACCGCGCTACATCGAGACCGTCCGTGGCGTCGGCTACCGGCTGGCTGAAGCGCAGCCCTGAGCTCAGGAACGATCCGGGGTTCGGAGCTGGAGGCGTACGTTGTCGGCCTCGGCCACCATGGCCCGGCTCAGCTCGGGCAGTGCAGGCAGGTCGCCCCGCTCGAGGGCCGCGCGGAGCTGACCGACGATGGTGGCCATCGCGGTGGCTCCCACCATGGTGCTGGTCGACTCGAGACTCAGCATGGCCACCTGTGCGGTGGTCAGCCGACCGACGCGTAGCTGGGCTTGGATGGTGATGACCCGCTGGTCCAGCAGCGCGAGATAGTCGGCCACGAACCGCGCCATCATGGCGTCGTCGTCGTACGAGGGCACCTGACCACCTCCCGTCGCGGGAGCAACCGGTCTCGACGTCTCATGCGTCGTCGAGACCGGTGCTCCCCCTGGCCCGTCTCCCCAGACGGGCCGCATCTCAGCTGCGGCGCCACTCTTCCCCGAAGCGGTGCCGCGGTCAAACCTCAGACCGTTCCTGACGTTGAAGCGGTCTCGGTCGTGTGCGTCTGTCCCCACAGTGCCACTCACGCCTGTTCCCCAATTTTTCCCTGTCCCCTGGGGCCTGGAAGGTAGAGCGAGCCGTGGCCCGCTCTGCCTCCCAGACGCCGTCGAAGCCGAGTCGGGTCCCCCCCATGAAGATCCGACCGACTCGACGGCCGTCCAACCTGTGGCATCTCTCCCGCAAGATCTGTCCACGTCACACCGCCGACTTCCAGGCCTCGTCGGAACGACGACGGTGCTCAAACTCGCTCGGGTACGCCGTGGCGCACCCTGACCGACGGGCGACCGCCTGCATCGTGCTCAGCACAGGCGGCACCTTCTTCTTCGACCGAGGCCGTAGGCCCCGTGCCGCAAGCTCCCCCAGCTTCCGACATAGAAGATCTTGGCCCGCGCGACTCAGGGGCTCGGTCGTAATCCGGCAGGCGTCCCTCAGGATTCCATCAAGATTTCAACGGCTTTTGCGGTTGGGCACCGTCAAGACAGCCCGTCATACTGGACCGCACCCACCCCCGATGAGTCGAGGTTGCCGCCCTCATGAGTGATGTCCCCTTTGCGCCGAGTACCGACATCAACTTCCGCACCCGTAAGTGGGTGCGACCAGAAGATCTGAACGCGAACGGCACGTTGTTCGGCGGCAGCCTGCTGAAGTGGATCGACGAGGAGGCGACGATCTACACGATCCTGCAGCTGGGCAACGGCCGCGTGGTGACCAAGTTCATCTCCGAGATCAACTTCGTCAGCTCGGCCCGCCAGGGCGACCTGGTAGAGATGGGCCTGCGGGCCACCGAGTTCGGCCGCACCTCGATGACCATGCGAGCGGAGGTCCGCAACATGATCACCCGAGCCAGCATCTTGACCATCGAGAAGATCGTCTTCGTCAGCTTGGACCGCGACGGCGTACCCATCCCCCACGGCTACACCGAGATCACCTACGACCGTGACCGGATCGACGGCGAAACCCTCAGCTAGTGGCCGATGGCCCTTCAGCCGCGCAGCCGGTAGAAGCGGAAGAACCCGAAGCCCTGGATGGGCAGCACCTCGACCGAGGTGAAACCGGCGGCCTCGGCGTACGCGGTCAGGGTGGACCGGCGCATCACCGTCCCGGTGCCGGCCGAGGGGGTCGAGGAGAGCCCATCGGGAAGGCAGATCAGCGTGCTGAAGCCGTACATGGCCTGCTCGACGGTGTCGCCGGGTGCGCTGAACGTGTCAGCCACGGCCTCGTCCATGACGACCACGACCCCGTCGGCCCGAAGGCTGCTCCGGATCGAGGCCAGCACCTCGACCGGTCGGGGCATGTCGTGCAGGCACTCGAAGGCGAAGACCGCGTCGAAGCCGGCGGGTTCCACCTGGTCGCCGTCGGCCAGCCGGAAAGCGACCCGCTCGCTCAGACCTGCCTCCGCTGCGTTCGCCCGGGCCACCTCGACCGACGGTGCGTCCACGTCCAGGCCGACGACGTACGCGTCGGGGTAGGCCCGGGCGAGCGCGAGGCTCGACCAACCGGCACCGCATCCCACGTCGGCGATCCGGCTGCCCGGTGCTCCCAGCACCGCGTGCACCTCGGGCACCGACGCCAGCGCCGGAGCGAGGCGTTGCTCGAACCACGGCCGGTTCGAGGCGGCCTGCGAGGCTCGTGCGTCCTCGCCGAGCTCACCCCAGCTCACCCCACCCCCGTCGCGGTAGGCCCGCAACAGTGCGTCGAGGTGTTGCCCGGCGGCAGCGACCATGCGCGGCAGCGCGCCCAGGTACGCGAGGCTGCTGGTGTCGGTCAACACCTCGGCCGCGCCCGGTGGTAGCTGGAACCGCCGTTCGGCCGCGGTCGGCGCGTCGCTGCAGGTCAGATTGCCGTAAACGGCCTGCATCTCGAGCCACTCCAAGGCGTACCGCGGCTGGGTGGAGGTCGCAGCCGCCAGCTCGGACGCGGTCAGCGACTGCCCGACGAGAGCCTGGAACCAACCCAGCCGATCACCCAGGTAGAGGCTGAGGGTCTCCATCGCGCCCAGTATGGAGGTGAAGATCTTGTCGGCGTACGCGTCTACGGCGTCTTGTCCCTGGTCGGGACCGACGGTCTCCGGATCTTGACCGATGCTCATCTGCACGCTCCCGCGGTAGGGCTCGCAGCGCTGGGGGGACTAAATGCGCTCGCGCCCCCCACCGTTGCGGTGCAGGGCGCGAGTCACAAGACCCCGAGCGTAGGCGGCCGCTGGTCATGAAGCGGGTACCCAAGACGTTAGCCGCGAAGCACAGTGCACTTCGAGCCCAGCGTGATGGATACTCACCCGGCCACACCCCGACGTTCCCTCCCCCATAGAGGAACGTTCGAAATGAACGCTGTCGGTGCGATTTACCCGTCATTGATGGTTTTCATCCAACGTTGACAATTCAAAAAACTAGTCTTCCGCCCGTGGGGTGTCGATAGCGAACCGACCGTTTGTCGCTTTTTGGCCATGTCAAAAAGTGGACATCGGTGCCTCAGACCACCAGCAGTTGACGTATCTCGTCAGCGGTCAGCGGCGCGCCGCCGAGTGCGTCCTCGGAGAAGACCGAGTCGAAGAGCTTGGCCTTCCTGGCCTTGAGCTCCATCACCTTCTCCTCGATGGTGTCCTTGGCCACCAGACGGTAGACCATCACCGTCTTGTCCTGCCCGATCCGGTGGGTCCGGTCCACAGCCTGCGCCTCGCTGGCCGGATTCCACCACGGGTCGAGCACGAAACAGTAGTCGGCCTCGGTCAGGTTCAAACCGAACCCGCCGGCCTTGAGGCTGATGAGGAAGACCGAAGCCTCGCCGGAGCGGAACGACTGCACGGCCTGGTCGCGGTGACGGGTCTTTCCGTCGAGATAGGCGTGCGAGATGTCCGCGGCCTCGAGGCGTTCGCGGATCCTGCCCAGGAACGTCGTGAACTGGCTGAAGACCAGGGCCTGGTGACCCTCGGCCACGATCTCGGTGAGATCTCGCAAGAGCACATCGACCTTCGCTGCCGGCACCGACGCGTGGGTCGGGTCGAGCAGGGAGGGGTCGAGGCTCAGTCTGCGCAGCAGGGTGAGCGAGCGCAGGATCGTGAACCGGTTGCGGTCGAGGTCCTCGATCAAGCCGAGGACCTTCTGCCGTTCGCGCTGCAGGTGGGTCTGGTAGATCCGCATGTGGCGCGGGTCCAGCTCGACCTCGATCACCTGCTCCTGCTTCGCGGGTAGCTCCGACGCCACGCTCTCCTTGGTCCGCCGCAGCATCACCGGCGCGATCCGCCGACGCAGCTGCCGCACCAGCCGGGGGTCGCCCGTCCGCTCGATGGGTCGGCGGTAGAACTGCGAGAAACGCTCCGGTGAGGGGAACAGCCCCGGTGCGGCGATGGACAGCAACGCCCACAGATCCATCAGGCTGTTCTCCAACGGCGTCCCGGTCACCACCAGCTTGAAACGAGCCGGCACCCGCCGGGCGCTCTGGTAGGTCTTTGCGCGGTAGTTCTTCACGAACTGTGCCTCGTCGAGGATCATCCCCGACCACTCCTGGGCGACGTAGTGGTCGTTGTCGAGCCGCAGCAGCGCGTACGAGGTGACGACCAGATCGGCCTCGGCGGCCGCAGCCGCAAGGGTGGTGCCGCTCTTGGCCTGGGAGCTCGTGAGGCACACCGTACGCAGTCCCGGCGCGAACTTCTCCGCCTCGGCGGCCCAGCCGGTGACCACGCTGGTCGGGGCGACGACCAGGAACGGGGGGCCGCCCGGCGCGTCGATCCTGGCCTGACAGATGAGCGCCAGGGTCTGCAACGTCTTGCCCAGCCCCATGTCGTCCGCGAGCACCCCGCCGAGACCGACCGACCACAGGAAGTAAAGCCAGCGAAACCCGTCGAGCTGGTACGGCCGCAGGTCCGCCTCCAGGGTCGGCGGCGGGTCCACCGGGTCCAGCGAGCCCACGTCGTTGAGTCCTCGGACGGTGCGGGACCAGGTGGCCGACTGCTCGATCACCACGCCGAGGTCGACCAGCTCGGCCCAGAGACTGGCCTGGAAGCGGTTGATCTGCAGGGTCGCTGAGTCGTGGTCCTGCAGCGCGCGGGACTCCTCGATCAGATCCCGCAGCTGCTCGAACTGGGGCCGCTCGAGAGAGAAGTAGACCCCGGTGTCCAGCACCACGAAGTCATCACCGCGGCTGAGGGCGACGAAGAGCTGGTCGAACGGCACCTGCTCGCCCTCGACGGACACCTCGACGTCGAGGTCGAACCAGTCCGCCGAGTCCGGTCGCTCGGACGCGGAAACCGCGATGGCCGGTTCGCTGCTCGACTCGCGGTAGTCCAGCACCTCCCCGACCAGCACCACCTGCACGCCCTGCTTCTCGATGACGGGGAGGGCGTGCTCGACGAAGGTGACCGCGGCCAGTCCGTCGAGCAGCACGTGGGCGGGTCGGGCGGCGAGCTGCGGAATGTCGGACGGCCACGGTAGGGCGGCCAGGAGCGCCTGCTCCCGGACGAGGTCACGCACCGAGCGAGCGGCGGTCGCCTCGTCGATGTCGAACACCTGGACCTGCTCACCACCGGTGTACTGCACCGCCCAGTCGAGCCTGACCCGGTGCTCGGGGCGGAACGTGACGGTCAGAACCAGGGTCGGCTCGATCGACTCCGGCAGCAGGACAGATCCGTCGACCGAGGTCAGCGTCAGCTTCTGCCGCAGCTCAGGCACGAATTCGGTCAGGAACCGGTCTTCGTCGTCGGCCGGGACAACGAGCTGGTGGGCGTCGACGATCAGCTGCCGGAGCTCGCGGCTGAGCAGCTGGTCGAGCCGGGCCACCACGAGTCGCTCGACATCGGGCTCGTCGTCGACCACGCAGAAAACTCCGTGAGCGGGCTCCCCGAGGACGCCGACGGACGGCAGGGGAAGCGGTTGGCCTTCGAGGAGCACCTGGGGTCCGAGGAGTAGACCGGCGGCGCCGTCCCGACGGGCGTCCAGGGTCACCGATGCCGCAGTGGCGGCGCGGAACGGGCCCGCCAGCGGCCTCGCGGTGATCAGGTCCAGACCAACGGTGCCCGCCTGGTCCAGCAAGGCCCAGAGCGCGGCGGTCACCGTGGTCAGGGTCAGCCAACCGTTGCGGGGCAGTGCGTACCGGGCCGTGGCCCCGGCGGCGGCCCGGAACTGCATCAGCAGCTCACGGTGCTCCGGCTGGTAGGAGCGAGCCACGTGGTCCAGGTCGTCCCACGAGATCCCGGAGCGCACCCACCCGCTCTTGCCCTGCCGAGCGGGCCTCATGCGCAGCTCCTGACGTCCTGGATACCCCCGGTACGCCGGGATCCGCTCGACCCCGAACTCCAGGGCCAGCGGCGCCACGTTCTCGGCCGGCCCGGCGTCGGGCGCGGCCAGCAGCTTGTCGAGGGTCTTCTCCCACTCCGGCCGGTCCAACCGCGCGGTCGCCGCCGCGAACTGGTGCCGGGCGGTGATCAACACGGCAGCGGCGTGCTTGCAGTCCATCACCACGGGGCAGGTGCACTGGCTGCGGTAGACCGTCGTCGCGCCCGAGGGTGAGCTGGCCAGGTAGACGCTGGCGGCGTAGTCGTCGCGGTAGGTGCCCCGAACCCGTCCCGAGACGACCATCGCTCCCTCGTCCAGCTCCACGTCGTGCACCCGGCCTGTGCGCGCGTAGACCATGGCCCGGGCGAACGCCTCGTGCCCGACCATCGCAGAGATGGCTTCGTTGCTCAGCAACGACTGCCAGGGACCGACCATCCCAGAAGGCTAGTCCTGACCACTGACAGTCCTCACCCCGCGCGATGCGCCTCGTTCCGGGGGTGTAACAGTGGGGTTTACAGCGTCAACTCGGCGCCGAGACACGAAGCCCGACAGCGGGCTCGAAGACGTACGGAGGATCGATGAGCGAAGCAACCCAGGGTCCCAACGAAGGTGTGGCCGACCTGGAGGGACCCGCTGACGGTGGGGCCGACGGCATCAGTGGCATCCACGACGGCGGGGCCGATGGCGGGGCCGACGGCGGCGCCGAAGGGCCGGCCGACGGCGGAGCGGAAGGTACGCCCGGCGTTTCCGACGGCGGCGCCGATGGCGGGGCCGATGGCGGGGCTGACGGCGGGGCTGACGGCGGGGCCGAAGGACCGGCCGACGGCGGAGCCGAGGGTACGCCCGGCGTTTCCGACGGTGGAGCTGACGGCGGGGCCGATGGCGGCGCCGACGGCGGAGCCCGCTAGGCAGGGTTCGCGGTGATCGCCAACATCCCGGCGAGCAACGGAGGGTCTGGTCCTACGGCCGGGCCCTCCATGCTGGCTCGCCTCATCTCGGTCTCGACCGAGGAGTTCGCGGCTGACTACTGGGGTCGCCAGGCCCTGCTCTCTCCGGCGGCGGAACTCCCGTCGGCGTACGACGATCTGCTCAGTGCTGACTCCGTCGACGAGCTGGTCTCCGAACGGGGTCTGCGAACGCCCTTCTTACGCGTGGCCAAGGCCGGTACGACCCTGGCCGACAAGACGTTCACGGGTCCCGGTGGCGTCGGGGCCGGGATCGCCGACCAGGTCAGCGACGACAAGCTGGTCCGACTCTTCGCCGACGGCTCGACCATGGTGCTGCAGGCCCTCCACCGGGTCTGGCCGCCGATCATCGCCCTGTGCCAGCAGCTGGCGGCCGAGCTGGGCCACCCCGTGCAGGCCAACGCCTACGTCACGCCGCCCCAGAACCAGGGTTTCAGCAACCACTACGACGTGCACGACGTGTTCGTGCTCCAGATCGAGGGCCAGAAGCGCTGGCAGATCCACGCCCCGGTGCTCGAGGCACCGCTGCGGGACCAGCCGTGGAGCGACCGGAAGCACGCCGTCGAGCAGAGGTCCGCCGAGGAGCCGCTGATCGAGGCGGTGCTGTCCCCCGGTGACTGCCTCTACCTCCCCCGCGGTTTCCTGCACGCCGCCACCGCGCTCGGTGGCGTCAGCACCCACCTCACCCTCGGCGTGCACTCCTGGACCCGCTTCGCGTTGGCCGAGCAGCTGCTCCAGCAGGCACTGCGCTCGGCGTCGA
The DNA here is from genome assembly GCA_036524735.1 of Propionibacteriaceae bacterium. GTDB lineage: Bacteria > Actinomycetota > Actinomycetes > Propionibacteriales > Propionibacteriaceae > Microlunatus. Next base: position 36,744 of record DATDBS010000044.1, read on the forward strand.
CCGCGCCCGCCGTACGCCACTCCCTCCCCCTCGGCGTGGACTTCGCCGACAGCACGTCCCTGCGGGGCGACATCGACCTGGCCAGGCGAGCCCTGATCGACGCGCTCGAGCACGCCGACGTCGACGACCTCGCTCAGACGATGCGGCAGCACAGCCGGGCTACGCAGCGGGCCGCGCCGGTCGGGCCGCTGCGGCAACTCCGGGATGCCGGAGCCATCACCCCGGCCACGACCCTGGTCCTGCGGGAGCATCTTGCCGCGACCCTGGAACACCAGGGTGGGCGTTCCGTCGTCCGCAGCCGGGTGGCCGACTTCACGGTCGCCGAAAACGATGCGGCCCCCGTCAAGGCCCTCTTGGAGGCAGGCTCGGCGACGGCCGAGGACCTCGGCGTCGACCTGGCCCGCCGCCTGGTCCTCGCCGGCCTGGCCGTGGTGGGGTGACTGACCCGGCCTCACCGTTCCGGTGCACCGACGCCGCCCGGAATCGCTTCGACTCGCTCTTGGGCACCGCACCACCGGCCCGTCGCTGGCTGCTGTTGGAACACCCCGGACCGTGGCGGATCGACGCCGTCGCCGGATCCGGCATCGAGCCGGTGATGCTCGCGCAACTGACCAGTACGGCGCAGCGCACGGGCACCCGGATCCTGCTCGTCCGACGTCCAGGGCGCACCCCGGCCTCCGCGCAGCGCCGCTGGATCCTCGCGGGCCTCGACCGAGCCACCGTGGACGGCTTCTGGTCGGCCGACGCCGAGCTCGAGGCATGCGTGCGGGCACTGTCGGCTCCGGCACAGTCAACGACCGAGACCCCGGAGCCGATCCTGCTGGTCTGCGCCCACGGCGTGCACGACGTCTGTTGCGCGTTGCGAGGACGCCCGGTAGCGGCGGCTCTGGCGGCTCGGTGGCCCGACCAGGTCTGGGAAAGCAGTCACGTCGGCGGAGATCGGTTCGCCCCGAATGTGGTGCTGCTGCCTGACGGCTTCTACTACGGCAACCTCGACCCGCAGTCGGCCCTGGCCGCGGTCGAGGCCCACCTGGCGGGGGCCGTGTCCACGGCGTACCTGCGTGGGATGGCCCGTCACCCACCAGCGGCACAGGCGGCGGTCGCGGCGGCGTACGCGAGGTTCGGACCGCTCGGCCCGCACGACATCCGGGTCACCGATTACCTCCACACGCCGCCCGTTGGCGACGACGACCCCTCCCGCAGCCAGGTCGGCTTGTCGGTCCCCGGGGTCACGGGGGTCGTTCGGGTCGAGGTGCTCGGCGTACGCCGGACCGAGGCTCAGCTGACCTGCCGAGCGGTCCGTGAGACCCCGGCCACCGAGTACCGGATTGCCGGTCTGACTGTGTCGGAGGCATCGTCGGAATCCTCCGCCGCTGACTGACGGGCGCTGGCTCGCAAGAATTGTCAGTGCCTCGATCTAGTATCGAATACATGTTCGATACTTCGGGGGCGGTGGACGCCCGTCAGGCTGCGGCCCGGGTCGCTCTGGCGTACCGCACCATGGTCGAGCAGGAAACGGCACTGTTGGAGCTGGCCGCGCATTGGGCCGATCTCCACGCTGTGGTCGGTGAGCAGGGGCCGGACCGGGAACGGCGGGGTGGGGAGCGGCTCCGGCTGTACGGGGGTGTCGGGACGCCGGAGGTGGCCGAGTTCGCTGCGGCGGAGCTGGGGGTGTTGCAGGACACGACCACGGTGGCGGCGGCAGCGCAGATGGCCGATGCGCTGGATTTGCGGCATCGGCTGCCCCGGCTGTG
>DATDBS010000045.1:0-9593 GCA_036524735.1 Propionibacteriaceae bacterium
GACCTTCATGGGGGTCTTCGATCGCACCAACCCGAGCACCGCGTTCAGCGACGGCCAAGAGTTGCTGCTCGGGTTGGGCGCGACCCTGGGCATCGCCGTCCAGGCCGCCGTGCTGCTCCCGTTCCTGAAGCGGGCCGGCTATCGGTTCCGGCCGCGTTTCGACTTCCGCCACACCGGCTTGGGCAAGACCTTCAACCTCGCCAAGTGGACCCTCGGCTTCGTCCTGGTCACCCAGGTCGCGCTCGTCGTGGTCAGCAAGCTGGCCACCGGGGCGACGGTCGACGGCCGTGGTGCCGGACTGGCCGTCTACTACAACGCGTACGCCGTATGGATCCTGCCGCACTCGCTGATCACCGTCTCGCTGGCCACGGCGATGCTGCCCGCCGCGTCCCGGCTCGCCGCCGCCGGGGACCTGGCCGGGGTGGCCGAGGAGACCACGCGAACGATCCGGCTGGCCGTCACCGCGCTGCTGCCCGCGGCCGTCGGGCTGGTCGTGCTCGGCGTACCGGTCGCCCAGCTGGCCTTCGGCTTCGGCCAGGGTGCGCGGGACGCGATCTACGTCGGCTGGGCCCTGATGGCCCTGGCCATCGGACTCGTCCCGTTCACCATCCAGTACATCGTGCTGCGCGCCTTCTACGCGCTCGAGGACACCCGGACGCCGTTCTTCCTCCAGATCGTCATCTCCGGGGCCAACGTGGTGCTGGGCATCGCGGTCGTGCTGATGCTGGACCGGCCCTCGCTGGTCGCGACCGGGTTGGCGATCGCGTACGCCGCGGCGTACCTGCTCGGGGTGCTGATCTCCTTCCGGCGGCTGCGACGTCGGCTGCCGGACCTGGACTCCTTCGAGCTGATCCGGCACTGCGTACGGCTGTTCCTCGCCGTCGCACCGGCGGCGCTGGCCGCGTGGCTGATCTGCTGGGCCGTGATGGGCTTGTCCAGCTCCCGCCTGGCCCTGGTCGGCGCCCTGGTCGTGTCCGGATTGGTCGCGGTGGTGCTCTTCCTGGTCGTGGCGAAGTTCATGGGCATCCGCGAGGTCACCGAGATCATCGCGACGGTGACCTCCCGGTCCGGCCGAGGCAGTTCGACGGCCACGCTCGAGGGGCCCGCGGAGCGAGAAAACGATCTCGCAACGTCCGGCGATTCCAGCACCCCGATCGAGCCGATTTCTCTTAGCATCGGGGAAGCAACCGCCGCGGCGGCGACCCAGCAGCCGAGCGGCCCGACCCAGAACGCAGATCTCATGGCGCAGGCGGCAGTAGTCCGTAATCACTTCGACGACGACGACCACACCGTCCTCACCGAAGCCGGGGCACTGGGGGATGCCCCGAAAGCAGCCGCGCTTCCAGCCGGCACGATCCTGGCTTCGCGCTACCGGCTCGAGGAGCTGATCGCCGAATCCGGCCCGACGGTGACCTGGCGGGCCTTCGACCAGGTGCTCTCACGCTCGGTCCTGGTGCACCTGCTCGCCCCCGGTGACCCGGAGGAGGGGGACCTGCTCTCGGCCGCCCGTCGGGCCTCGGTGGCCACCGACTCGCGGTTCCTGCGGGTGCTCGACGCGGTGCACAGCAGCGACCCGGACCTGGGGTCCTACATCGTGTGCGAGTACGCGACCGGTCAGTCGCTCGAGGTCATCCTCAGCCACGGGCCGCTGTCCGGGCTCGAGGCGGCGTGGGTCGTCCGCGAGGTCGCCGATGCGCTGTCCGGCGTCCACAGCCTGGGTCTCTACCACCGTCGGATCAACCCGGACACGGTGATCATCACCCCGACCGGCAACGTCAAGATCGTCGGCCTGCTGATCGAGGCGGCCCTCCGCCCGATCCGGAGCGAGGTCGTGCACGGCGCCGATACCCCCGAGCTCGTCGACGTCCTCGACCTGGGCCGGTTGCTCTACGCCTCGATCGTGGCCCGTTGGCCCGGTGGGCCGGCGTTCAGCCTGCCCGACGCGCCGTCGCTCGGCCGCCGTTGGATGACCCCGCGGCAGGTCCGCGCCGGCGTGTCCCCCGCCCTGGACAACGTCTGCGACCAGATCCTCGGTGACCCGCCGCGGCACAAGGTGCCGGCCCTGACCAGCGCGAACAGCGTGGTCAACGCGCTGACCAAGGTGCTGGGTACGGCCGACGCCGCCATCGACCTCGAGCGCCGGCTCAAGCAGCCCATCCCGAAGGTCGGGCCGAGCGTGCACCGACCGAGCCTGGTCAGCACGGCCGCTCCCGTCTCGGCCCTGCTGGAGCAGCCGACCGAGCCGATGGAACCGATCCGCCCGCGGACGCTACCGGCGGCCGCCGTGGCGCCCCCGACCCAGGTCTCCACCCGGGTCCCCGTGCCGCCGTCGTCGGACCGGTCCATGACCGGCGACACGACGGTGATCCGCAGGATCGCCGCGAAACCGCCCCGGGCCAGACAGCCCCAGCGTTGGATCGGGTTGCTGATCCTGCTCACCGTGCTTCTGATCGCCGCCGCCATCGTCTCCGGTCTGGTGCTCAACAAGCGGATGGCCGCGGCGCCGGAGCCCAGCACGTCAGCCCCAGCCCCATCGGCATCCGCCTCGGCCTCGGTCCCCCCACCCGGCCCGATCAGCATCCGCGGCGTACGCGACTTCGACCCCCAGGCCAACCCCCGCTCGGAGAACCCGGGTGAGGTGAAGTTCGCCTGGGACGGCAACGACAAGACGCGCTGGCGTACGGTCCAGTACATCGGCAATCCGAAGCTCGGCAACCTCAAGCGGGGCGTCGGTCTGGTCGTCGACCTCGGCACCCCGCAGCCGGTGACGTCAGTCAAGCTGACCCTCAGCGGGAACGGCACCGCCGTCGATCTGCGCGTGCCCAAGGGCGACGCGTCTCAGGTCACGACGCCCCCGATGACCACCGACAAATCCTGGGTTAGCGTGGCCGCGGAATCGAAGGCGGGCTCGTCGGTGACTCTCACCCCGGCGCAGAGTGTGACGACCCGCTACGTCCTGGTGTACCTGACCTCGCTGCCGAAGGAGGGATCGGGCTACCGCGGCGGAATTTACGAGGTCGAGGTGCTGCGTTGATCGAGGGTGACCACCCACGTACCGACGTGTCCGACCCCACCGGTCCTGCCGAGCCGAGTGACGCCCAGCTGCTGAAGGCCCACGTCGACGGAGATCCGACGGCGTTCGCCACCCTCGTCGCCCGGCACCGAGACCGGATGTGGGCCGTGGCGCTGCGCACGATGCGCAACCCGGAGGATGCGGCCGACGCGCTGCAGGAGGCGTACATCTCCGCCTTCCGACGGGCCGAGACCTTCCGCGGTGAGTCCCAGGTCACCACCTGGTTGCACCGCGTCGTGGTCAACGCCTGTCTCGACCGGCTCCGGCGGATGAAGGTCCGGGCCACCGAACCGATGCCCGAGGACCTCGATCGGGCGGCGGAGCTGGGTACGGGTCCGGCCGCGGATCCGTTGGAGGTGAAGGAGCAGCAGGCCGTGGTGGCGGCTGCGCTCGCCCAGCTCAACCCGGACCAGCGGGCGGCTCTGGTGCTGATCGACATGGAGGGCTACTCGGTGGACGAAGCGGCGCAGATGCTCGGCTGTGCACCCGGCACGATCAAGAGCCGCTGCGCCCGGGGCCGGGCCCGGCTCGTACCGCTGCTCGCCGACCTCCAGGCGGCGCAGGACTGATGGCCCATCCGCTGGAGGTGTCCTACAACTGGCGTACGCCGGTGCTGTTCGCCAGCATCGGGGTCTCCATCTGCGTCGGCGTGCTGATCCGTGGCCAGGTGCGCGGCTGGGTGTCGGCGGTCGTGGTGATCTTCGCGCTCTGGGTGGCCTTCGTGGGGCTCGCCTACCTGCGGACGCGGGCGTACCTGATGGTCGACGGACCGCGCTTGACCGTACGCCGCTTCCGCCGCTTCCATACCGTCGAGGGTGCCGAACTGGTCGCGGTGAGGCAGTTCCTGACCCCGAGCGGGCCGTCGTACGCGCTGAGCGTCCGTGGGGCGGGCGGACCCCAGCGGGTCGTCGCCCCGGTCGCGCTGCTGCGCCGGGGGCACGCGACCCTGTTCGAATGGATACTGGCGTACGCGCCCGACGCCGACCTGGACAAGGGCTCGCGCAAGACGCTGGACCAGCTCCGAGAGCGTGGTCTGGTCCTGTGAACCACGTACTCGGGGCGTGGTCCCCCGGCCTCGTGTCGGTTTCGCAGGTATACCTGCGATGTATGCGCTCTACCCGGGATATATCGCGGGTTAAGCGGGGACATCGCAGGTATACCTGCGAAATCGACACCGGGAAATTTGTTGCCGATCCGGGAACCGGACGGGTGGTGCGCTGCGTCGAACTCTCAGCGCCCGGCTGTCGGGCCCCTTCCTGCTGGTGTTAAGGAACCTTCGACGTGTCCGATCATCTCTCCCTCGACGAGCTGGCTGACGCCGACGTCGGTCTTCTCGACCACGATCGAGTCGCCGCCGTCGAAGAGCACCTCGCCGAGTGCGCCGAGTGCCGGACCCAGGCCGACGCGATCAGCCAGGTGTCCGTACAACTGGCCGCCACCCCCGCCCCGACCATGCCGGCCGACGTCTTCGCCCGGCTCGACGCCGTGCTCGCGCAGGAAAGCCAAGCTCGGGCTCGCGTACCGGCTCGGTCTGTTCACTTTCTGCCCGCCCGCGACCACACCACCAGACCCACCCTGGGCATGTTCGGTGCCGACCTCCCGCACCGCGCCAAGGCCCGCTGGCTCCCTCCGGTGCTCGCCGCCGCCGCGGCCGCCGCCCTCGTGGGCTTCGGTGGCTACGTGCTGAGCGCCTCGGCCGGCCTCAACGAACCCCCCACCGTCGCCTCCGCGGTCAACACCCGCCAGCTCGGCTCCGACGCCCGTGATCTCGAGCGCGACGGCCTCAGCCCGCACCGTTTCTCCCAGGCCTGGCAATGCGCTCGGCAGGTGACCTCCGGCCGGATCATCGGCCTCGCCACCACCACCGTCGACGGCCGCCCCTCCCTGCTCGTCTACACCCGCTCCGACGGCGTCACCCAGGTCACCGTCGTCACCGGCTGCACCACCTCCCCCTCCGCCGGCCCTTCCGCCCCCCTCGGCCGCTGACTTCGCCGTACGCCCCGCACACCGTCTGTACGCCCGGCCGCCCGCTGCCGCGGATTGGGGGTGGTGCCCGGGGGCTGCTGTCGATTTCGCAGGTATACCTGCGAAACCGGCACCCAAGCCGGGGGACACATCAGCCACAAGGGTCACGGCCGCCACAGATGACCCACCTGACCGGCGACTGGAGCCACCGCCGGGCCCGCCGGAATAGCGCGTACGCGGTCGCTGTTGAGCCGGGTGAGCAAGGCCTGCCGGGGTAGGGTGGGCCGGACCAAAATCTGGACACGAGGGATGTAATGAGCGACGACGTACGCGAGGTCATCATTGTCGGCAGCGGACCGGCCGGTTACACGGCGGCCGTCTACGCAGCCCGGGCGAACCTCAAGCCGCTGGTCTTCGAGGGGTCGATCACCGCGGGTGGCGCGCTGATGAACACCACCGAGGTGGAGAACTTTCCTGGCTTCCGCGACGGCATCATGGGTCCGGAACTGATGGACAACATGCGGGCCCAGGCGGAGCGCTTCGGCGCGGAGCTGGTCGCCGAGGACATCGAGTCCATGGACCTGACCGGGGCGATCAAGACCGTCACCGACGGCTACGGCAACACGTTCGCCGCGCGTTCGGTCATCCTGGCGACGGGCTCGGGTTACCGCAAGCTCGGCCTGCCCGACGAGGAGCGTCTGTCCGGCCATGGGGTCTCCTGGTGCGCCACCTGTGACGGTTTCTTCTTCCGCGACAAGGACATCGCCGTGGTGGGCGGGGGTGACTCCGCCGTCGAGGAGGCCACGTTCCTGACCCGCTTCGCCCGCTCGGTCACCTTGATCCACCGTCGTGACGAGCTCCGCGCGAGCAAGATCATGATCGCCCGGGCCGAGAAGGACCCCAAGTTGCACTTTGCCTGGAACTCGGCCGTCTCCGCCATCCACGGAGAGAAGTCGCTGAACGGGGTCACCCTGATCGACACCGTGACCGGGACCGAGCGCGAGCTCGACATCTCCGGGTTGTTCATCGCGATCGGCCACGATCCGCGCTCGGAGCTGCTGGGTGGCCAGGTCCACCTCGACGCCGAGGGCTACGTCATCGTCGACCACGACTCGACCCGCACCAACCTGCCCGGCGTCTTCGCCTGCGGTGACCTGGTCGACCACACCTACCGCCAGGCGATCACTGCCGCCGGGACCGGGTGTGCGGCGGCCCTGGACGCCGAGCGCTACCTCGCCGACCTCGACGACGTCGGCGATCCGGTGCTGGCCAGCCACGAGGCTGCCCTGCTCGGCGCCGGCAGCTAACTAGGCCGTCGACCAAGCAAAAGTGTCAGCCCCGGCCGACACACTGGTTCCACAACCGAGCCCGGTCTCGATCGGGCAGCAACACTCAGGAGAACTCAGATGGGCGCAGTAACCGACGTCACCGATGCCGACTTCAGCGATGTCGTGCTGAAGTCCGCCAAGCCAGTCATGGTCGACTACTGGGCCGACTGGTGCGGCCCGTGCAAGCAGGTCGCCCCGATCATCGAGGAGCTGGCCAACACCCACGGTGACAAGGTGACCTTCGTCAAGATGGACACCAACACCAACCCGGTCACCCCGGCCAACAACCACGTCCTCGGCCTGCCGACGATCCAGGTCTACGTCGACGGCGAGCTGGTCAAGGCGTTCAAGGGTGCCAAGTCCAAGTCCGTGCTGCTGAAGGCGATCGAGGAATACCTCTGATCCGCTGAGCTCGGGCTCAGAAGTGGTCCGGGCAGGTCGGTTGGCGCTCGCTCACGAACGCGGCGCCGACCGTCCTCACCGCACCGGGGGTGTGCTCGCGTACGCGCCCGGCTCGGTGCAGGCTGCCCAGTGAGACCCCACCGAGGTAAATCGCACCCAGTTCACGCGCGTCCAGACTGAGGTCGGGAAGTTCGGCTGTCCGGGTGAGGGACGCACCGTCGGGGCCGGCCTGGAACCGGAAGGTCCCGTGGTTGCTCGGGAACATCGCATCCGCGATCTCCAGCACCACGTCGAGCTCGGTGGCGTAGTGTCGCGCGGCCAGCGCACGGGGGACGTCGACCAGCCGTGCGTACGTCCCCTCAGCCAGCTCGGTCTTGACTGCCCGTCGGTCTGCGACCAGGTAGAGCAGCGGATCGTCGTACGGGGCACTCTCCCAGACGAAGCGGCGTACGAGGTCGAGGTCGAGCAGGAACCGCCACAGAGCCGCGTACGCGACCGGTCCGTCCGCGTCGAGGTCGTGCACCTGGACCTCGGTCTCGATGCCCTCCTTCACCCGGAAGGTGAGGTAGCCGTCCGGCTCACCGGCGAGGGTGAAGTGCACCGCGTAGCGCAACGGACTGGCCCCGTCCCGCCACGTCTCGGGGTCGTGCAGCAAACGAGCCCACCACCGCTCGTCCCGGTCCAGGGCGCCGGGCCGATCCGGCAGCCACCGACGGTGCAGGACCGGGGCGATCTCGACGTACGCCTCGCGCGTCACCTCCCCGACCGAGCCATGGCCCAGGTCAACGCCAGGTAGGAAGCCGAGGGCGCGGGTGTCGCCGCTCATCCGGGTCTTCGGCCCGGTGTCGCCGTAGCCGAACCGACCGTAGATCGGCGCCTCGGACGCCCAGAGCAGGGCGACCGGCTCGACACCGCGCTCCGCGACCTCCTCCAGCTGATGAGTCATCATCTGACGGAGCAGCCCGCGCCGACGGTAGGCCGGATTCACCGTGACGTAGGTGACCGCAGCGACCGGCACCTCCCCGCCCGGCACGGTAAGGACCCGTTCGAAGGCTCCACAGGTGGTGATCCACTGGTCGTCGACGACGAAGCCGAAGTTGCGGGCCGGGTCGGTCACGGCCCGGATCGGCTCCCAGAGGTCAGCCTCATAGCGTTCGTGGAAGCCACGCATGACCGCCCCGAGGTAGTCGTCCAACCGCTCGGGGGTGACGACGGTCAGGACAGGCTCGGCCAGGTGAGGCGGCGTCGGCGTTGACATGGACCCAGTCAATCAAGACCGCGGACGATCGACCAGATCCGACGGGCACGAACCACCTGTGGTCGCGACCTCTGACCCGGGCCTTCTACGAATTCCGCCGATCATACCGGCGTACGCTCCTCCATCCCCCACGGAGACCCGTAGGGACCGGACAGCAACTCCAGGAACGGGACGGCGTCAAAGGCTTCCGGGCCGAGGATGCCGGTGCCCGACCAGACCCCGGTGGCCAGCAGTTCTAGCGCGACGACCGGGTTGATCGCGGTCTGCCAGACCACGCACTGAGCGCCGAACTCGCGCATCGTGGTCTCGTTGTCGACCACGTGATAGAGGTACACGGCGCGCGGCTGACCGTCCTGGCCGGTGCCGGTGACCCACAGACCAGCGCAGGTCGAGCCGTGCATCCGGTCACCGAGCGTGGCCGGGTCCGGCAGGCACGCGGCCACCACGTCCCGCGGAGAGACCTCCACCCTTCCGGGGGGGACGACCCCCTCGATCCCCCCCGACAAAGACTGAGAACCCTTCACCGTCACCGGCTCGGTCTTGTCCAGCCCGAGCTTGCGCAGGACCTTCAGCACGTCGATGAATTCCGTGCCGAGGCCGTACTTGAAGGTCACCCGCTTGGCGTCGACCCAGCGCGGCATCAGCAGGACTTCTTCGTGCTCGACGTTGACACACTCCACCGGCCCGATCCCGCCCGGGAAGTCGAAGACCTCGGGCTCGGTGAACGGCTCGGTGACGAACCAGCCCCGGTCGGCCTCCCAGATCACCGGCGGGTTGAGGCACTCCTCGATCGTGGTCCAGATCGAGAACGAGGGCGCGAAGTCGTACCCGTCGACGGTGAGGTTGGCGCCGTCGCGGACGCCGAGCTCGTCGATCTCGCTGAACAGGTGGTCGGCTGCGTACCGGGCGAAGACGTCGGACAGTCCCGGCTCGACCCCGATCCCCACCAGTGCGAGCCGGCCCGCGCCCTCCCAGGCGGCGGCCTGGGCGAACTGCTCGTCACCGAGCATCACCCCGGTCTTGGCGTACGGCTCCTCGGGATGGCGCTGGGAGAGCGACATGGCCATGTCCAGGTAGTCCGCACCCGCGGCGTACGCGCCGTCGAAGATCGACATGACGAAGCGTGGGTCGATCGCGTTCATCACGTGGGTGGCTCCGTGCTCGCGCACCAACGCAGCCACCGACTCGGCGTCCGACGCGTCGACCTGGGCGGCGAGGAACCGTTGGTCTTCGGGATGCCGATCGCGTACGGCGGCCACCGTCCGTTCCGCCTTGGTCAGGTCGTAGTCGGCCACGACCAGAGACTCGAAGAAGTCACGCCGGGCGGCGATCCGGACGAAGGCGTCCCCCACGCCACCGGCCCCGATCAAGACGATCCGTATAGCCATGTGCTTCCTTCCCCCGGCCGAAATGCATTGACGGGTGAACTTTATGACCTGTTCGGCCGCGTACGCGGTGATTTGGTTACACAATCGACCCAACGGCGCTCGGGTTGCGACACACGATCGCCCAACGCCGGGTATATAACGGCGCTAAGTGTGTGCGCTTGACCCGCGGGGGCGGGTCG
>DATDBS010000046.1:0-15405 GCA_036524735.1 Propionibacteriaceae bacterium
GGATCGATACCGAGGTCGTGGAACAGGTGCGCTGACGTGGAGTACGTCTCCTGCGGCTGCTCGAACGGCAGCCCGAGAGCGTTGCTGATGACCTTCCAACGGGTCTGGTCGGCCCAGTCGACGAACGTCACCGCGATGCCCGACGCGCCGGCCCGACCGGTACGACCGATCCGGTGCACGTAGGTCTTGTCGTCCTCGGGGCACTCGTAGTTGATCACGTGGGTGATGCCTTCGACGTCGATGCCACGAGCGGCGACATCCGTGGCGACCAGGACATCGGCCGTCCCGTCGCGGAAACGCTTCAGCGCCTTCTCACGCGCGACCTGGTTCAGGTCACCGTGGATCGGCGCGGCGGCGAAACCGCGGTCGACGAGGTCATCGGCGAGTCGCTGCGCGGAGCGCTTGGTCCGGCAGAAGATCATCACGCGGTTGCGGTTCTCGGCCTGCAGGATGCGGGCGACGACCTCGGGCTTGTCGAGATCGTGGGCCTGGTAGACGAACTGCGCGGTCGTCGGCACCGTGGTCGCGTCACCGGCGGACTCGGCCCGGATGTTGACCGGGTGGCGCAGGTGGCGACGGGCCAGCGACACGATCGTGCCGGGCATGGTGGCCGAGAAGAGCATGGTCTGGCGGAGCTCGGAGGTCTTGCTCAGGATCCGCTCGACGTCGGGCAGGAAGCCCAGGTCGAGCATCTCGTCGGCCTCGTCCAGGACCAGGACCTTGACGTGGCTCAGGTCGAGGGTGCCGCGGTCGGCCAGGTCGAGCAACCGTCCCGGGGTGCCGACCACGATGTCGACGCCGCGGTTGAGGGCGTTGACCTGCGTGTCGTACCCGACTCCGCCGTAGATGGTGAGGACCCGGGCGTGCCGGCGGGCGGCGGCCGTGGTGATGTCGGCGCTCACCTGGCTGGCGAGCTCGCGGGTCGGACAGACGACCAGACCCTGTGGCGCACCCGGCTTGGCCAGCTGGGCGTAGTCACGCTCACCCGGTACGACGATGCGCTGCAGCATCGAGATCCCGAAGGCCAACGTCTTGCCGGTGCCCGTCCGCGCCTGACCGATCATGTCGGTGCCGGTCAGGGCGATCGGGATGGCCATGGACTGGATCGGGAACGGGGAGATGATCCCCACCTGCTCCAGCGCCTCGACGATCGGGGTGAGTACGCCGAGGTCGGTGAACGTCGGCACCTTGACGGGAGCCTCGGGCTCACTGGCCTCGGGCTCGTCGGTCTCGGTGGCGTCGATCGGGTCGGGCTCGACGGCCTCGGGCTGGGTCTGCGGAGTCTCGGGGTTCGGCTCCAGCTGTTCTGTAGTCAGGTTCTTGCCTTACATGGCTATGGTTGGGACTTTTCACCTGGACGGCACGTCGTGGGGAGCACGGTGCCAGGATCACAGGGACACCCCATGTGGGGGGTATACCTCGGGCAGTCTAGCCGCTCGAGGTGGATTCCCTCGCTTCGGCCGCTCTACGACGACACTAGGCTGCCGGTCATGAGCGATCAGCCCCACGATTCCGAGTTGGTCAACGACGCCGACTACCGCCAAGGTGCAGTCGATCTGCTGGGCATTCTGGCGTACGGGGCGTTGGCCGCGTTCGACCGGCTGGCCGAGGATGCGCGGAAGGCGCCGACCACGGCGGAGAAGGTGCACGTCGTCTCGATGGCCGCGCTCCAGGTGGCCCACTACGACCGCGTACGCGCCCGGTTGTCCCAGCTCGACGTGGACGTGATCGCCGCAATGAGGCCCTTCCACCCGGCCTTCGACACGTTTCACTCGTACACGCAGCCGAAGGACTGGCTCGAAGGCCTGGTGTGGGCCTACGTCGGCAACGGTTTCGCGTCCGACTTCTACCGGGAGGTCGCGGCCTTCGTGGACTCCGACACCCGGGCCCTGGTGTACGAGGTGCTCGCCGACGAGGCACACGCCGATTTCGTGATCGAGAAGGTCCGCGCCGCGATTGTGGCCGACCGCAAAGTGGCCGGTCGGCTCGCCCTGTGGGGCCGCCGGCTGGTGGGGGAGGCCCTGAGCCAGGCCCAACGCGTCGCCGCCGACCGGGACTCCCTGACCAGCCTGCTGACCGGCACCGTCGACCGTCCGGGTATGGACCTCGCCGCCATCAGCCGGATGTTCTCCCGGCTGGTCGAGAACCACACCCGCCGGATGGCGAAACTCGGCCTCCAGGCCTGACGAGCGGCTCGGCTTGGGGGCGCAAAATTCGCAGGTATACCTGCGAAGTCAGCGCTTTACCCGCGATATATCTTGGGTAAGGTGCCGAATTCGCAGGTATACCTGCGAAATGTGCACTCAAGGGGCGAGCGGCTCAAGGGGCGAGCGGCTCAAGGCGCGAACGTGGCGCGGCGGGTCGGTGTCGGGCCGGTGAGCGTCCCGGCAGGCCCGACCCGGGGGCGAACCGCCAGGAATCAGACCGAGCCGAAGCCCACGCGGCGGGCGTTCTCCTCACCGAGGTCGAGGTAGGCGATCTTCACGGCGGGGATGAGAACCTTGCGGCCGTGCTCGTCAGTGACCGTGAACACGCCGTCGGTCTCGACCGCCTCGGCGAAGGCCTTCTCGATCTCGGCGGCCGACTGGCTGGTCTCCGCCACGACCTCGCGGTTGACGTGCTGGATACCGACTTTGATCTCCACAAATTCCTCCTGGTGTGTTGCGTCTCAGCAACCGTGCCACATCTGAGGCCGGAAACCGTACGGTGTTCGCTGCAAGCGTGGCGGCCGGCGCGCCTCGCGGGGTCAGCCGAGCGTGGACTGCTCGTCCTCGGTGGCCCGGCGTACGACGATCCTGGTCCAGGCCCCGACGTAGATCCGTTGGTCGCCGGCCAGCTCGGTCTTCGACCCGACCGCGATCGGGTCCTCGGGAAGCGCGCCGCTGGAGGAACCCACGAAGGTGCCGTTGGCGGACTCGAGATCCTCCACCCACCAGCGATTCCCGTCGGTGGTCAGCTGGGCCTGCCGACGGCTGACCCCGGAGTCGGTGCCGCAGTCGATCTCGGGATGGATGTTGCGGCTCTTCGACACCCGTCCGATGAGGCAGGAGCTGGCTCGCAGCGCGACGACCTCGGGCAGCCCGGCCGACGGGATGGCGTCCGGGCTCTCCTGCGCCTGATACCAGGCCGGGTCGATCCAGACCTCCGCCACCCAGGCGAAGGCCGGCGCAGCGCTCGGAGCCGGTGAGCTGACCGCATCGGGTGGAGCCAGGGGAGCGGCGGAGACGGGCAGCTCGGGCGCGTCCGGCACCGGGGACTCCGGCGGCAGGTCCGGCGGGTCCAACGGTCGTGGCATGGTGCCGGTGGTGAAGTCGTACCCGCAGTTCTCGCAGAACAACGCGTCGGCCCAGTTCTGCGTGTCGCAGTTGGGACAGGCCTGACCGATCGGTTGTCCCCCTTGCGCGCCGCCCGAAGACGGGGCCGGCGGCAGGGTCGGAGGCGGTGCTGCGGACGACCCGACCGCACTCGCCTCGATCGGCATTCCGCAGACGTCGCAGTAGTCCTCCGAGGTCGAAGGGTGACCGGCGGGGCAGACGGCGCTCACGAGCGGACCCGGGTGGTCTTCGTCGAGGCCGTGTCCAGGGCCATTTCGTCGGCCTTGTCCACGCTGCGCTTCAGACGCACCGTGCCGGTGTCGGGGTCGTCGATGTCGACCACCTTCCGCAACCGGGTGGTCGCCTCCTCGTTGCCGGTCGCGGCCGCGAGCTGGACGGCACGCCCCAGCTTCATGGTCGCGGTCTCGGTGTCGCCGGACGCCTTGGCGGCCAGCCCCTCCTGGATCGCGTCCGCGAGCTCGGTCTGGCCGGTGTAGTGCGCGACCTCGGGGTTGATCCGGGTGGTCAACGTGTCGTCGTTGGACCACTTGGCCTTGACCAGGCTCTGCGCGACGACCTCGTTGCCGACGGCGAGCTGGACCCGCGCGGCGAGCTGCTCCTGGCCGATCCCCTTGGCCGACAGCCGGATCCCGACGTGGTAGTCGCGCGCCTCGTCGCCCCATGAACCGGTCGGGTAGCCGCCGGTCAGCGGGTTGACCTCGACGCGACGACCGGTCAGGTCCTCCACGGTCGGGGAGACCTGGCGTACGAACATCACCTGGGCGCCCTGCGGCGACCAGACTCGCAGCTGGGCGTCGGCGATGCCGCGGCCCATCGACTGCTGCATCAGCTCGGCGAAGACCTGGCTCATCAGCTCCGGCTGCGGGATGATGTCGACCGATCCGAGCAGCGCCTGCGCGATCCGGCGTACCTCGGCCACCTGCCAGTCCACCCCGACCCCACGACAGTCGCACTGGAACTTCCCGGTCACGCCGGTGATCGCTCCGGTCAGCTGCTCCGGGGTCTCGTTGTGGTTCTCCCCGTCGGTGAGCAGGATGGCGTGCTTTTTGACCAGCATCGGCACCGAGTCGAAGAGCCGACCGGCCAGCGTCAGCCAGGTGCCCATCGCCGTACCGCCGTCGGCCCGGAACTGGGCGATGGCCTGATGGGCGGCGAACCGGGCGCCCGCCTCCATCCGGACCATCCCGGCCCCGGCCCGCACCGGCGGGAAGGCGAGGTAGGCCTGGTGGGTGCCGGCGATGACGGAGAAGTAGGTGCCGTCGACGATCTGGTCGACCGCGGCTGCGGCGGCGATCTTGGCCGCCTCCAGCCGTGTCCGCCCCATCGAGCCCGAGGTGTCGACGATGATGATCTCGCCCGCGTCCCCGCCGGCCTGGCCGGCCGAGCCGGCGCCGGCGCAGCTCAGGGTGACGATGGCGTTCACGTCGGTACCGCCGTCGGGCAGGAACTCGTTCTGGAAGACGGTGGCGCTGAACTCGGCCATGGTCATCTTTCCCTTCGTACGTCGTCGGTGCGCTTCATGGTCAAGTGTCCGGGAGCGGCTCTACAGCCGGGCGAGCGCGGCGGAGATGTTGTCCTTGCCGCCTTGTTCGTTGGCCCAGCGGACCAACGCATCGGCCAACGTCAGTGGTTCTGCGGTAGGTCCACCCAGCTGGCCGACCAACGTCTGCAGGTCGGCGGCCTCGGAAGCGTAGTTCCACAGTCCGTCGGAGCAGACCAGCAGCCAACCGGGGTTGGTGACGGTGATCGAGCCCGTACGCGGGCTGAAGTCCGGACTGTCACGCCCCAGCCACTTCGTGATCGCGTGGGCCTGAGGACCGTTCTCGGCCTCCTCGCGGGAGACGCCCATCGCGATCCTGGCCTGGGCGACCGAGTCGTCCAGGCTCAGCTCGGCCGGTTGTTCGGCGGGGGTCGAACCGGGGTCGGGCAGCCAGTAGACCCGGCTGTCACCGACGTTCGCGAACACCACCAGGTCCTCGATGACCACGGCCGCCGCGAAGGTGCAGGACGCGGCGTTGTCGCTCTCGGGTGCGGTGCTGTCGACCACGGCAGTGTTGGCGGCGGTGGTGGCCGTCTCCATGGCGGCGGCGATCGCGGCAGCCCGGCTGCCGGGCACACCCATCCCGGCCGGTCGGTGGCCGACCAGGACCTCCCGCGCGGCGCGCGCGGCGGCTAAGGAGGCCACGTCGGAGTCCAGCGAGGTGGAGACCCCGTCGCAGACCACGAGGATGGCTCGGGAGCCCGGCTCGGGGTCGGCGGCCACGGCCGTGGCGTCCTCGTTGCGGTGGTGCCGGATGCCCTTGTCGCAACACGCGGCCACCCAGCTCGCGGGCTGCTCGTTGTAGTGGTCGCGTACGGACAGCGCCTTGGTCCCGCAGGTCTCGCAGTAGCCGTCGGCGCCGACCACGCCGCCGCAGCTGGTGCAGGGCGCACTCGCCGGCACCGTCGGCTGGGTCTGGGCGGGTTGGGCCCGGACCGAACGGGTCAGCTCGATCGGCGCCTCGAGGTCCTCGGTGCCGGTCACCGCTGGAGCCTCGGTCGGGGTCAGGGGTGATCCGCAGTTCTCGCAGAAGGCAGCTTCGGGGGTGACGTCCGAGCCGCAGCTGGGACAACGCAGAGGGGTGGCCGTGGGTTCGCTCATCGCAGGGTCCACCTTCGCACGGCGTTCGCCTTGTCGACCAGCGCATGGCGCCGGCCGGCGTCGGTCTCGGTGCCGGCCAGCTGGCGGTAGGTGGCCTCGAGCCCGTCACGCAGGGACTCGTTGCGGGCGGCGTACGGGCCGATCATCACCGAGCTCTGTGGTCCCGCTTTGTCGACCTCGGCCACGGCCCGCTCCAGGATCTGCGCGGTCAGCTGGGCCTGCTCCCGCGGGTCGATCCGCACCCCCTTCAGGCTGTCCATCGCTGCGGACAGAGCGGGCAACCCGTCGCCGGACTCGTAGAGCCGGACCGCTCGCAACCGGCGTGCGTCCGTGAAGCCGCGGCTGGTCGAGGGCACCAGGTCCAAGGCGGCGACCGCCCCGGTGATGTCACCCCGTTCGGCGCGGATCCGGGCCATCCCGAAGGAGGCCGCAGCCACGTAGTTGGCGTCCGTGCTCGCGCAGGTCCGGTAGAGGGCCTCCGCGATCACCCCCTCACCGCCCCGCTCACAGGCCAGCGCGAGCGCGAGCTTGGGCGCGAGCTCACCGGGCACCTGGCCGTAGACGGCGTTGAAGGACGCCTGGGCGGCGGGAAAGCTGCCCGCCTGCATGGCCGACAGGCCGCTGACCCAGACCGCTCGCCATTCCCACGGGTCGATGGCCAGCATCTGGTTGACGAGCTGGTCGACGAGCTCGGGACGCCCCAGCTCGAGCGCAGCGCGAGCCTGGGCCAACAGCACCTCGGCGGAGGGCTCGGGCGCCTTCTGCAGCTCGGCGTAGCGCTGGGCCGGGTCCTCGACCGAGATGTTGCTCAGCCAGGAGTACTGCGGGTCGCTGGTGTCGGTCCGCAACGTCGGCAGCTCGTCCCACTCCAGGGCCTCGCTGGTGATCGCCGGAGCCTCGAACAGCACCGAAGCGGCCGAGGTGAGCGAGGTGCCGGCGGTCTTGGCGGCCACCACCTCCCGCAGGACGCCGAGCAGCTGCACCCGGAACTCGTCGATGGAGGCGAACCGGTCCGCCGGATCGGGGGCGCAGGCCTTGGCCAGCAGCCGGTAGAGGGAGTCGTGGTCGGTGAACAGCGGGGTGTCGGCCACCGGCGGCAGGCTGGCCACGTACTTGGTCTGGTAACCCCGGAACTCCGTCATCAGCACGGTGAGGGTGCGACCGATGGTGTAGATGTCCGAGGCGACCGTCGTGCCCTGGGCGGCGACCTCCGGCGCCTGGTAGCCGACGGTGCCGTAGATGGCGGACTCCTGGTCGTCGATCCGGCGTACGCCACCGAGGTCGATCAGCTTGACCGCGTCCCCGACCTGGATCAGGTTGTCCGGCTTGAAGTCGCAATAGACCAGCCCGAGGTCGTGCAGGTACTGGAACGCGGGCAGCACCTCGAGCACGTACGCCAGCGCCTGGTCGACCGGCATCGGGTCGAAGACGCCGCCGTGGGCTCGCATCCGCTCCTTGAGGATCTGCTTCAGCGAGACCCCGCCGACGTACTCCATCACGATGTAGCCGGCCTCGTCGTGGGTGACGAAGTTGTAGATCTCCACGATCAGCGGGTGCTCGACCTGGGCGAGGAACTGGCGCTCCACGATGGCCACGGCCAGAGCGTCCTTGTCACCGGTGTTGAGCAGGCCCTTGAGCACGACCCAGCGGTCGGACACGTTGCGGTCACGGGCCAGGTAGATCCAGCCCAGGCCGCCGTGGGCGAGGCAGCCGGCCACCTCGTACTGGTTCGCGACCAGGTCGCCGGCCTTGAGCTTGGGGGTGAAGGAGAACGCCGAGCCGCACTTGGCGCAGAACCCCTCGGTACGCCCCGGCTGGCCGTCGCGGGAGCGCCCCACAGGGGCGCCGCAGGTCGGGCAGCTGCGCTTGTCCTCCGGCACCTGGGGGTTCTTCATGATTGCCTGCGAGGCGTCGATCTCCGGGGCCGGCGGCACCCGGGTCAGCCCGGCCCCGAGCCTGGCGGCCCGTAGCCGTTGCGACCCCGAGTGGACTCGCTTCGTGATCTTGGACCCGCTGACCGTGGCCCGGCTCGACCCCAGGGCGGTCGAGTTCAGCCGACTCGATCCGCGGGTGATCGTCGAAGCGGCGCCACCGACGGCACCGATGGCGCTGACGGGCGACTCGACCCCGGCGGCGCCGACCGTCGTCGACAACGGGGCCGCGGAACTCCCCGCTGGGGCGGGCGAGCCGCACACGTCGCAGTAGCCGTCCGCGTAGCTGCCGGTGCAACCGGGCTGGGTGCAGTGCTGGTCGTTCCCCGGCGCGGCGACTCCGACCGCGCCGACCAGCGGACCGACCGGAGGCTGGGCGGCCTGTGGGCCTGGGCTGCCGCAGACGTCGCAGTAGCCGTCGACGATGGTTCCGGTGCAGCCGGGCTGGGTGCAGGTCATGAGGTCTCCAGCTGGAGGTAGGTCTGGTAGAGCGTGACCAGCTGTCGGGCCAGCTCCATCCGGCAGGGTCGGGCGGCCAGGGTCCGGTGGGCGAGCTCGTACGCCTGGGCCACGTCGGGTCGGTCGGCGGCACCGGTCGCCCTGGCCTTGGCGTGGAACGCGTCGAGCCGGCTGACCAGCTCGTGGTGGTCGGCGAGCGCGGCGGCGTACGCGTCCTGGGCGATGGTCATGGCGCGGGCGACCTGGTCGAGCCGGTGCAGGTACGCCTTCAAGGCGTCGGGGGTGTTGGGCAACGGCCCGAGCGCGTCCACGTCGGGCACCGCGAAACGGGGCGCAGGGGCGACGGTGGCCACGCACTCGGCGGCCAGCGTCCGCAACTGCTCCTCGCGGACCTCGAGGGCGGCCCGCTGGGCCCGTCCGCGACCGACCAACGCCCCGGCCTCGCGCCGCCGGGCCCCGTTCACGATCAGGTCCCGCTCGAACACGGCGGACTCGATCTCCAGGGGACCCAGCAGGCCGCCGATGTCGCCACCCCGGCCGGATTTGTCGGCCAGGTCCTTCAGTCGTCGGGCCAGCCGCGACGAGACCCCAGCCGCCTCCTGCTGAGCGCTGCCGGCGGGTTCCAGGTCGACCTGGTCGCGGATCCGTTCCAGCTGGGCGCGGAGCTGACGCAGTCGTTCGGTGATCTCCTGTCCGGACTCCTGCAGGCCGAGGCGTACGCGCAGCTGGGCCGCCAGAGCGTCGGACAGCCGGCACGCCTCGGGCAACGACACCGCGAGGGCGGCGTTGCCGGGCACGGTGCTCCGACTGATCAGGGCGGGGTCGAGGGTGGCGTCCAACCGACCCCAGATCAAGGTGGCCAGCCGCTCCCGCTCGACCGTCCCCACCCGACCGGAGTCCCAGGTGCGCAGCAGGAGCTCGTAGCGATCCGAGGCCGCCTTCCACAGCGCCATCGACAACATGATGTCGCTGGTCACGGCGGCGGCGCCGGTCTGCACCGGTGCGCTGAGCGCGGTCTGATCGAGCTGGTCCAACTCGCGACGTCGGTCGTCCCGCCACCGCCCGAGCGCCTCCAGGTAGACCAGCGTGGCCTGCGGGTCGACGGGGGAGCCCATCCGGCCCGGAGCCGGGGGAGCACTGACCGGACCGGTGCCGGCCGCCGCCGTCCGGGTCGGTGCCAGGTCCGGGCTCATGGTTCGCGGCCGTAGACCGCTTTGGGCGGAGCCGGCGCCGGACCGAGCGGACCGGCCAGCCAGCGGTTGTAGATCGTGGTCCACTCGCCGTTGCCACGCATCTGCGCGAGCCGGGCGTTGACGAACCGCACGAGGTCGACGTCCTTGCTGTTCATCCCCAGCCCGTACGGCTCGGCGGTCAGCGCCTTCTGCTCGGGCACCTCGGCGTAGGGGTCCTGTGCGGCCAATCCGGCCAACACGGTGTCGTCCCCGGTGATGGCCTCGACCTGACCCTGCTGGAACAAGGCCAGGCAGCCGGTGTGGGTGTCGGCGCCGACCGCGATCGCGTCGGGCGCGAGCTTGATCAGGTTGTCCATGCTCGACGTGCCTCGCGGGGCACACACGCGCTGGCCCTTCAGGTCGGCCAGCGTCGTGGCCTTGGCGCCCTTGCGGACCAGGACCTTCTGCCCGGCCCGGTAGTACTCGCTGGAGAAGGCGATCTGTTCCCAGCGGTCGCACGTGATGGTCATGTTGCGAGCCACGATGTCGACGTCGCCGCTCTCCAGGGACGGGATCCGCTGGGCCGCGGTGATCACCTTGAGCTGGTACTTCGTCTCGTCGCCGAAGATGGCCTTGGTGACCGCCTTGACCATGTCGATGTCGAAGCCCTCGATCTGCCCCGAGATCGGGTTGCGGGAGCCCAGCAGATAGGTGTCCGCCGAGATCCCCGCGATCAGTCGGCCGCGCTTGCGGATGTCGGCCATCGTCGAGCCGCTGGGCAGGTCGTTCGACCCGGGCAGCGCGCCGTCCGGGGCGTACGACGCGACCGGGTTGGCGCACTGGGCCGGGGCGCTGGCCGGGGCGGCCGCCGTCGGCGGCGCCGTGGTCGGAGCCGGCGGAAGCGGGGTCGGCGCGTACGAGACCAAGGAGCAGGCCGAGACCACGGCGGCGCAGGTCATCGCGGCCGCGAGCAGCAGCGGTCGGCCGAACCGGTTCCTCATCGGTACTCCTTCAGGCGGGCGGCGACGCCCCAGCGGCCGAGCAGACCTGCTCCGACGCCGGCGAGCAGGGTGAAGACGGCCGCGATCACCAGTCCCGGCTGGCGGTCGCCGAGCGCGGTTGCGGTGGAGGTGCTGACGCCGTCGAGGTAGGTCGCCAGCTCGGCGTCGAAGGCGTTGAAGGTCGTGTTGGCCGAAGCGTCGTCGGTCCCGGTCGCGGTGGCCACCGCCTTGTCCCAGGACCCACCGTCGTCCAGCTCGCGGATCTCGGTGTGGGTGTCGGTGTAGGCGGTCCACAGCGTCGGCAGGTCAGCATCACCCAGCAGACCCAGGTTGGTCCGGACCTTGTCGGCCGAAGCCACCCACGCCTGCTCGAAGGCACTGCCCGAGCCGCGGGCGATCAGGGTGAGGCTCTCACTCGCCTTGGCGTTGTTGGCCTCGATCCGGGCCTCGGCGCCGGCGTTCACGTCGGCGAAGCTGCCCTCGCGTACGGCGGTGACCGCCGACCCCGACTGCTGCACCATGGCGAAGCCGCCCAGCAGACCGGCCAGCAACAAGATCGCCCCAGCCAGCACACCCACGTTGATCCGGCGGCGAAAGCGTCGGGCCAGCCACTGGTGCGCGAGCACGATGGCGACCAGGCCGAGCAGTGCGACGACCACGAAGAGGTAACCCGGGCGGAGGTCCATTTCGTCCGCGGCGCGCTCCGCGTTGGTGGAGACGAGGAGGTCCAGGATCGGGAGGGCACTGACGCGCAGGTCGGCGCTGGCGGACCGCAGGTACTGGGAGCCGACCGGGAAGCCCTGGCGGTTGTTCGCCCGGGCCTGCTCGATCGTCGCCGCGTACGCCACGACCTCCTGATTCAGGGCCGCGAGGGCCTCGGCGTCAGCCGGCTGGGCCCGGGCCGCCTCGGCGATCAGGGCGCTGGTCGAGCTGATGGCCTGGTCGTACGCCTCCCGTTGGGTGGCGGGCTCCAGCCCCCCGACGAGGAAGGCGTTCGTCGCGGTGGCGTCCGCGCTGAGCAGGTTGGTCTGGATGGTCTGCACCCGGATCAGCTGCGTGGTGTCGGCCTCCGCGCGGCTCAGGGAGTAGGCCAGGTACGAGAAGGTCAGGGCACCGACGAGTCCCACGACGATGCCGATCACGACCAGGCCGAGGCTCAGGCCACGCAGCTGCTGCGGGGTCTGGCGTACGGGGGTGGTGGTGGTGCTGGTCGGCTTCGCCACCTGGTCGGCGGCCTGGACCTGAGGTGGAGCCGTCGTCGGCGCCGGAGCAGACCCGGGTTGCAGCGCGGTCTGGCTCATCGCGGAGCCTCCTCGGGGTCAGGGATCTCGGACTCGACCGGCGAGGGTTCTTCCGGCGGGGGTTCCACAGGCGGTTCTGACGGTGAGCCTTCGACCGGGTCGAGGTCGTCGGGGGCGAGCTCGCGGAGCTCGGCCAACGTCGGTTCGGTGATCTCGCGGAGCCGCCAGGCGTGCCGCCCGATCGCCTCCTCCAGCAGGTTCCGCGCGAAGCGACCGTTGCCGAAGATCGGGCCCCGGGGGGTCGTGGTCAAGATGGAGGTGAATCGGGTCAGCGTGTCCGGGGTGACGTCGTAGTCCGCCGCCTTGGCCAGCGACAGGAAGATCTCGGTCAGCTCGGCGTCGGTGTAGTCGCTGAACTCGATCGTGGTCCGGAAACGGCTGGCCAGGCCAGGGTTCTGGGCGATGAACCTGGCCATCGGGTCCGGGTAGCCGGCCACGATCAGCACCAGGTCGTCGCGCCGGTCCTCCATCTCCTTGACCAGGGTGTCGACCGACTCACGGCCGTACTGGTCGCCGGAGAGGCTGTAGGCCTCGTCGATGAACAGCACTCCGCCCGCGGCGGAGGCGACGACCTCGGCCGTCTTCATGGCGGTCTGGCCGAGATAGCCGGCCACCAGCTCGGAGCGGTCGACCTCGATCAACTGACCCTGGGAGAGCACGCCGAGGGCGGCGTAGATCGCGCCGACCAGGCGGGCGACGGTGGTCTTGCCCGTGCCGGGGTTGCCGACGAAAACCAGGTGCCGGGTCATGGGCGGGGTCTTGAGCCCGGCCTTGACGCGCAGGCCCTCCACCCGGAGCAGGGCTACCTGACGGTGGATCTCGGCCTTGACCTCACGGAGCCCGATCAGGGCGTCCAGCTCGGCCAAGAGCTCGTCGAGGGTCTTCTTCGGCTGGGGTTCTGCTTCGGGTTCCGGGCCTGGTGCGAGCTCTGCCGCCACCTGCCCTTCGACCGGCTCAGGAACCGTGCTGGTCACGTCTTCCGAGGTCGAGGAAGGGTCGGCCATCGACGTCAGCCAGGGGAAGGCGCCTGGAGACTTGGGATCGAACGGCAGCGCGTCCAGGGGGTTCCCGGGGGAGGTGATCGAAGGCTCGGCGGCCCGCTGGAGGCTGAGCTTGGCCATGGCCCAGTCAGCCATGGCGCGCAGCTGCTTCTCGGTCGGGCTCTCGGTGCTCACGGCAGGTCCAGACTGCTGCGCGGCGC
This sequence comes from Propionibacteriaceae bacterium, assembly GCA_036524735.1. Taxonomy (GTDB): domain Bacteria; phylum Actinomycetota; class Actinomycetes; order Propionibacteriales; family Propionibacteriaceae; genus Microlunatus. The sequence goes on from DATDBS010000046.1 coordinate 13,042, forward strand.
CTCGGGTCGGGCCGGCTGGCCGAGATCGAGACCACCGCCGCTCGAGGCGTGGCCGAACTTGGCCTGCAGGAAGCGGCCGTGGGCGATCAGCGCATCGGCGTCGACCCGGACGACCGCATCGAAGATCTTGTCGGTGGTCGCCCCCAGCAGGTCGAGCTGGTCGATCAGCAGCATCAGCGAGGTCTTCCCGTCCTCGATCGGACGTGAGTCCGCCCAGCTCCTCGGCAGCCTGGTGTAGTTGCCGATGGCTTCCGGCAGGTAGTCCGTGGCCGTCGCCATCACCGAGTAGGCCTCCGGGCTTCCCAGACCGAGGTTGCGCAACCGCGGCATCGTCTCGCGTACGGTCCCGGTCACCTTCTTCACCCGCGACTGCACGGGCGCCGGCACGCTGCCGATGACCATGGCCTCCACCCGGTCGAGGGCGGCGACGATGTCGGCCTCGGTGGGTGCGGGCGGGCTGACGAACACCGGCGCGGGTTCGACCCGCCCAGTGACCTTGGACCACCAGTCCTTGAAGCCCATCCGAGACGTCCGATCCAGTTGCGGGGCGAGGTTGTTCAGCGCAGACCGCCGCCGGGAGGGTTCTGCTCCAGGTCCAGCTCGCCGGTCGCGAGTCGCTGGTCCTGCCGTTGGACCCGGGCGAGGTAGTCCTGGGACTTGGTCACCTCGGACTCCAGGGTGCCGATGGTGGCGGCCATGGTGTCGAGCGCCTGCAGTTTGAAGGTGTCGATGGAGTCCATCGTGGCGTAGATGTTGGCGAACGCCGCCTGCAGCTGGGGGAGCCCGATCGTGGCGGAGGCCGCCTGCTGCTGGATCTGCGCCGAGTTGTCCCGCAGCATCTCCGAGGTGCGTTGGATCAGGTCCGACGTGGTGGTGTTCAAGGCGGTGATCTGGTCGAGGACCAACTTCTGGTTGCCGAGGGCCTGCGCCACGATGACCGCCGTGCGCAGCGCGGAGACGGTGGTGGTCGAGGCCCGGTCCACACCCTTGATCAGCTCGATGTTGTTCTTGATGATGATGTCGATCGCCAGGTAGCTCTGGATGGAGACCGCGAGCTGGGTCAGCAGGTCCTGGTGCTTCTGTCGGACGTAGAAGAGGACGTCCTGGCTCAGCGCCTTGGCCCGTTCCGGGTCGGACAGCTCCAGGGTGGAGATGCTGGCGGCCATCTTGGCGTCCAGCCGCTCCGCGACGTAGATGTACTGGTTGAGCCGTCCCATGTTCGCCCAGAGGTTCTGCTTCTCCATGTTGAGCGCGACGTTGTCCTTCTGCAGCTCGTCCTGGCCGTTGCGCAGGCTGTGCAGGATGCCGTCGAGATGGCTCTGGGCGGCTTGGTACTTGCGGAAGTAGTCGGTGATCTTGTCGCCGAACGGGATCATGCCCAGGAACTTGCGCGCTCCGGTGGCCTGGCTGGGGTCGAGTTCCTCGACCGTACGCCGCAGCTCGAGCAGCGTGGCGCCCACCTTGGACCCCTCGGCGATGCCGCCTTCCTGGAGCGCCTTGACCGGGGTCTGGAGCAACCGGTTGGAGGTCTCGGCCGCCCGCCGGATGTCGGCGTCTCCCATCGTGCGGACGTTCTCGGCCTGCGCAGTGAACTCGGGCGACCGCGTCTGCGAGGTCAGCAGGGCCGTCATGAAGTGGTCGACCTTGCTGTCCAGCGTCGCGATCGAGGCCGGGTCGACCTTGGGAGCCATGGCTGGGGCCTGCGTGGTCACCACGGTCTGCGGTGGCGCCGGCGCGGTGAGGGTGAACGGATCTGAGTCCGGCGGGGCCAGGGGTGCGGCGGCACCGGCCGACGTGGGCTCGGTCATCGAGTTCCTCCTTGGACGCGGGATCGCGCACGTGCTGAGTGGGTGCCGGTCCGGCGGCAGGTGCGGACGGGAGCAAATCTACAAGGTCGGGTGGTTCAGTGGAGGCCGGTCGGAGCCGCAGGGGATGATGGAGCCCCCCGCACCGGCGCGGGCGAAGGGAGACAGGCGTGCGTGCTCTGGTCGGTGGTCATCTCTGCATCGACTTCTTCCCGCAGATGGATCGGCAGCCTGGACTGGTCGAGGGCGCCCTCTACAGCCTCGGGCCGATGGTCGCCCGACCCGGCGGATGCGTCTACACCACCGGGCAGACGATGGCCGGGCTCGGCATCGACGTCCGGCTCGCCGCCGCGGTGGGCCAGGACCCCCTGGCCGGATTGCTGCTGGAGCTCTGTCGGTCCGAAGGCCTGGATACAGCCGGGCTCTCCCGGATCGACGCATCGACCTCGTACACGATCGTCAGTCAGGCGCCGGGTCGGGACCGCACGTTCTGGCACCACCTGGGCGCCAACGAGTTCTTCGACGGCCGCGACCTCGACCTGACCGGGGTGGACCTCGT